>NZ_CP114598.1:1656296-1987556 GCF_030848305.1 Akkermansia muciniphila | reverse complement strand
GTTCCAGCGTCATGCAGGAGTCGTCGTCTTCATTGGGAAGCATCCGGGGAAGCGCTTCAATAAGCGTCACTCTGGTGCCGAATGAATTGTAAATGTAGGCAAATTCCGTGCCGATGGCTCCGGAACCGATGATGATCATGCTTTCAGGCCGCTTTTCCAGCACCATGGCTTCCCTGGAGCCGATGACGGTAGTACCGTTCAGGGGGAGGCTGGGAACCGTGCGGGTGACGCAGCCGGTACAGACCAGGATATTCTTTCCCTCCAGAACATTCACCGTCCCGTCGGCGGCCTTTACTTCCACCCTGCCGGGAGAAATGATGGAGGCTTCCCCCGTAACGGAATCCACCTTGTTTTTCTTGAACAGGAACCCCACGCCGCCGGCCAGGCGGTCGCTGACCTTACGGGAACGGCCGATCACTTCGCTCCAATCCACGCTGACGCCTTCCACCGTCATGCCGAATTCCCTGGCACGGGCCGTTACAGTCAGGTAGGCCTCAGCGTTTTTCAGAAGCGCCTTGGTGGGGATGCAACCCCAGTTCAGACAGGTGCCCCCTACCCGCTCGCGTTCCACGCACACCACGGATTTCCCCAGCTGGGCGGCGCGGATGGCGCCCACATAGCCGGCAGGGCCTCCACCAATGACGATGAGATCATATTGCATGAAATTACTATAAAGGCATCCCCCCTTGCGGGTAAAGAAGGAATATGAGCATGCGCCGACTCAGGAGGCCGACAGATAGCAGAAGTAAGGGACCGGTGATTAAAGCATGTGTCGAAAACCTGCCTTTATTCGCTCATTTCCAATACTTAATCACTGTTTTTCACCCACTTTACCAGATCCCGCATTTCCGCGGCGGTATCCTCATACAGGCCATCCGTGTAAATTCCATGGTCATACAAAATTTTCCCTTCCACCATGGTGAACACGCAATCCTTGCCGGAAGATGCATAAACGGCATGGGACGTCTCGTTGAAAATCGGGCACAAATTCGGTTCATCCAAATTCATGGCGATCATATCCGCAGGAGCTCCCGGAACCAGTGTTCCCAGCCCCGGCGTCCGGAAAATGCGGGCGCCCTCCGCCGTAGCCATCTTCAACGCCTGCATGGCGGGAAGCGCAGTAGCGTCACCGCTGTACCCCTTGGCAAGAATAGCGGCCAGCTTCATCGTTTCAAACATGTCCAGACTGTTGTTGCTGCACGCTCCGTCCGTTCCCAGAGAGACGGGAACGCCGGCCCGCACCATATCCCGCACGCGGGCGAAGCCGGATGCCAGTTTCAGGTTGCTGACCGGGTTATGGACAACCGCCGCCCCGGAAGCGGCAACCAGCTCCAGTTCCTCATCCGTCACGTCCACCATATGAGCCAGCACGGCGCGTTCATTCAGCAGCCCCATATCGCGGGCATAGCCCACGGGGCGCCTTCCCCCGTGCAGGGAACGGCACTGCTCCACTTCCCCGGCGGATTCGGACAGATGGATATGCAGCATCAGATCCAGTTCCTCCGCCAGCTTCATGGAACTCCGGAGCACTTCGTCACTGGTAGTGTACACGCTGTGCGGCATCAGGGCCACCTGCACTCTGCCGCGGCCGGAAAAGCGTTCCGCCTGCTCCCGGTACAGGGCTTCCGCACCATCCCACCCCCCGTATGCCGGAGAGGGAAAAGCAAAAACGACTTCCCCGCCAACACAGCGCATTCCCATGCGTTCCGCTTCCTGGAGGACATTGGCCTCCAATAGGTAGGAATCTACAAACGCCGTGGTGCCCGTCCGCATCATTTCATACATGCCCAGCCGGGCCCCCAGGGAGACGATTTTATCCGTCAGCCGGGCTTCCACCGGGAAAATATGCCCGGTCAGCCATTCCATCAGCGGCAAGTCATCCGCAAAACCGCGCATAAAAGTCATGGGGACATGCGTATGGGCATTAATCAGCCCCGGCATCAGCAGCACATTTCCCAGATCCCTGCGGACGGCGGGCGTCCACCTGGCTTCCAGCTCTGCAACGCCCCCCGTTTCCAGAATCTTCCCGTCCCGGACGGCGACGGCCGCATCTCCGGGAGCGCCGGACTGTTCCGCCCCGCCCAGAATACGGGAAGCGGTCACCAGCAAATCACACGCTTGTTGTTCCATGAAGCAGAATGTACCCCACCGGGAGCGTTCTGGCAACTTCATCTCCCCGGGTTTGGGGATTTCGCGTCCATTTGATATTTCATGTTTGACTTCAAAAGAGAAAACTGCCAAGAATGTATTACAGTTAAATTCACCATTTATCTCCATATGAACAAAACTATACTGTTAGGTTTGGCCATTGCGGCCTCCGTGTCTTCCGCCAGCGCCTATCATGCCGATAAATACGACGGCCAGTTCGGCATGTCCCTGGAAGGGACTTACGGAATCGCCACCAAAGACGCCATGCCCAACGTGGCCGGCGGCAATCTGAGCATTTTCAACTATATTGAAACCGGCAGCATTGTTCATCAAATTTCCCTGAACGGCGGTATCCTGGCCGGTTCCCACCATCCCAGCGTGCAGGACCTGGGCATCAGCGGTCCTTATACCGCCAGCCTCCGTTCCACCTATATTCCGATGATGGCCGGTTACACGCTGAACCTTCCCATCGGCGACTACACCATGTTCTATCTGGGCGGCAAAATCGGCGCCACTTACGGCGACGTGAAGACCACCATTCATGGCCTGGAAGACGGCAGCCGTTCCCGCACCATTTCCTCCACCAAGTTTTCCTGGGCTGCCCAGGCCGGCTTCAAGTTCAGCATCTCCAACAGCGCGGACTTCCTGATCGGCTACGAATACTACCAGATTCAGGGTTACAATGATCCCGGCTACCACACCATCAAGCTGGGCTTCTCCTGGAACTTCTAACAAACCAGCTATCAGTTTTTACTGCCTTCCGGCGGCTCCGTTACACTGCGGAGCCGCCTTTTTTGCGTATGAAATGCCGGCACGCACAACAGCGGAAAACAAGGGAACGGAAAGCTGATACGTATCTTTAAACCGGAACGGCGCTTACCCGGAAAAAGGAGGACTGTTTCTTCCGGGATGTCCGGACGCAACAAGGCCGCCCCTCATTCAAGAGGGAGCGGCCCTGGAAAGTTCAGCAATTCAGTGGATCTTACCTGGCAGGCTTGAACGGTTTGGGAGACGCATAGACTTCATAGTCCTTGATGCGGCCGTTTTCCCGGTTCTGACGCGGCAGGTAGCGGAATCCTGAAAGTTTCTGCACCTTGCCCAGATCCAGCACGATCATGTGCGGGTGCTGGGGGTTGTCCCCCTGCCACTTGGTATGCCAGTAGGTGGTGGGCTGGTTGTCCATCACCAGGCCCGCCTGGGCGGCTTCCCCCGTCGTTTCATGGGAATCCGCATAAACCACGGACCACTGTTCGCGGGGAAGCAGGTTGCCGGAGGCATCCAGGAAGTTCAGCTCCGCAATAGCGGCATGGGGGCCGTTGTCATGGGCGTTTTTACTGACAATGGCGATGTAACGGGCCTGGACGGGAGCGCGGAATTTGATTTCCTGCTGATCCGCCCCCTTGACGAAGGTCCCCTTATGCACCAGCTGGCCGGCAGCGGGAGCCACAGGTTTGCCCACGCGGAAGACATCCGCCATGGCGGGGTCTCTGTTGACTTCATAAATGGCTTCCTTCACACCCTTTACCGTGCCGGAACCTCCGTCCACGTCCAACACCACGATTTCATTTTTCCCAGGCTTCAGGTATTCTCCGGGGCAATAAAGAGCCTGCTGGGAGCCGATAAACCAGAAGCGGCCCAGATTGCGGCCGTTCACCCACACGACGCCTTTCTTCCAGCCGTCCCGCATATCCAGGTAGGTATCCTTGGGATTGGAAACGTTGAAATATCCGCGGTGGAACACGGGCTGGTCGCCCGCCGGCTTCTTGCCGGAGAAGGGAAGAAGCTCCACTCCCTTGCACGGGAAGTTGTAGATAAGGAAGTTTTCCAGCTTTTTGCCGTCCAGCGTGATGGGCCCCCGGATGCCCTTGCGCTCGCCCTGGATCTGACCGCCGAAGTTGATGCGGCCCATGTTTTCCACAAAGATGTCCACCGTGTGAAGTCCGGAAGGAATCACCACGTCACAGGAATCCTGCTTGTAACGGCGATCCGCCGCCCCCTGCCTCTTGCCGTCCACGTAAACGATGGCGCGGTCCTGCATGTTGTTCATCTTCAGTTCTCCTTTCACCGGGCCTTGCACCTTTGTCCGGTACAGGATGAAGCCCAGGCTTTGCCCCAGGGCTTCCATGTGGACGGGATCCTTGCGGATGGCGGGCTGAGGAAGGCGGGAGAACATGCCGGCCGTTTCCGTAAACGTGATGGGGGGCAGCTCCATCATTTCCGGCTGGGCGGGAGGTTCGGGAAGCTTGTACGTATCACCGTAATAATCCTGAATGGTCTGGCGGAACGTGCGGTAGCGGTCCGTCAGGGTTCCGTTTTCGGAAATGGGGGAGCCGTAGTCGTAATTGGTGACGTCCGGCGTGTAGGCGCCTTCCCAGTTCGCCCCGTTCATGAAACCGAAGGAGGTCCCTCCATGCGCCATGAAAAGGTTGGGGGAAACATTATTTTCCAGCATCCACTTCAGGTCGCGGTTGAAACCCTCCGTACTGCCGCCATTCTTGGGCTTGCCCCAGTGGTCAAACCATCCCACCCAAAATTCGCCGTTGATGCGGGGCGTTTTGCCTTTGTGCTTTTCCAGATTCGCAAAGGCGCCCTTGGCTCCGCCGCCGAAATTCATGGCGGGGACCACGCCCGGAAGCGTGCCGTTCTTGATCATCCAGTCGTTCGGGCCGTCCGACGTGAAGGGAACCACGCCCGGAAGTTCTTTCCGGATCACGTCCAGATGCTTCTTGACGTAATCCTTGTCGGAACCATAAGAGCCGTATTCATTTTCCACCTGGGCCATGATGATGGGGCCTCCCTTGGTGATCTGCAGCGGTTCCAGCATGGAACAGACTTTTTTAAGATAAGCCATGGCCGGTTCCAGAAAGCGGGGGTCCTGGGAACGGACTTTCAAATCTTCATCTTTCAGCAGCCAGCCGGGAAATCCGCCGAATTCCCATTCCCCGCACACATAGGGCCCCGGACGCACGATGACCCACAGGCCTGCTTGTTGGGCTTCCTTGATGAATTCCACAAAATCCAGATTGCCGGAGAAGTCCCATTTGCCCGGTTCCGGTTCATGAGCGTTCCAGAACAGATAAGTGCAGACGGTATTCATGCCCATGGCTTTCATGCGCTGGAACCTGTCTTTCCAGTGCTGGCGCGGCACGCGGGGGTAATGCATTTCCCCGGAAATGATTTTGACGGGCTTTCCGTCCATCAAAAAATTTTCCTGATTAGTGGAAAAGACATGTTTGGCTCCGTCATTGGATTCCGGCAGAGGCATGGGAGCGGCCACGCCAAGATGCCCTGCCAGAAGAAGAACGGGAAAAAAGGATAATTTCATGGTGATGGAATTAATAATTAATTGCAGTAAATGAGATGGGGATTATGATGAAAAACCTCCTCCTTTCAATTTAAAAAGAAACGGCGGCCCGGTTTTATTACGGAGCGGAACCATCCTTTCTTTCAAGATGCATTATTTGATGCTTTTCCTCAAACGGAACGCCCCGGCTCCGAGCCTCCAGCGTCTCCCTCTTTATTTCCTCATCCACCCAGTACAGGTGCGACTCCAGAGGATCGTAAATTCTGGGGGAACAGAACCGCGTGGGTGATTCCGGCCAGCGTATCCAGCGCCAGCAGGCGATATGCGTGTAGGGCTCCCTCCAGCCGGGAATCCAGACGCAAAGTTCATGAAGGCGCTGCTGGGCACGGTGAAGGGCCTGCTTCAGGGAATCGGTATCCGGGGCATTGCGTTCCGCATCCAGGGCGGCATCCAGTTCAGCGTCCGACACGGCAACAATATTATTCGTATTGCTTACGGGATTTCCGCGGGCGTCATACGCCAACTCGGAAGAGAATGTTTCATACAGCCGGGGGAACGGCGTCTGCAACGGCCACGCCCACAGAGCTGCCTGATACCGTTTTTCAAAAACCTTACGGGAACAGACACTGTAGGTAAGGGAATCCAGACGCAGGTCCACCCCGCACTTCAGCGCTTCCTGCCGGAGAATGGAACAGACATTAGTCATCAGGGTGGATGAATCCGCAAATGTCAACTCCACCACCAGCCGTTCTCCCCGTCCATTTTTCAGCACGCCGTCAGTCCCCATTTCCCGGTAACCGGCGCGGGCAAAATATTCCATGGCTTTTTTCTTGCTGTATTCCGGCGCTTTCAACGGAAGAGTCAGGTCTCCGTACCCCTCCATGTAGGAACCGAGCCTTCTCATATTCCCGCGGAACAGGGTATCAATCACCATGCCCATGTTCACGGAATGCGCCAGCCCGCGGCGGATATCCGGATTTTTCAACAGTTTGTCCGAGCAATTCAGATACAGGCCGTACGGAGGGCAGGCATAATTGGCTTCCTGACTGTATTTATCTATATAGCCCCGGTGCACTTCCGGCTGCTCCAGCCCCGTTTCCCACACCTCCGGCTTGCGGACGTTCATGACGTCCAGATCTCCGCGGCGGAACATTTCTACCGCCCTGTTTTCCATGTTCACAAACACATGCTCCACCTGGTCCGCATTGCAGGAATGGCGGTAATACTTCCTGTCCTTTGCCCACCATTTTTTCACGCGGGCCAGGGTAATGCTTTCACCTATCCGGATTTTAGCGGGAACAGCCATGTAGCCTCCCGTATTTGGAGGGACTTTCCACTGGTAGCGTTCCAGAAACAGAGCGTTGAAATCATGATAAAAACCGGGATGGGCCGGATGAAAATCCGCACAGGCCATGTAAGGCAGCAACGGCCCGCGGGACGGCAGCGTAAGGGCAATGACGGAATCCCCATATACCGTAATCTGGTCATACATGGAACGGAACAGGGTAGTCCAGAACGGGTCCCGGGCAAAACCGGACGTGCGGAGGCAAATATTCAACAGAAAATCCTGCGCTTTCACGGTGCGTCCGTCCGAATAGGCCGCTTCCGGATCCAGATGATAAAAAACGGTTTTTCCGTCTGCGGACAGGGCCCAGCGGTCCGCCAACCCCGGAATGGGCCGAAAGGTTTCCGGATGCAGCCCCACGAGGGGAAGCCACACGTTGTCAATGGCGGAGTAATTGAAAAAATTTTCACTTCCCGGTCCGAAAGCACGCAACGTTCCGGGAAACGGAGTATTGACCCACAACCGGACCTTCCCCCCCTTGACGGCGCGCGGATCGCCCACCTCCGGCTCTTCCATTCCGGTTTGCCATTCCAATCCGTCTGGCACGTCTTCCAGAGGAAGAAGGCGGATATGGTCTTTCAATAACAGCCTTTTCCTGATGCGTTCCACGGAACGGGACTGTTCCGCCAAACGCCGGTCGTCCCCTTCCCCTCGGGAAACGACCAGAAGTTTTTTCTTCCTTTCCCCTTCAGCCAACTCACGGCGCAGCTCCCGCTCCACGGCTCTGTTCCAGCGTTCCACAAAACCGTCAAATACGGCAGGCATTCCCCTGCCGTCCATCCGCCCGGAAATCTCATGCCAAACATCCCCCTCCCGCTGGGAAAAGTAGAAGACACCTCCCAGAAAGACGGAAAGGGCCAATGCCCCCAGTATGGATATCCAGCACAACACAGCTCAGATGACTGCCGCATGTTAACCGATTCCGGGAACTACGGAAAACAGAAAGCCCATCTTCCGCGCGGAACTGTTCACTTCGCCTGAAACAGCCCGCAAAACGGAAGATGGGGGAGCAATCAACAATTAGTAGTGAAAGGAATTAAAATTCGACCGTCACACCGCCGAAGATTCCGAAGCCGCGGGCTTCACGCGGGCCGGAGTTATAATCATTCGTCATGATGAATTTCTGGTCAAACAGGTTTTCCAGACGCACATGGAGGGACACATTGTCCGTTACCTGGTAACGGGCGAACAGGCGCGCCGTAAAGAAATTGTCCAGACGGGCATAATTGTAATCCGTGCGTCCCATGGCAGCCGTCACGCCGAAGCCGACCGTCAGCTTTTCAACCGGGGAGGTATAAACCTCTGCGTTGATGGTGTGGCGGGCGGTATTGGCCATCTGAATGGTTTCATATTTGCCGATGGAATCGCGCTTGGGCATCGTGAAGGTGTAATTGGCATAATAGCCGCTGTTCCACGCGTCCTTGAACTGTCCCTTGAACGCCACTTCCACGCCGTAGGAAGTGCAGTGGGAATAGTTGGCGTAAGTGGTATAGGAATCAGGCCAGGCGCCTACGCTCATGGTGCCGATTTCATCGTCGATACGGGTCCAGAAGCCCGTCACGGAAGCATAATGGCCGTCCGCCAGACGCTGTTCCACCCCCAGATCGCCGCCCAGGGACTTGGACACATCCAGATCAGGATTGCCTACATAACCGTAATTGGCCGCATATTGCTCAAAATAGGTGGGCGCGCGGAAACCGGAACCCACGGAACCGAAAATACGGGTGGGAGAATCCTTGCCCGTCACTTTCCAGGAATTGGAATAACGCCACGTAAAATGATTATTCCAGACGGAATCATGTTCCAGGCGCAGGGCCACGCTGGCGTCAAAGCTGTCCGTGGGGGACCACATTTGCTCCGCAAAGAAGGCAAGCGTGCTTTGCCATTCATCCTTGGCAACGTAATTGTTTTCGCTCATGTAGTCGGAACGGTCCCAGGCCATGCCGGCGATGGTTTTCCATTCCTTGTTCCACGTCAGTGCGTTGCGCCACTCCATCTGAAAGCGGCGGTTGCGCATCACGTTGGGCTGGAAGTCAAATCCGGGAGTATGGCAGGAATAGTCCATGTTGTAATGCCCCACCATGAAGCTGGTGGACCACAGCTTGGAAATCTCCGCATCCACACGCCCTGTCACCAGGTTGCTACGGTTCTTGTCTTCCGTATTGTACAGATGGGAATCCGGAACGGAAGGCCACTGGCTGTAATCCACATACGGCGTGGGATATTCAAAGTAGGAATCCAGGCGGCGATAGGTAAAGTTCACCTTCACCTTGTCATTGACGTCATAGCCCAGGCGCACGGCTTCCTGCCACTGGCGGAAATCGTTCATGCCTGTCCTGTTGTCATAAATAGCCGGATAGATTGACGGATCGTTTTCCGTAGTTTCAAACCCAACGCCTACAAAATAGGAAAGCTTCTTGATCTTGCCGGATGAAGTGACATAGCTGTTGAAAGAGCCGAAGGAACCGGCCTCCGCAAAAATCCTGGTTACGGGCTCGCCTTCCCCCTCCGGAGTATCCATCGCGACGACGCCGCCAATGGCGCCGGAACCGAAAACGGCGCCCTGCGCGCCTTTCACCACTTCCGCATTGCCCACCGTAAAGAGATTGGTGATGCCCAGCAGCTTGTTGCCGGACATATTGGCATCACTGATGCGCATGCCGTCAACCATGGTCAGGGTGTAGGTCTCCTTGTTCATCCCGCGGATGACGGTGTTGCTCACGGAACCGCGCTGCCAGGTGCCGCCTCCGTCCAACGTGAAAACGCCGGGCGTCTGGGAAAGAGCGCCCGTCAGGGTTTCAATGCCCGCCTTCTGGAATTCTTCCGGTTTGATGATGGAAACGGACACTCCGGAGCGATTGTACGGCACGCCCACAAAGTGAGACGCCATGGTCAGTTCCGGCATCACCTGCATGGTTTCCGTTTTGACGGAGAGCTTGGAGTCTTCCTTTTTAGCGGACTCGGCAAGGGAGGACTGGCCTGCGAATGCGGCAAGGCCAACAGCAATAGCGCCCATTTGAAGGGCTTTCTTCGTATAAAGCATGGTTGTAGTGCCTTACGTTCGGTAACTCGCCGAACAGTTGGACAACCTCACAGGCTGGTTTCCTGGCTTGCGAGTCAGGCTCGCTTACAGTGGCGGTACCGCTCCGGATTCACACCGGTATTCCCCATCTATTTCCTGCCCGGCTACGGGCGTCCCTGAGGTCTGTAACCCTTCCCATAAGGGTTCATGGGACGGATGAAATACCAAAGAGACCGGTATGACAAGACAAAAAATTTTTTCTTTGAACATTCCGCCGTCTTGAGAACGTTTCCTCGTTTCGGCGCCTTTCTTTTCATCCCTCTTTTCCATACAGGGCGTTCCATTTTTGTCTTGTCACTCCCGGCGTATACAGGACATGATGCGCTCATGACGCGCCTTGTTCCCACTGTTCCGGGACTGGGAAGATTTCCCGTTTCCGGCGAAGCCTCCGGTTCTGAGGAATTCCGAATTTGCAAGGCGTTTCCTTTCTTTCTCCGGTACGGGCAGACCTTTGGCGCGCCGGTTCCAATCACTGTAGCATGAACGTTTTTTCACATGGCGGAGACTTAAAATCCCTGGCGGCGGAAGCCTGCCGCCCGGAACGGGATATTCTGGACTTCAGCGTCAACCTGAGGCCGGAAGGAATGCCGGAGTTCATCGCCTCAGCGCTGTGGAAGGCCATGGAAAACGCGGTACCCTACCCTTCTCCGAACATGGCGGATTTGCGTGATCTGGCGGCGGTTCATTATGGGATTCCAGCCGGCTGCTTTGCATTTGGGAACGGGGCCAATGAACTCATTCATGCCCTTCCGCGCGCATTAAACCTGAAACAGGCCGTCATTCCGGAACCCGCTTTTTCCGAATACAGGCTGGCCTGCCTGCGCCACGGCACGGATGTTCTTTCCATCCGGACGGAGGAACGGAATTCCTTCCTCCCGTCTCTTCGCCGTCTGGCGGAACAGGCAGCAAACGGAAGCGCCATTTTTCTGGCGAATCCCGCCAATCCGTCCGGTGGCCTGCTGGACGCAGAGGCCCTGCGCAGGACCGTTCAGGGCCGCCCTGAAGTCATCTGGATCATTGATGAATCTTTCATGGATTACGCAGAAGGGACGGAATCGCTGCTCCGGGAAGCATCCCTCCTGCCCAACCTGGTGGTTCTGCGCTCCCTGACCAAGTTTTACGGCATGGCCGGCGTCCGGTGCGGTTTTTCCATCTGCACAGCTCCGCTCGCGGAGCGGCTGCGGCAATCCCTGCCCGCCTGGAACGTGAACGCCTTCGCGGCGGCGGCGGTGAGGGCCGCTCTGGAACATCCCTCTTCCTGGGCGGACAGGGAACGCGTCCGGAACCGGGAACGCCGGGATGACCTGTTCCGCAGGCTTTCCTCCCTGCCGGGTGCCGCCGTACTCCCGTCTGAGGCCAACTTCCTGCTCTTCCGCCTGGCGGGGGCGCCTCATGGCCTGGCAGCCCGGCTCCTGAAAAAATACGGCATCGCGCTGCGCGACTGTTCCAATTATCCGGGACTGGAAACGGGCGGCTGGTTCCGCTCCGGCATCCGCACGCCGGAGGAACACGCCCTGCTGGCAGAAGCTCTGCGCGCCGAACTGGCGGGAGACGGCCCTTCCATTATCCGTAAATCGCCCAGACCGGCCCTGATGATTCAGGGCACCTGCTCCGATGCAGGAAAAAGCGTGCTCACGGCAGCCCTGTGCCGCATTTTCCTTCAGGACGGCTACCGGGTGGCCCCGTTCAAGGCGCAGAACATGGCCCTCAACTCCGGCGTAACTGCGCTGGGAGAGGAAATGGGCCGCGCCCAGATAGTGCAGGCCCAGGCCTGCCGCGTTGATCCGGATGCCAGGATGAACCCCATTCTTCTCAAGCCCCATTCCAATACCGGCTCCCAGGTGATCGTGATGGGGCGGCCCGTAGGCAGCATGGACGCGAGGGAATACTTCACGGCCAAAAGACGCTTCTGGCCGGACGTATGCAAGGCATACGATTCTCTGGCGGATGAATATGAACTCCTTTGTCTGGAAGGGGCCGGAAGCCCCGGAGAAATCAACCTGAAATCAGCAGACGTGGTCAACATGAACATGGCCCGCTACGCGCGTGCCAGGGTTCTGCTCGCCGGGGATATTGACCGGGGCGGCGTATACGCCTCCTTTCTGGGAACGTGGATGACATTCGCCCCATGGGAAAAAGAACTGCTGGCGGGGTTCGTGGTCAACAAATTCCGAGGAGACCCGGATCTGCTAGCCCCTGCGCACAGCTACATGCGGAACCATACGGGCAAGCCCGTGCTGGGCGTCATCCCGATGATGCGGGACATCAACATTCCGGAAGAAGACCGCGCCACGCTGCCCCCTGGCCACGGGGAGCACGGGAAACATGCGGATTGCCTGGATGTGGCCGTGGTCATGCCCGCCCACGTCTCCAATTTCACGGACTTCGCCCCGCTGGCGGCGGAACCGGACGTCCGGCTCCGCCAGGTGCGGACACGGGAAGAATGGGGAAATCCGGACCTGGTCATCCTGCCCGGCACTAAAAGCGTGGCGGCGGATCTGGCCTCCCTCCGTTCCGCCGGGCTGGAAGACCTCATCCGCCGTCATGCCGGAAAAGGAAAATGGATTCTGGGCGTCTGCGGGGGGCTGCAAATGCTGGGAACGGACATTCTGGACCCGCTGCACATGGAATCCCCGGAGGAGCGCACGCCGGGGCTGGGGCTGCTGGAACTTTCCACCACCTTCGCCGCCGCCAAAACCCTGCTCAACGTGCGCCGGGCAAGCACGCCGCTGGCCCCTCCCGCCGCAGGCTATGAAATCCACCACGGCGTCACCAGCCACAAAGAATCCAGCCCTCCCGTCATGTTCCGGGAAGACGGTTCCCCCTGCGGCTACGGCAAAGGCCGCATCTGGGCCACGTACCTGCACGGCATGCTGGACGGAGACCAATTCCGCCGCGCGTTCATCAACATGGTCAGGAAAGATTCGGGGCTGAAGGCCAATCCTGCCCTGCACACCGCCTATGACCTGGACGGAGCGCTGGACCGTCTGGCGGAGGTAGTCCGGAAACATCTGGACCTGAAAACCATTTACCGAGCTCTCCAACTGAAACGCTGACCCATGTTCCCGTGCCCGTTCATCCTGCCTGCGGCCTTCCTGCTGGATATTCTGGCGGGAGAACCGCCCAACAGGCGCCATCCCGTCTGTCTGATCGGCCGGTGCGCGCGCCGCATGGAAACACTGGCGAGGCAGAGGTGGGGAGGAACTTTTCATGCGGGAATGGCGGCAGCTCTGGCAACCTGTATCCCTGCATGGTTCGGATGCGCGGCACTCTTCCTCCCCTTTTCCTTATTATCCTCCCTCCGTGCATCCTGGATTCCGTCCGTTCTGGTCATTTACATCTGCATGGCCCCGCGCAGCCTGGCCGAGCATGCCCGGAACGTGGAAAACGCCCTGCGCAGCGGGAATGATGGAGAAGCCCGGCGCTCCGTCTCCATGATCGTGGGGCGGGATACGGAACGGCTGGACCGTCACGGCATGGCCAGAGCTGCCATTGAAAGCGTGGCGGAAAATCTGACGGACGGCGTCTTTTCCACCTTGTTCTGGGCCGCCGCAGGCAGCTTGGCTGGGGGCTTCTTCGGCGCGGCCTTTGCCGCGCTGACGCACCGCGTTTTCAATATTCTGGACGCCATGTGGGGAAAAAAGAACGACCGGTACAGACACTTCGGCACCTTTGCCGCACGCACGGACGATGCTCTCAATTTCCTACCCGCCCGCCTCATCCTGCCGTGCATTTCCCTGGCGGCCCTCTTCGTGAAGAAAACTTCCGCCCGGAGGGCGCTCACCACGGGCTGGGCCTTCCGCCGCGCCCATGCCAGCCCCAATTCCGCCTGGAGCGAGGCGGCTTTCGCGGGCGCGCTGGGCCTCCGCATCGGCGGCCCGGTCTCCTACAAGGGAATTCCTGCGGACTACCCGTGGATAGGAACCGGGCGCACGGAAGCTACCGTCAGCGACCTGGCCCTGGCCATACGCCTCATGTGGATGACCGCCGCCGCGGGCACGGTGCTCTTCACCCTCATCCTCTTCTTTATTCCCTACTTCTGACCATTATGAACAAACTGCATATTCCCCCGCTGGACGAACAGGCTGCAAAAGCCGCCCTGGATCATCAGAAAATACTGGCCAAGCCCCCCCTCGCCCTGGGGAAGCTGGAACCCGTAGCCATCCGGATTGCCGCCATGACCGGCAACCCCGCGCCGCGCCTGAAAGACAAGGCTGTGGTCCTCTTCGCCGCGGACCACCACATAGCCGACCACGGCCTCAGCCTGACGTCCACGGACGTCACTTACATCCAGACCCGCAACTTCCTTCAAGGCGGGGGCACCATCAACGCCTTCACGCGCAACGCGGGAGCCCGTCTCTCCGTGGTGGACGTGGGCGTGAATTACGACTTCGGCGATCTGCCGGGGCTGGTGAAAAGAAAAGTCATGCACGGCGCCAACGACTTCAGCAGGGGACCGGCCATGACAAGGGAACAGGCGATGGAATGCCTGCAAGTGGGCATTGACATGGCCCGTGAAGAAAAAAGCAAAGGGCTGGACATCGTGGCCGCCGGAGAAATGGGCATCGGCAATACGACGCCCTCCTCCGCCATCGTGGCCGTGCTCACGGGAACCCCGGTGGAAACCGTGACGGGACGCGGTTCCGGCGTCAAGGGGGAAGTCATCCGCAAAAAAATAGAGCTCATTGAACAGGGTATCGCCTTGAACAAACCTGACCCCTCCGACGCCATCGATGTGCTGGCGAAAGTGGGAGGACCGGAAATAGGAGCCATGGCCGGACTGATGCTGGGCGCGGCCTCCCTGCGCGTCCCCATCGTCATTGACGGCTTCATCGCCGGGGCGGCGGCGGCCATCGCCCAGGGCATCCGCCCGGAAGCGGCGCAATACTTCATCGGCTCCCACAACTCCGCGGAACCTGGGCATCAGCTCATTATGGACCACATCGGCGTCACCATGTACATGGACCTGGGCCTCTGCCTGGGGGAAGGCACGGGGGCTGCCCTGTTCTTTCCTCTGCTGGACGCCGCCACGCGCGTGCTGTCTGAAATGAAAACCCTGCCGGAGCTGGACATTACCGTTCCGCGCTGACCCCAGCTTCCCCGTATTTATGGCTGTCATCACCACCATCCGCTCCGCCTTCGGCTTTCTGACCCGGCTTCCGGTAGGACCGTGGCCGCTGCAAAACGACCTGAACGGCATCTCCGCATGGCTCCCGCTGGTCGACTCGTCGTGGGAGGGCTGGCGGGCGTCCTGACCTGGGCGGCCACCCTGCTCTTCCCCCCCCTGGTCTGCGGCGTCATCGGCTGCGCCTGCTGGGTAGCCGTCACGGGCGGACTGCATCTGGACGGAGTGGCGGACTGCGGGGACGGACTGCCCGTGGAAGTGCCGAGGGAACGCCGGCTGGAAATCATGAAAGACTCCCGCCTGGGAACCTTCGGCGGTACGGCTCTGTTCTTCAACCTGGCATTCAAGGGAGCCGCTCTGGCGGCTCTGGCGGCCTGCGGTTCCCGGGAACTTCTGCTCACGGCGTGCGCTCTTGCAGGATTGCTGGCCCGCAGCCAGATCTTCATCGCCATGCGCTTTCCGGGCGCGCGCCCCGGCGGCATGGGGGAAGCTTTCAAGCAGGGGACGCGCCCCGTTCACGCCCTGATAGCCGCCGCCGTCACCCTGGCTGCCTGTGCGCTGGCAGGATGGCACGGACTGTACGCCCTGCTCGCCGCCCTGGCCGGTTCCACGGCGTTGCTCCTGTATGCCCGCCGCCGCCTGGGCGGCGTCACCGGGGATGTGTTCGGCTGTACCGTGGAATGCACGGAATGGATCGTCCTGCTCACCTTCTGCACCTTATGAAAACTCTGCACAAATGCCGCGTTCCTGGCCTCAACATCGGCTGCACCTCCTTCATCATCCCGGACTACTACGTGCCCGCCATCAGGGAATGCGTCCATTACGCGGATGATGTCGCCCTGCTCCTGCTGGAAGCCGGAGACTGCGGCAAAGAACTCATTACTCCTGCGGAAATACGGGAACTGGCCGGCATCGCCGCGGATGCCGGGGTCAAATGGAACGTCCACCTGCCCACGGACGGCGGTTTCGCCACGGAAGAATCAAGCCGCCGCTATACGGAAAACATCATCCGCGCCATTGACCTGACACGGGAACTGGAACCCCACACGTGGGTCATGCACGTGGTTACGGATCATATTCCCGGCCCGGACATGCGCCCCCACCTTACGGAGCGTGAAACGGAACGCATCCTCCGCAGCCTGGAGCAAATAACGCCCCATTTGCCCGCTCCGGAATGCCTGGCCCTGGAAAATCTGGAACGCCACCCGACCGACTACCTGGACAACCTGGTCTCCGCCACTCCCCATTCCCGCTGCTTTGACATAGGCCATGTCTGGAAGGAAGGCCTGCGGCCGGAAAAACTGCTGCCGCTCTGGCTGCCGGACATACGCATGTGCCACCTGCACGGGCTGGAAAAACGGGACCACAAATCCCTGCACCACATGCCCCCCGCCACGCTGGACGCCATCCTGCACCCCATGTGGGATATCCGATTCTCCCCCCCCATTACCCTGGAAGTCTTCAGCCTGGACGACTTTCTGAACTCCCACCAGGCCATGCTGGAATCCCATGAACGCTACATCACCAAACACTGACGCCAATACCGCACGCATGACGCTCGTCCTGGGCGGCATCAGAAGCGGCAAAAGCCAATACGCTGAACAAATAGCCGCCGGATTCGGGGGAAAAATCCTGTACGTCGCCACGGCGGAAGTGTGGCCCGGGGCCGGCTCCATGGAATACCGCGTGCGCAAGCACCGGGAACGCCGTCCTGAAAGCTGGCTCACGCTGGAATGTCCCCGTCATGTAGCTTCCGCCGTCAGGGAATCCGGCTTGCTGGACCAGGTGGACGGCGTCATTCTGGAATGCGTCACCCTGCTTGCCTCCAATACCCTGTACGCGCAGAAGGACCCCACGGACTACGAACCATTCCAGGAAGCGCTGATTGAGGAAATAGAAGCTCTGAAAAAACTCATCCGCCAATCCCCCGTGCCATGGGTGCTTGTTTCTTCTGAAACCGGCATGGGCATCAGCCAGTCAGATGCGGAAACGCGCCATTACTGCGACGGACTCGGCATTGCCAACCAACTCCTTGCCAGAAGCGCGGATGAAGTTTACTTCATGGTCGCTGGGCTGCCCCTGACCGTGAAAAAAGGCTGAACCACCCGGAGAACGATGCCCCATTGGTCAGGGAAAAAAAATGCCGGACATGAAGCGTATCATCACCCTGTGCCATGTTGGCATCGCTTTCATCATCCATGAAAAACGCTTCCGGGAAACTCGTGGCGCAGGCAGGAACTACATGAGGAATCCGGCATACGTCCGGGACGCCACACCTTAATCGTCAACGCCGGTCTGAACCGGGCCATCTCCAAAGCCTGGAACACCGGAGCCTTTTACCGACAGGAACAGCGGAAACACGTGATCAACCAGAGCATTAACGCTGCCGTGCGCTGCTTATCTCAAACACTTATTTCCAATCGGAAACATGAAGGAGAGAATCCGCGGGAAATTCCCTCCGTTTTTTCCGCGGCTCACTATATTCCACAGGAAATTCTTGACTCTCCGGCCCTCTTGCCTCTTAATTCTTTTGCCTCATGTGCCGTCGTGGCGGAATGGTAGACGCGCTCGACTCAAAATCGAGTTCCAAAAGAGTGTGGGTTCGAGTCCCACCGGCGGTACCAATTAATAAACCCTGGTAGCTGAACGCTCCCAGGGTTTTCTATGATCAGCCGGTAACGCTTCATTTCTCATAGAGACTTCCCGCGGTAATACCAGGACGGAAGGAGATGGGCCCGCGCCCGGTTTACGCCAGACAATGATCTGGTGGAAAAATTCCGTTCCCGCTCCTCTGCCGATTGTCGAAAAACCGTTGACGAACAGTATTTGGCTGGATTGCATCATGGATACTGCGCTTCATGGCGGATGATCAGGAAAAAGAAATGGTTCATGCCGCTTTTGCCACCGTCGGCTTTTCCAGATCGCCATCTACACCCGGCCTTATGCCGCCACAGGCAGACGATCCCGGAACGGCCGCTTTTAAAAAGTCTGTGTCACCAGAGCGTGTTCGTCTGATACCTCTATTGTATCAGTGGGAGCTATGAATATATATTGTCCGGAATTTTCCGTTTCCAGAACAATCAGGGAGGCAGCGTCGCTAAGAAGCGCATGGACAGTACACGCAGCCGTGCAAGTCAGCGCATAGGATGCGCCCGGTATGGTATTCACTTTCATCAAGCAGATTTAGTGCCGGAAACGGGAGAAAAATCATCCATGCCAATACGTGCACATTTCCTGCCGGGGAATATGAAAAAAGGATGATGAGAAATGGACCATCCAACAAAATAATCAATAAAGTATTTATATTAAATATATTATCTAATAATCACAAACCAATGGCGACTGTATTGCGCATACATGTAATGCATTGATAATAAAATATCATATATACATTATCCGCCTGTTTCACTTCATCAAAAAAGACCAGGAGCCTAAATTGTTAAATAATTATCATATAATCAACAATTTACAACAACACTGCACTCGTTTCGGATTTAGAGGGGCAGGCAATCCCTACAATTGGCTCGAATTCACGCAATGCAATACGTATATAGAAGAGTATGACTTCGTTGCCGGCATCTTCATTGGTTGAAACAGTAGCCAATAAAATCAAACAGATGATTCTCAGCGGCAGCCTGATCAATATCCTGCCCGGAGAAAGGGAACTCGGACACAGGTTATCCGTAGGCAGGGAGACTGTCAGAAAGGCCCTCACTCTTCTGGAAAGGGATGCATGGATTGCCCCCGCACGCATCAAGGTTCCGCGGCGCATCCTGAAAACTACGGAAGAAGAAACGGTTAAAAACATCTTTTGCCATCCGGTTCAGGAAAAAAGAGAAATTCTCGGTTTTCTGACGCCCCTGCCCCTGAAAAGGCTGGCTCAAAGCGTATTGGCGGAGATATACACCATCTCCAAAATTCTGGAGGAAGACGGCATCAGCGTCCGCATTTTTGAAGCTCCCTGGATTTTAGGCAATAATCCGGACAAGAGGCTTGCCAAGCTTGTTACCAAATCCGAATGCGTCTGCTGGATACTTCACCGTTCCTCGGAACAAACCCAGCTCTGGTTCAAAAAGCACCGCATTCCCTGCATTGTGCGCGGCACCTCCTACCAGAGCAGCAACCTACCCTATCTGGACCGCCACTGGGCGGCCACCACGCATCATGCGGCGCAGCACCTCTGGAACAAGGGACACAGAACAGTAGGCCTGTGCCTGCCTCCTGATCCATTGAAGGGCCACCAGCTCATGCAAAAAGGCTTTTTCAGTTTTGCGGAACAGGGATGGAATCCCGTCCTGGTTCCCTCCCCGTTTGAAACGCCGCTCTTCTTTGAATACCTTGCCAAAGCGTTTAAAGAACATCCGGATATGTCCGCCCTGGTAGCCACGCGGGGCAATCAGGTCGTTCCTATCCTTTCCTGGGTGGAAGCCCGCTCCCTGAGCATTCCGGACCAGCTCAGCCTGGTAAGCCTGACGTACGAACCCTTCATGGAACGCCTGCTGCCCACTATCACCTATTATGAAGAGAACCAGACAAAAACGGTTCACAAACTCATACGGATGCTCCGCTCCCTGACAGCCGGGAAAAATATCAAGAGCATTTCTGTCATTCCGGAAATATACCCCGGTCAATCCGTTTCCCGGCACTCCTTATCCGTATAATACCTTTTTCCGGAAAGGAAAGCATCAACAGAAAAATATATTGGCAACAGGCAAAGAAAAATTCCTTTAGAAGACAGAATCTTCTTTCCGGAAACGTATCAGGAATATCCCCGCCATGATTGTTTCCATACTGCCATGCTCTGCACGTTTTTTCCTCTTTTCATGGCTGCTTTGTTCCCTGCCGGTCTTTCTGGCACCTTCCCTGCATGCGGATGAAATCAACGTTATCCTCATTGGCGGCCAGTCAAACGCCACAGGGCAAGGGTACGTCAACAACATTCCTCCCTGCTTCAAGACGGATAAACGGATTCTTCTGTACTATTCCGGTTCCCTCAAAGGGGTAGAACCGGCAGAACAGCTTGTTCCCTTGAGCCCGGCCTCCGAATCCCCCGACCGTTTTGGCGTGGAATTAAGCCTGGGAACAGCGTTGCAGAAAAAATTCCCGCAAAAAAAATGGGTCCTCATCAAGCACGCCCGGAGCGGAAGCAACCTTTTCCTGCAATGGAACCCTGGACAAACTTCTCAGGATAAGCAAGGGGAAGAATACGTCAAACTGATCCGTACCGTCCGCAACGGAATGGAAGCCCTGAAAAAACAGGGATATACTCCTGTCCTGAAAGCCATGGTGTGGCAACAGGGAGAAGGAGACGCAAGGGACATTGCCGGCATCAAAAACTCTCTGTCTTACGGCGCCAACCTGAACAACCTGATTAAACGCATCAGAGCAGACCTGGAAGCCCCCGATCTGGCCTTTATCTACGGCAGCGTTCTTCCCGTGCCCGCTCCGGCCCGTTTTCCAGGCAGGGAAGAAGTGCGGCAGGGGCAAAAGGATGTAGCGGAAGAATCCCGTACTTCCCTCTCCGTCAACAATGCGGTTTATGTTCCCGCAGACGATCTCCAGCTGCGCAGCATGGACTTCCGCACCCCCTATCCCACGGATACCATCCATCTGGGCACGCATGGAGTTCTGGCTCTGGGAGAACGCTTTGCCTCCGTATTGGAAAAAATATGGAGACAAAAAAACTGATCCCACCGCTCTTTTTTCTTCCTCACTTTCTCCAGCCCTGGCAGCCCCATCCGGAAAACCGATAATGTTTGACATCCCTCCGGGCTGCGGATAGGGTTGACTATCATTTCATTCCCTGCCTCCAACGCTGTTGAAGGGGGGGACTCAACAGAACTCTCTCATCCATTATTGCCCATGAACCCATTGAAAGGAGCATGCATCATCGGCCAGTCCGGAGGCCCCACCGCCGTCATTAATGCCAGCGCGCTGGGAGCCATTCAAGCCGCCCTGCAAAGCGAACAGATCACGCGCGTGCTGGGAGCCGCCAACGGGATTGAGGGAGTGCTCAAGGAACGCCTGTTCGACATGGCCCGGGAGGATTCCGAAGAACTGGAGCTGCTCAAATATACTCCGGCCTCGGCCCTGGGTTCCTGCCGCTACAAGATGTCCGACCCATCCGCGGACGATACGGATTACCGCCGTCTGCTGGAAATTTTCCGAAAATACGACGTACGCTACTTTTTCTACAACGGGGGCAACGATTCCATGGATACCTGCAACAAGATATCCAAATTCATGCAGCAGTCCGGTTACGAATGCCGCGTCATCGGAATCCCCAAGACCATTGACAATGACCTTCACGGCACGGACCACTGCCCCGGTTTCGGCTCTGCCGCCAAATTTATCGCGACCTCCTGCATGGAAGTTCACCAGGATCTCCGCGTGTACGACAAGGGACGCGTCACCATCGTGGAAATCATGGGCCGCCACGCCGGCTGGCTGGCCGGCTCCGCAGCTCTGGCCACGTATGCGGGAGCTGGGCCGGACTTGGTTTACCTGCCGGAAGTTCCCTTCCGCATGGAGGAATTCTGGCAGGATGTGGACCGGATTTACAGACAGAACGGCAGCTGCATGGTCGCCGTCTCGGAAGGCGTGCAATATGCAGACGGCCGCTTTGTCGCGGAATCCGGAGACAGGGACGTCTTCGGCCATACGCAGCTGGGCGGCCTGGGAGCCATGCTTGCGGAATCCGTCAAGCGGCAAACCGGAGCCAAAGTCAGAAGCATTGAACTCTCACTCCTCCAGCGCTGCGCTTCCCATGTCGCCTCCAAGACGGATATTGATGAAGCGTATATGGCGGGAACAGCCGCCGTGGAAGCCGCCGTTTCCGGCCAGACGGATAAAATGGTAGCTTTTGAACGGGTTACGGAGAATGGCATTTATTCCTGCAAGACTAAATTGATAGGTCTGGGAGAAGTGGCCAATGTGGAAAAACTTGTCCCCCGCGAATGGATCAACGCCCGCGGCAATGGCGTGGAACAGCCGTTCATTGACTATGTTCTTCCTCTGATCCAGGGAGAGACGGCCATGCGGAAGGAATGTTCCCTGCCCCGCTTCGCGAAACTCAGGAAAGTGCTGGCGAAACCGGAACAGCAGTAGCTGTTTCTTCGGGAAAGCGTTTTGCCTCATCACCCCGGCCGGAGTTGCCCGCCCCACGCTTTTTCAGGTAAACATCCGGTCGGCGCCCTTCCCCTTTCCCGGTCTCCTGAAAGGGATGAGAAAGGAAAGCCGGTATAGCAGTTTCGTTCATCAACAGGAAAAACCAGCCTCTTCTCTGACAGATTCTTCCGTCTTTCTCTCTTATCCATAACGTGCGTTTTATCTTTTCAGAATCCTCCGCTTATAGAAAACCGCATCTTTTTTACTTAATAGGAATGGAGCCGATTTCCTTCATATCTTCTTATGAAACAATGTTTTTCAAATATATCAGAAACAAATGGGGAGGAACAGGTAAACGAAAAATCTTGCAGGCAAGGATAGAAAAAGGCTAAAATAATAAAGGAGTTCAACATTCGGCTTCTATCATTTCGCGGCGCAAAACTGCTTGTTTCCGGATATCTTTCAGGAAACCGGCATGGAATCGCTTCCCGCTTGCCTATCCAAGTTTTTCCCGCATGCCATGCTCGATTATCTGTTTCAACATTTTTATTCAACGCTGGCTATCCTTGCTTTCTGCATTGCCATCCTGATTTTGAGAGCCCTCGGCAAACGCGGCAGTTTCTGGATTCCCGTCTCCACGGCCCCTTTAGGCTGCATCACCTTCCTGGCCGTCTTTCTCCTGCTGACGGCTTTCATTATTGGGACATTCGGCTTGTTCACCACAATTCCCTTAGCGGAAAGTCTGGCTTTTGCCCTAGCATGGCTGGCAGCCATGGCGGCAGCTCTGATTGTCATTTCACGCCTGACCGGCTATTACCTTCGGCAGGAGCCATCCGCAGGCAGGCATTATCCGGAGGAATATGGAAAAATGCTCTCAGCCCAGCTCCGGAACAAAGGCATCCTGCTGTTCGCAATCATCGGCATCATCAGCTGCGCCATTGACATCATTACACTCCCCTTCCCGATTCCGGAACTCCCTCCGGGATCGCCCCTGTCTGCCGCCACCATGATTCCCCTGCCGCCGGAAGCGCCTTTTGACGTACGCCTCTCCTCCCGCGTCACGACCAGATTTTCCGGAGAATGCGACTTTGACGTGACCGTCCGGAAAAAGGGAGGCGGCAAATATGTTTTCCCTGCCATTCTGATCAATCCCGGGGGAAGAAGCGCCGTTACTATTTACAGGCTGTGGCCGGAAAACAAGCGTCATCAGGGCAGCCTGATCTTCACCAACGGAATACAAAGCTGCCTGCTTAATATGGATACCATGCAAATGAAGTCCCTGAGCGGCCCCGCTTCCAATTACCCTCATCCTGCCGGGGAAGACCTGTCCGGAGAAAATATGAATCTTCGCCTGGAAACGGTAGGACGGTACCGGGGGCTTTCCTTCGTACGCGGAGCGGACCACTCGGCTACAACACGTTCTTATATTCTGAAAATTCTGGAAAACATGCTGGCGCGGACGGAGCGCCTCCAGGAAGCCATTGACACGAACTCTCCCGAATCCTCAACCGAGTAACAAGCGGGCTTACTGTCAACCCAGCCGGGGCGTCTCCTCCCCCGGCGGCGAATGGCGCGGATCACCGTGCCTCCGCCCCCTTCCAGAGCCAATCCGGTTCCGCGTGACAAAAACTGCTGCAACAAACGCGCCCAATGCCGGAACTCCCCGCCCTTCTCTCTGCATACGATGCGCATTCCTTCATCCAGCTTCACGGGCTTTGCCGCCTCCCTGGCCTCCACCTTCACGGACACGGGCCGGGGCATGATCTGATTCTGAGCATTCTCGGACATGCCGCATACGCCGGAAAACAGAACAGAAAACACATGGAAAACATGCCGGAAGATCATGTTCCCTATACACTGTTTTTCTCAGGCATCTTTCTTTTTCCTCCCTAATTCTCTTCCGCCCCTCAAAGCCGGGGCAACATCCTCTCCATGACGTGCCGTTTTGCCCGGAACGCCTGAAATGCCTTCATGCTCCCCTTGCCTTCCTTTTACCGGCGGCGTATGATGGGCATCATGAAAAAAGACGATGCGCCGGGCCTGTTCGCCGCCTTTGCAGACCGCCCTCTGGCGGATCGCCTGAGGCCGACCGCACTGGAAGAAATCATGGGCCAGGACCACCTGCTGGGGGAAGGAGGCCCTCTCCGGCTCATGGCGGACTCCGGCAAAATGACCAGCTTTATTCTGTGGGGGCCTCCCGGCTGCGGAAAAACCACGCTGGCGCGCATTCTGGCGACGCGCACGTCCATGCATTTCACAGCTCTCTCCGCCGTCTTCTCCGGCATGGCGGATTTGAGAAAAGCCTTTGACGAAGCGGCCAGGCGCAGGGAATACGGTCAGGGAACCCTCCTGTTCGTGGATGAAATCCATCGGTTCAACCGCGCCCAGCAGGACGGCTTTCTGCCATATGTGGAAAACGGAACCGTTACGCTGGTGGGGGCCACTACGGAAAACCCTTCCTTTGAACTAAACAGCGCCCTTCTCTCGCGCTGCAAGGTCTTCGTCATGCACTCCCTGGACGCCCCGGCTCTGGAAAGCATCATTGAACGGGCGGAAGCCCTTCTTCAGCGCAAACTTCCGCTCGCGCCGGAGGCGCGCGCCACCCTGACAGAACTGGCAGACGGAGACGGCCGCTACCTCATTAACCTGATGGAAAGCGTCTTTGACCTCCGCAAGCCCGATGAAATGCTGGACACGGACGCGCTGCTGAAAATTGTCCAGCAACGCGCCCCGGTTTACGACAAGGACCGGGAAGGCCATTACAACCTCATCAGCGCCCTGCATAAATCCCTGCGGGGATCGGATACGGACGCGGCCCTGTACTGGGCCGCGCGCATGCTCGAGGGCGGCGAGGACCCTCTCTACCTCCTGCGCCGCCTGACCCGTTTCGCCATGGAGGATATCAGCCTGGCGGACCCTGCCGCACTTCAAATGGCCATTGCCGCGTGGGACACCTATGAACGCCTGGGCTCCCCGGAAGGAGAGCTGGCGATTGCGGAACTGATCATCTACCTGGGCTGCGCCCCCAAATCCAACAGCGCCTACACCGCGTGGAGCGCAGCCCGGAAAGCGGCACGGGAATACGGCTCCCTGATGCCCCCGGCACACATCCTCAACGCGCCCACCAGACTCATGAAGGAACTGGGCTATGGAAAAAATTACGCCTACGATCATGACGCGCCGGACGCATTCTCCGGTCAAAACTACTTTCCGGACAACATGCCCCGCCGCCGGTTCTACAGGCCGCCGGAACGGGGTTTTGAACGGGAAATCAACAAACGCCTGGCCTATTGGAACAAACTGCGCCGCCAGCGGGCGGAAGAGGACGCCGGAAACTCCGGTACGCGCAGGAACTGGAAAAAGCCTCCCGTTCCGGAAAAGCAGGAGCCTTCATGACGCATCCGCCGGCCATACGGCCACTTCCGCAATGCCCTGCCCCGGAGACAGGCGGATGCGTACGTACCTGGCGCCGGTCCCTTCCGGACACATTGCGGTCAGCTCCGTCCCATCCCTGCGCAAAACGGCGTTAATGTCTTTCCAGATACTTCCGTCCCTGCTGACCTGAACCGCGGGGGCCGGCCCCTTCCAGCTTCCGGCGGCTTTCACCTCCACCCGGTCCAGACGGAATTCAAACTCCATGTCCAGCATCCACCACGGCGCTTTGTCTTCCACGGACGGACGCCATGCAGAAACATCGTCGCCGTCGGAAGCCTTCATCGCCTCCTGAAGCCCGGAGGAAGCGGAACAGGGCCGCAATACGGCCAAATTGGCTTTCTCTCCGGGTTCGGACCGTCCGTACCGCGCCAGCTGGATATCCCTCTCTTTGGCAGTAAAACGCCTGTAGGGCCTTTCCCGCGTTTCTAGACTCCTGCCCGCTGCGTAAGCCGGAGCATTCCGGCAAACGATTTGGAGGTTATCCCCCTTCAATCCGGGAGAAGACGCCCTGATCACCGTCTTCCCGGCATAATAAGACCGGAACTCAATCGCCGCACAGCCGTCAATCAAATCAATATCCGTTCCGGGCATGAACGTGATGCTCTTGCCGGTGGGGAACTCCCCGGGCCCCGATTCCACCGTAAGCGTCACCGGAACGGCATTGGCTATCCGCTTTCCGGCGGCATCCGCCACTTTCACGGTCACATGCACGTCATCCGTGCCGTCCGCCGGGCTGATGACCTTCTTGTCCGCGGACAGCTTCACCTGTGCCGGAGCCCCCTCCACGGGCCACTCCGGAGGAGGAATATTCCTCAACTCATTCCTGTACCAGTACCAGGCCCGCTTGGGAATGCGGAAGTAATCCACAATGCCCATGCGCCCGCCGGAAGGCCAGATGCTGCCGTGGTCAAAGCCGCACCAGACCGCCTCTCCCACGCGCCAGGGATAGCGAATCCCCGCCTCCTTATCCTTCTTCATATCCCCCCACCCCGGCGCATACATCCCCGGCCTCCGGCAGCTCACGGAACCGTACTCCGTCACCATGCTGGGCCTGCCGGGCGTCTTCACATGGGAGCCGTCCCCGTTGAAGGCGGCCATGTCCCCCAGCTTGTCAAAATTTCCGCGCTGCCCTCCCCCGGCGCACACGGGGCGCGTCGGGTCCAGCTCCTTCACCAAGGCAATAAGCCTGTTGCACAAGGCCCTGGCCTCCGGCCCATGCCTGGTGAAAAACGGTTCATTGCTAATGCTCCAGATGACGATGGAAGGATGGTTGCGGAATTGCAGCACCATCTCCCTCACCTGGCGCATGCAGCTTTCCTCAAACGCAATACGGTCCTTCTTTTCCGTTGGATAGGCATCGCAATTCCAGTACCTGTCATGCTCCTTGAACCCGCCCATTCCCCAAAAAACGCCTTCATTCAGCATGCACATTCCCTCCCGGTCGCAAGCATCCAGAAACGCCTGGGAATGAGGGTAATGGGAGCCGCGTATAAAATTAAACCCGGCGTTCTTCATCAGCCGCACATCACGGCGGGCCCCGGCGTCCGTCACGGCATCCCCCCATCCGGCGTGGTCCTGGTGCACATTGGCTCCCTGCAGATAAACAGGTTTTCCGTTCATCAACATGCCCCGGTCCGCCGTCAGTTCCAGAGTACGGAAACCCAGGGGATTTTCCGCCCGGTCCAGCACCTGCCCCTTCTCGTCCAGCAACTCCGTCGCCACGCGGTACATATTGGGGGCTGCAGGGCTCCACAACCTTGGAGAGGCCAGCGGAGGCAGGTCAGCCTGTACGCGAGACTCTTCTCCGGCGCCCAGCTCCGCGTCCTTCTCTCCCCGCAGCACCACGCGGCCGCTTTGCTCCTCCCGCACAGTATGCCGCACCGTCACTTTCCTCACAATCCCGGTATCATTCTTCACTTCCGTCAAAATCCGGACCTTCCCGCGGGCCGCCGTCACCTCCGGCGTCTGAACCCATACTCCGTGCGCAGGCAAATACACGGGAGAACACACGTGCAGATGTACGTTCCGGTACAGGCCTCCGGAAAAAGTATGCTCCCCCGCCCGCGGCGCCATGCGGGGGCTCCAGCGGTTATCCACCCGTACCTCCACCCAGTTCTCGCCGGGCTTCAGGAAAGGCGTCAAATCCGACCGGAAGGCCGTATATCCCCCTTCATGCCTTCCCGCAGTCTTCCCGTTCACCTTCACCTCCGCCACCTGGAAAGCTGCGCCGCAATCCAGAAACACCTTCTTCCCCTGCCATTCCTCCGGCATGACCAGCTTCTTGCGGTAGGTGCCTCGCCCCGTGTAAAAGGAATCGGACATAAAGTAGGGCAGACTGAACGTATGGGGCAGATGAACCGTCTGCCAGGTGCTCTTTCCGGGCTCGTCCTCAAGCCGGAACTCCCAGCTGCGGTTCCAGATCATCCTCTCGCAGGGGAATGCAACTTTTTCCGCAGAGGAAACGCCTGTTTCCGCTCCGGCCATGGAAAAACACAGGGCAGCGCCCAGCATGCAGGCCATCATCTTGCGCATGCGTATGTTACCATTCCGTCCTGCTTTTTCTTTCAGTTAAAAAATATTTCCGCCCGTGAAAAGCCCGCAACAACAAGCCGTGCATCCCGGAAAGGGAGCACGGCTGGAAAACTTCTCCATCCGGGGAGCAGCGCAAAACGCCTGCCGCCCCGTTACTGGGTGATGATATTCAGTTCCGCAACAGTGGCGCTCTGCTCGCCGCCCTTCACCGGAGACCGGGCATCCAGCTTGAAGTAGCGGGCCTCCACAGGCCTGCCGAAGTCGATGCGCTGAACCGCGGGGTCCTTCCTGATATAATGGTACGTGAACTGGCCTTTCTTCACTTCCTTCCAGTTCCGCCCGTCATCGGAAACGGAAAACGCGTACTGGCTGATGAGGCCCTTGTCCCTGTCCATTCTGGGCGTATAGATAAACCCGGTAAACTTCATTCTGGTTCCCATATCCACGGCAATGGAGTGGGGAAAACCCGGCAGGCCGTTCGTGTACGACGTGTGCCAACAGGTATCCGGATTCCCGTCAATGGCAAAGTGGGCGAAACCGGTATCCGGCTCTTCCGAGGAAGCACTTAAAATTTGGGTCTTATATACTTGACTTCGGTTTCTCCATATGCTATTAATTAGCCATACTAAGAAGGCAACCATGAACGACCGCTTAACCATTTCACTTTTTGAGCTTTTTGAAAAATTCCCCAATGAGGAATCAGCTAAAAAGTATTTAGAGGAAAAACGGTGGGGCGATAAGGTAGTTTGCCCGTTCTGCGGGAAAAGCGAAAAACAGTATAGAGTAAAGAGGAACGGGGTTGAAGGGTATTTTGAATGTGGGGAGTGCGGGAAAGTTTATACTGTTAGAACGGGAACTATCTTTGAAAGAAGCCATGTTCCACTTCATAAGTGGATATTTGCTTTCTATCTAGTAGTGACTTCCAGAAAGGGTATTAGCTCCATGCAACTTTCCAAGGAAATTGGGGTTACGCAAAAAACGGCGTGGTTCATGCTTCAAAGGATTAGGGAAGCATGCAATTCCAACCATGATGACGATGACAATAACGGCTTTCTATCTGGAATTGTTGAAGCTGATGGGGTGTATATTGGAGGCAAGGAATCCAATAAGCACGAATCTCAGAAATTGAAGGCTGGGCGCGGAATTGTTGGAAAGACAGCGGTTTTAGGAATGAGAGCCAGAGCAGGAAAGGTTTTAGCAAGGGTTATTCCCGACACTTCAAGAGATACAGTTCACCAAGTTTTGAATAAGTATTTGAGCCGGGATTCCGTTCTGGTTACTGATGAACATGCTTCTTACAAAGAATCACAGTTCAATCATCAGGTGGTGAATCATAGTGCCAAGCAGTATGTTGACGGAATGGCCCATACTAACGGCATCGAGAGCGTATGGGCGGTTTTGAAGAGAGGATTCTATGGAATCTACCATTCATTCAGCACAAAACATTTACAGAGATATGTAGATGAATTTGCGTATCGGTTGAATGAGGGAAATGTGAAAATCCACACATGGGTAAGATTGGATTCTCTTATGGCTAAAGCATTTTCGACGAGAATTACTTACGCCGAATTGAAGAATTGACCGCCACCTTGCGAGCAAGGCGACGGCCTAAGTCATGCAAATCAAAGAATCGCCCCCTTCCCCGAAAGGAAGGAGGCCAGTTAATTCACCGCCGAAAGTTAGAATGACCAGCTAAAGCCAACTGTGATAAAGTGGTATGGGTCAACATCTGACCAGTATTTCGTTATTTCATATCCAATAACGATGTCTGTTTTTTCTGTAACAGCAAATTTGAAACCGATTAATGCCGAGTAAGTTCCACTAGAATCAGACTCAGATACTTTTCCTCCACCTCCAGAGAGTTCCTGTTTATAATAATGAAGGCCTATTTTGCCGCCTAAATAGAAAGTGGCAGAATCAGATAAGGGGACATTAAAAGAATATCCAGCGGTAAATGGGAATACCTGTTGTTTCCATTTCAACTCCCCTTCGTAGGTTTTAGAACCTGTAAGCGCGCCGAGATTGAAAGATAATTCATGGAAAACAGAACCCGCTGGAATGTTAGCGTGAAGTCCTAATTGGGCACCGTACAGGTCTGGCATATCTATTCCATAATCATTCCCCGAATGGAATCCGTACATTCCTCTAATGCTCATTCCAAAATTGGAATCATACCGTGTTGAATATGCGGAACTATAATTCCCTCCCATTCTATAATAGTTCCAAGGGTCACTAGAGGCGGCCTGTGCGGTACATGAGAGGCTCAGAAGCCCCAAACTGGCGATGATGGTTTTCGTGTTCATGATGTTTTTAGGTTTTGGATTCCTTAGAGAGGACAAAGAATTATCCTAATGAGATGTAATATTGTCCAATAAAAGAGCTATTATTATCCTAATAGGATTTTGTCAATCATAAATAACCCGGATTCTTCCATTTGCCCTCCTGATAGGAGAAAATTGCCCGCATGGACGAGAAACGCCCGCTGGATATTCAGACTTTGGGAAGGTGGTTAGAAGAGAACAAAGTGTCTCGCACCGAACTCGCTTCCTCCCTAGGTCTAGCCAGAAGCACCATTGATAACTATTTTTCCAAAGGCAACATCCCTAAACACGTCCAGATTCTGATTTCCCGGTACATGAAAGGCCGGGAACCTGCTTCCAACAATGACTTTGTTTCTCAACTGAGCGTTCCTATCCCTAACAAAATTCTCAATTTGGCCGTTCGAGCGGCGGTTCAGAAGGATATGAGTGTTGAGGAATTTGTGGTGTGGGCCACAGAAGGGGCGGCGAGGAAAATTGTGGAAGGGAATAGGTGTAATTAGAAAGAAAGGCTCGGAAATGAGTGGCTATCTAGGTATTTAGAGACTCTCAACGTGAGAGACTCCTTGTACACCTGATGAATGTCGATTACCCAATTCGGAATTGGAATCACAAATCGTCGTTCGAATGAAAAATTCTACTCTAAATGAGATGGTCAAGCGGGCCGTCAAAGAAGGATTGGCGGTGGAGGAATGGATTTTGGGGACTGTGGAGGAGAAGGTTGAAAAATCGTCAATCAATGGATAATATGCGTCATATAGATAATATCGTGTAATATTAGTTGACATATTTTATGAATAATCCATTTTGAAGAGGTACTTATTGTAGAGAGCATCATGTTACCTAAAATATCTTTGAATGAGGAAACTAAGCAGGCGATTGCTCGTTCTGTTGGAGTGCCTGTATCTAGAATATTAGAGATGGATGCCTCTGAATTAGATGCGGCTGTAGAGTCTAAAATTGGCAAGAAACTAAAATTAGACACAAAACGCAATAGATTTCCACTAGTTGGAAGAGGTTCTGTATATTTAGCTCTTTCAAGATTTTTAAGATTTAATCTTGATAAAAAAATAGCTAAAATATAAAATGCTTTCCTCTGATTATTTATCACGTATAGAGAATCTCTATACGACATATAATAATACTATCAAATTATTGATAGCGGATATAGAAGCGAAATACGAAAAATTTCCTATAGAACTTTTTAATGAAATTCGTGCTTTACATGACCATATAGCTAGATGCTATATTCCTGATTTAAAGCCCGAAACTATTAAAGATGAAATTGCAAAAGCGGAAGGACATATTTGGAGAATAATTTTGGATTGTTATAAATACCTTAATATTCATTTATCTGATTATGTTAAAAATTTTGAGAAAAGGACTAAGCGTGTCGATTTATTTGTAGTAGATAATGGACAATTTTACGTCACTTACAAAAAATTGCACAATGAAGCTATTTTCTCAGTTAGAGAGGCTAAAAAAATAGAAGGAATCGATAAAACAAAATCTCTGAAAAAATACGAAGACGCCTATAATCAATATACTGAGCTATACGACCATATTAATTCTAAAATATCAGATATTAATTGGGCAAAAAGGAAATATTGTGTTAAATTTGGTTTGAAGGCTTTACTGTGGATTGCTTCGGTGATTCTTTCTTCTCTCATTACTATTTCAGTCGGTTGTCCGAAATTACAAAGTATTGTTGAAGGCGTTATCGCTTGCTTTTAAAGGCAATGACATTTTTCAATATTGTTTCTTCCAAAGACGTATGTTACACTATCGTGTAGTATGTATAACACACGCACTTTTGAACTACACGATAGTGTAACATACGTCTTTGGAAGCCTCTCCTCTTTACAAGTTAAAAAGCACTACCTCATGAAAAAGTGAGGTAGCGCTTTTCTTTTCGAAATAATACCAATTTCTTATTATTTGACAAAATCAAAAACGACACAACCTCTTCCAGCAAATATCTATATTCTCTTTCCCTACGAAGTAGGAGAGGGGTAACAAGATTAAAAGGGATAATTCCGAAAAATTTTATAAAAAGTATAATTTCAAGTCTTTCCAATCAAATTTCATGCGCATGTTCATAACAATGGAAGACGCATTAGAACTTGTAAAAAAACTCAAAGGGGCTTCTTAGAAGCAATTAAAAAGCGCCTAACTTAAGTATATAAGACCCTAAAATTTTCCATTCGCCCTGCCCCTTGACGAGGGGGAATTTTCTCTCTCCGGGAGACGTGGAAGGAACCTTGCCGGACTTCACCCAGGCCCTCACTTCCCCTTCGGGAAGCTTGAAGGGATTCCGGTACGCTTTTTCCGGCCCCTTGTTGACGGAATACGTTATCTCCGCCTCAGGCGTGGAGGAAACCAGACTGACCATGCCGTTTCCATCCCGTTCAATGACGGGGGAATGGGGAACAGCCAGTCCCGTGCGCGCCAGATTCAGCAGGGCGGACGAGGGCGCCAGCACAAACCCCAGAGCTGTGGCCTTGCTCAATGTCTGGTACCTGGCCAGCGGGCGGGGCCCGCAGGAAGAGCCGCCCAGCCCCATCTGGAAAGCATCCAGATTCACAATCACTTTATTTTTCTCCGGCAGCCTGTCCAGGCTCCTGGCGTCGTTAAGCTCCTTCGGCGTATAACGCAGAACGGAAACCTCCAGCAGAGCCCCGGGAGAGGCTGAACCTACCCACAGAGCCCGGGCCTCCCGGGGGTTGGACAAGGCTATCCAGTCCGTCTCCATGCGGTTGCCCATATCCTGGGGCCGGGAATAAGCAAAAAACATATCGTCCACGGAAGTGCGGAAAACGTCCTTCCAGCAGCTCGTGCGGCGGTCCCGGTAATTATCCCACGGTCCCAGCCCCAGGTACTCTACCCGGTCATACGCGGCAGGCATCCCGAAAGTAACGCCCAGCCGGAGGAGTTCTTCTCCCCTGGCGGAGGGATACATTCGGACGGAAGCATTGATAATGCCGTTGCCGAAAACCGTCCACGCGACTTCCCCGGAAAAGGCAAGCTCGGAACCTTTCGTCCGGAACTGCGCCGTGATACGGGCCACGCCGGGGGAAATGACGGCAGCGTTAACGTCGAAATATTCCGCTTTCATATTCTGCATCTTCATTTCCCCTTCAACCTTGCTCCTGATCCAGGCGTCGTTATCCACCGGAGAGCGGTACGCCTGGAGCTCCACCGGATAGCCGGGCAACATCAAATCCCGGCCGCCATACCGGAGGGAGGAAAGCATCCCGTTTTTGAAGGAGGCGGAAAAACCTTTTCCCTGCACGACCACGGGATCTCCCTGACGCACGGAAACGGCAGGCAAACCCGCCGGGGGAGGCGCGGGAACCTCCTTCTCCGCGGACGCCGGAAACCACTCGTAAGCTTCGCACTCATTCACCACATGTTCCAGTTGACTGGCGGAAAGTTCCTTCACGTCTTCCGGGAGCTTGAACCGGGCATCCGCCAGAACCATCAGGGAACCGGTCCGCATGGCGGCTGAAGGCAGATTCACCGTTGCGGATTTGCCAGGGGGGACCTCCGGAAGAACCATGCGCTCCACGGCATGGCCGCCGCCGGGAGCCAGGGATACCAGATAAAGCGTATAACCTTTCAAAGGCTTATGGAAATATTTGTTGCGGACGGACAGGGAGCCGTCCCTGCGCTCAAAAGCCATGTACTGGTATACTTTCTTCACCTCCTTCGTCTTGACCGTGGTGTTCCGGTTGCCGAGAATAATGCCGTTGTCGCAGAAATTGGCCTGGTTAGGCCTGTCTCCGAACATGCCGCCGTAAGCCTGCGTCACTCCCTTGAAAGGGGCGGGTTTGTAAATGCCGTTTCCGGCGGGATCAGCGCGGAGGGACTGGTCCGCGAAATCCCAGATGGCCCCGCCCACCATGCGCGGGGAAGACTCGAAGGCATCCATGTACTCCTTGAAATTACCCAGGGCATTCCCCATGGAGTGGGCATACTCGCACACGAAAAAGGGGCGGGAAGTTTTCTGCTTCCCCCAGTTTTCCACCCGGTCCACGGGCGGATACATGGCGGAATCCATATCCACGGCCTTGTGGCCGTGCGGAAATTCGCAGTAATGGAGGGGCCGCGTACCGTCATAAGCCCTGACAGCCGCTGCTGCCGCCTCAAAATTGGGGCCGTTGCCGGACTCATTGCCCAGAGACCAGAAAACAATGGATGGGTGATTCTTGGAACGGTGCACCATGCTCATATTGCGCTCCACATGGGCTTTCTTCCAGGAAGGCTTCCGGGAAATATCCATGCTGCCATTGCGGATGCCGTGGGCCTCGCAGTTGGCTTCGTCCATCACGTACAGGCCGTAGCGGTCGCACAGCTCATAAAAATAAGGATGATTGGGATAGTGGGAGCAGCGGACGGTATTGATATTATGCGCCTTGATAATCTGCACGTCCTTTTCCATCACTTCCCGTGGAATGGCGCGGCCGTAATCGGGATGGGCTTCATGGCGGTTGACTCCCTTGAACTTGACGGCCCTGCCGTTGATCAGCACGGCTCCGTTATCCGCAATCTCCACGGAACGGAACCCGATATTGACGGAACGGGTATCCTTTCCATTCAGAGAATAAGTCACCCTGTACAAGTTGGGCGTTTCCGCCGTCCATGGCTTCACGCCGGGAAATTTCCTGTTCAGGGAAATCTGCACCTCGCCTCCGGAGAGAATGGAGGGAACCTCCAGCGTTCCGGAATCCAGCCTTCCCCTGTTGTCCGTCTGCACGCGGCCGGAACCGTTCTGCCCCTCCCAGTTCAAGTTGGTGGAAATCCCGTCGATAGAATAATTCAGCTTCATGCCGGCGGGAATATCCTTTTTACCGGAATTGCGGATGGTGAACGTTCCGTCCAGCGCCCCGGTTGTGTAATCCTCCCTGTCCAGTCCGGCCTTCAGGAACAGGTCGCGCACGTGCGCCTGCGGCTGGGCAAACAGGGTCACGTCCCGGAAAATGCCGGAAAGGCGCAGGAAATCCTGATCCTCCAGATAAGAACCGTCGCTCCAGCGGTATACTTCCACGGCAATCGTATTCCTTCCCGGCCTGACATAGGGAGTAAGGTCAAACTCCGCCCCTGTATAGGAGTCTTCGGAATAGCCGACCTTATGGCCATTCACCCACACATAAAAGGCGGACTCCACTCCGTCAAACCGGACCATCACCTGCTCCCCCTGCCAGGAAGCGGGCAAATTGAAATCCCGGCGGTAGGAACCCACGGAATTACGCTCCCTGTACGCCGGCCAGTTCCTGGGCGGTTCCCCCATTACCTTGGGAGGATTCGGCTTGAATGGATAGGGAACATTCGTGTAAATGGCCGTTCCATAACCGTAAAGCTGCCAGTTGGAAGGAACCTTGACCGTATCCCATCCGGAAACGGAATAGGAAGGATTGAAGAAATCGGCAGGCCTCTCGTCCGGAGTCATGGAAAATTTGAACTTCCAATCCCCATTCAAGCTCAACGTTTTATCTGATGCCGGAAAAACGGAGGCTCGGGGAGCCTCCTTATTGATTCCCGTCACCTCTTCATTTTCCCAATCCGGAACGTCCCCCAGCAGGGGAAGAGCCGGAGCCAGAGCCATCAAGGAAAACAGAAACAAGCGCACCGTCTTCATCTCGGAATGAATATGGAATTGCTTACTTATACTTTTTCAGGGACGGATCCTGATAACGCTCTGAATCCTTCTTCCCGTCACCTCCGGCAGGTTTCAACGTCCATTTGCAGGAATCCGTGTACGTTTTCCCTCCTATGGAGGCCGTGGCCGTAATCGTGTTGAGGCCGGGCTTGAGAGTCACTTCAGGCCAGACGGCGCGCTTCAAATCATCCGGTTTGACGCTCCCGACGGTCTTCCCGTTGACGCTCAGCTTCACCTCGGAACCATTGCAGTAAACCTTCACGGGCACCGTTTTTTCCGTACGTTCCGCAAACCTGCGGGATGTGATGTACACGGTAGGACGGGGGCTCCAGTTGGCCCTGTAGAAAAAATAGGCGTCCTTGGGCGTCTTGCGGTCATAGGTCACCAGTCCCTTGTCGTTCATGCCGGGGCTCTCCCCCTCAAAACGGGAAGAGGAACCGAAGTCAAACATGTTCCAGACAAAGGCCCCCCACACCTCCGGCCTTTCCCTGATGCACCTGTAATTGACCTCATGAGCATGGGACTGCCATTCCTCCGGATGCCAGAACCCGGCAGGAGACGGCCTTTGGGCCGGATTCTCATGCATGCCCACGCTGGCTCCATGGCCGTATTCACTGACGGCAATGCCCATCTTGCCGCCATAGTCGCGGATGTAGCCGTTCAGATTGCCCTTCATGGTTTCGGGGCCTCCTCCATACCAGCCGGGATACGTATTGAACGCAATGTGGTCGGGAATATGATTCAGTTTTTTGCGGCCCGGCTGGTTGCTGGCCCCCACGGTCATGCGTGAAGGATCCGTCTCCTTCACGAACCTGTTCAACGCCGTCAACTCAGCTTCCATGTCCACACCCTTGGTGGCAGCCTCGGGCTGGTGGCCGATCTCATTGAAAATGCCCCACATGCAAATGGAGGGATGATTCCAATGCTGGAAAATCATCTCCCGGGCCTGGAGGCGGTTATTCTCCCGGAACTCCGGCGTATCCCACACCAGGTTGACGTTGGGAACCTCGGACCAGACAACCAGCCCCGCCTTGTCGCACAGGTCGTAAATATTGGCGGATGCGGGATAGTGGCCCGTTCTAACCCCGTCCGCCCCCATATCCGCAATCAGCCTGATATCCCGCGCCTCATCTTCCGGGGAAAGAGCCCACCCCTTCCCCTTCATATCCTGATGGCGGCTGACCCCTTTGATCTGCATGGCCTTTCCGTTCAGGACAAAACCTTCCTTGGGATTGACGGAAACCGTCCTCAGCCCCAGCGGCTGCACCAGCTCATCCGTCTGGCCGTCCGCCGTCCTGATGGAAGTTTTCACCTGGTACAGGTAAGGATTCTTCACTCCGTTCCAGAGTACGGGATTGGCGATTTCCAGCGTTACGGGGACCTCCAGTCCATTCTTTTCCCCGGCGGCGGCCTTTACTGTCTTCCCGGCTGCCTTCCTGCCCTTCATGTCCAGAATTTCCACCGCTACCTCCACCTCCCCGGCCTTTCCGCCCGAATTGAGAAGAGTCTTTACTTCCACCACGGCCTTGGATTCGCTTAGAGACTTCGTTGTGACGAAAATACCGGGAGAAGCGTAAAAAAGAGGGTCAATGCAGATGCCGTCCGTCTCAATCAGTTCAATGGGCCGGTACAGGCCACCGAACATGGAAAAATCCCCGCGCTGGGGGGCGATATGATTCCGCTGCGTGTTGTCCACCAGAACGGAAATCGTATTGGAGCCTTTTTTCAAAAGGGGGGTGATTTCATAACAGAAAGCCGTAAATGCCCCCTCATGGCTGCCGGCAGGCTTCCCATTGACGGAAACCTCGGAAACGATGCTGGCTCCCCCGCCGCGGATGAAATACCTCTTGCCCGGCTTGGGCTCCACCGGAAGCGTGCGCGAATAAACGGCCGGGCCGCGGCGGTAAGCGTTGCTGTTGACGGATTTGGCGTCTTCCCGCTTCCCCTGGGCACCGTTGGCGGCATCCTCCGCGTTCCAGGTATGGGGCACCGTCACTTTTTCAGCAGGCTTCCCGTTAAAACTGAAATCCCAGGAACCGTTCAGGGGATAAACCTCGCGGGCGTCCGCCGCTAAAAAAGCTCCCAGCACGCAGCAAAAGCCGGCACACGATACGTTGAAAGAATGAATTCTGAGGTTCATGGTATAGAAAAGCGGTATGTTCCATATACGTTCAACCGGGTAAAATACTTTCATGCAGCCGTTTCTTCCCCCCCCCTTTTCCACAAAAAATCTACTCGGCCCGGACAAGCCGCGTCCATGTTGACATTCAACACAGGATACCGCGCTTTCTCACATTTTCGGTTCCTGTACCATCAGAAACTTTGATTTTCCGTCCGGTTCAAAGAAAACATAAGTAACAACATATCCTTGACGGTTACGCTTTTTCTAGTGGTAAGCATAAGTTTTCCTCATTATAAGAATGGCCTTTTTCATTAAAACCGTGTTTGGACAAACACGAGAAATGAACATGAAAAAAGCACCGAATACAAACAAATTGAAATATGTCGGAGCCGCGCTTCTGGAAGGGGAATCAGTCACCCTGATCCAGGCTGCAAGGCTGGTATTGGAAATCAAGGAAGCCCTGGGGGATGAAATCTGCACCATTACCCGGTGCCGGGAAGTCGTCTCCCTGGGGCTGAATGCCATTAAAAACAAGCGTCAAACCGTCAGCTTCGGTACGGCGGCCGTGGAATGCCTGCGTTCCAAAAGCCACCGCCGTCCCCGAACGCTGACGGATATCAGGAGCATCATCCACAAGCTCAAAAAGAGCAATCCGGAACTGGAACAGACCTCCCTGCGCAGTCTGAACGTGGAGGAATGCCAGAACATCCTGATGAATACCTTTACCACATCCCGGCAGAGGCATAAGGCCAGGCTCATCCTGAGCGGCATCTTCTCTTTCTCCGTCAAACGTGGATGGTGTGACGAGAATCCCATCCTCCGCGTGGACACGCCTTTCCTGCAGGAACAGGAAATTCCTGCCCTGACGCTGAAGGAAATTACCCGGCTTCTCAAAGCGTCCATGGAAAAATTTGACGGGAGTTGCGCAGCTGGAGCGGCTCTGATGATCTTTGCAGGCATCCGTCCGCAGGAAGTGGAACGCCTGCTCTGGGAAAACATCGCTATCCGCGACGGCTGCGTCATCCTGAACTCCAAACACACCAAAACCGGCGGCGCCAGACACGTCACCATCCTGCCCGTACTCGCCAAATGGCTCAAATTCTGCCGTGACAGGACCAAACCCGGTCCCTGTTCCCCCATCTGCCCGAAAGGGTGGACCATCAAGTGGCGCAAAATCCGGAAAAAAGCCGGCTGGGGAGGAAGAAAAAAATCATGGATGCCGGACTGCCTGCGGCACACTTACGCCAGCTACCACGCCAAGCACTTCAAGGACTACAACCTGTTGCAAATGGAAATGGGGCATCGTTCCTCCTCCCTGCTCCGTACGCGGTACCTGAACATGAAAGGCATCTCCCCGCAAACGGCCACGCGCTTCTGGGCTCTGACGCCGGCCAAGGTCATTGAAGAAACGAAACCGCCGGAAGAACCGGCGGCCTTCTGATCCGCAACAAAGGAAAACGCGCCGGAACGGGACAAACGCTCCCTGCCGAAGCAAAAAAACAAGGCTGTTTCCTACAGCTCGTAATAAGTGTATCCATTCAATCCGGAACGGAACACTTCCAGGGCCCTCCGGCGTTCGGACGGAGATATGTTCCCCTCGGCTACGGCCTGCTCCGCAAACGTGCGGAACTTGTTGATCAACTCCTTGGGATCATACTCCACGTAGGAAAGAACATCGGACACCGTGTCGCCCTCCACTTCATGGGTATAAACGGGACGGCCGCCTTCCAGATGCACGCCAACCACATTCGTGTCTCCCAGCAGGTTATGCAAATCCCCCAGGGTCTCCTGATAGGCTCCTACCAGGAACACGCCTATGTAATAATCGTCCTCGCCGGGTTTGATGGCATGCAGAGGGAGGGCGGTTGCCACATCCTCACGGTCAATGAACTGGTCTATCTTTCCGTCGCAATCGCACGTGATGTCCGCCAAGACGGCCTTATTCGTGGGCCGCTCATTCAAACGGTGCAGAGGCATCACGGGGAAAAGCTGGCGTATGGCCCAGGAATCAGGAAGAGACTGGAACAGTGAAAAATTACCGTAATAAAAGTCCACCATGGAGCAGGAAAGTTCCCTGAGATCTTCCGGAATGGTCTCCATTTCCGCCAGCATGCGGGAAATGCGGCTCAGGATATGCCAGTAATAGGCCTCTCCCAGCCCGCGCTGCCGCAGGGTGGCATTCCCGTAAAAAAACTGGGCGCGAAGCTGATCCCGGTAATAACAGGCGTCATTATAACACTCCTGCATATTCTTCCTGGCCAGCGTCCTGTCCGTATCCGCAAAAGCCTTCAACAATTCCGGAGCGTCTTCCGGAAGTTCGGGCGGAGGTTCCTCGCCGGGAGCGCTCGTCACATCCAGCACGTTGAACACCAGCACGGAATAATAAGCCACCACGGCCCGTCCGGACTCCGTCACCAGCGTGGGATGGGGAACCCCGTACTTGGAACACATGTCCCCCACCACCTCCACCACGTCACGGGCAAACTCCGCAATGGAATAATTGCAGGAAGAATGGAAATTCGTCTTGGAACCGTCATAATCCACGGCCAGGCCGCCGCCCATGTCCAGCGTGCCCAATGGAGCCCCCTCCTTCACCAGGTCCACGTAAATGCGGACCGCTTCCGTCAGCCCCTCGCGCACCACGGAAATATTTGGAATCTGGGAACCCTGATGATAATGGAGCAGCTTCAGGCAGTCCAGCGCATCCACCTGCTTCAGCTTATCCACCACATCCACCACCTGAGCCGCGTTCAGTCCAAAAACGGACTTGTCCCCCGCGGATTCCTGCCACAAGCCGGAACCTTTGGCGGCCAGCTTGACGCGCACGCCCAGATTGGGGCGGATATCCATTCTCCTGGCGCGCTCCAGAATAACGTCCAGCTCGGAAGGCATTTCCAGAACGATAAAAATATTCAGCCCCATCTTCTGGGCCGTCAACGCCAGGTCAATGAACTCGTCATCCTTGTACCCGTTGCAAATCAGATAGGCATTCGGATTATTCATGTGGGCCATGGCGGCTATCAGCTCCGGCTTGGAACCGGCCTCCAGACCGTAATCATACTTGGTGCCGAACTCCGCAATCTCCTCCACCACCTGGCGCTGCTGGTTTACCTTAATGGGGTAAACGCCCTGGTACTTACCCTGATACCCCGCCTCCTTGATTGCTTTCCGGAAACTGTCGTTCAGCTCCGCAATACGGCTGCGCAGCAAATCCCGGAACCGGAACAGAACGGGAACGGTAGTCCCGCGCTCCTTCAGACCCTCCAGCAAATCGCACAGGCTGACATCCTTCTTCCCGCCATCCTCGTCATTCAGGCGTACGGTAACCTCTCCCTTTTTGCTGATGCGGAAATAACCGTTCCCCCAATCGTCAATGCCGTACAAATCTGCGGAATCATGGTGACTCCATCCGCGGACTTTCTGCTTGATGCCTTCTTTAGCTGCTGCCATGTCAATTTGTCTGGTCAAATGTTTTAGCCCAGGCGGGCTTCAAAATCTTCATAGGAAAAACGGCGCACCGTCTCCACGGAACCGTCTTTTCTCTGAATGGCGATGTCCGGATGGCGCACGCCGTTGAAAAACGTGGTCTTCACCATCGTATAATGCGCCATATCGTCAAACACGAGTTCGTCTCCCACCGCCAGAGGCTCCGCGAAGGAATAATCCCCAATCCGGTCTCCCGCCAGGCACGTGGGTGCGCCCAGCCGGTATGTATAGGCTCCTTCCCCGGCCTTCCCCGCCAGCGCATAACTCTCCCCTTCCATCCGTACAGCGGGCTGCTGCTCGGAACGGGGGGAAGCGTCACTTACAATCTGGAACACATCCGGCCGATAAGGCATTTCCAGCGTATCAGGCATATGGGCGGATGCGGAAACATCCAGAATGGCATGATTCACCCCCTCCGAGGAAAAAAGATCCAGCACCCGGCACCGCAGCACTCCGGTATGAATGGCCGCGGCCTCTCCCGGTTCCAGCCACACCTCCACGCCGTAGCGTTCACGGATGCGGCGGATAAGCGCCGCCAGCTGCTTCCGGTCATAATCGGGTTTGGTAATCCAATGCCCTCCTCCCATATTCAACCAGGAAATCTCCGGGCGGCGCAGAAGATGGCCGAAGTGGCACTCCACCGCATCCACCGTCACTGCCAGGTCATCCGCTCCCTGTTCGCACAAAGTATGGAAATGAAGACCGGAAATGCCGGACAGATCCGCCCCCTGCATCATGTCCGGCGTCACGCCCAGGCGGGAACCGGGAGCGCAGGGATCATACATGGGCGTATGCCCTGTGGAACATTGGGGATTGACGCGCAGGCCGCATTTCAATTCACCGGAAGCAAAGCGGGGATGCCGCATCACTTCCTCCCGGAAACGGGCCCACTGCGTCAGGCTGTTAAAATCAAGATGGCTGGAAATCTCCGCCAGCTCCGCTATTTCCTCCGGCGCATGACCGGGAGAATACGTCAGCACATGCTTCCCGAACCTGCGCCGGGCCAGCCGCGCTTCCCACAGGCCGGAAGCGCAGCAGCCGTCCAGCCAGGGGGACAGGGCCTCAAAACAGGACCAGCAGGAAAACCCCTTCAGCGCCAGAACGATACGGCACCCCGCGTCATCCGCCACATCCCTCAGGATAAGAGCGTTGCGTTCCAGGGCCGGCAGGCTGACGATAAAGGCGGACATAAAGCAACGACAACCTAAGCGATTCAGAACGATTTGCGAGAAAAATTTTAGTAATATACCATCATACCTCCCAGGCGGATGCGTGGGAGCCGCCTGTCGCACCCGCTCCCGCCCGCGTCAAACGGAAACGTCAAAAAACGCCACAAATCGCTGCTTCCCGCATTCTTTTCCTTGAAATGGGAGGTATTTTCCTCTTTTATAACGTAACCATTGCGATTGCCATGACTAACATTCATCCCTTCACTACTGCAGCAGCCTGCATCCTGACCGCCGGGGCAGCGCTCTTCACCAGCTCTTGCCAACCAGCCTCTCCCGAGAGCTATGCCCGTCAATTCGCTACTGCCCAGAACGTATCCGTGCACGGCTACAACGGCCGCGAAACGCTGACCGCCCGGGTTTACGCCGACTGGGGCAGCATGCCGGCCAACGCGCGCCGCGCCATGGAAGAATACATCAAGGGCGCTGAATGGAAAACAATGGACTACATCCGCCCGCAGTACTTCATCCAGGTAGACCGCTCCTTCTGGGCGATCTGCATTGACAATGCCGGCAACATGATGGGCGTCATTCCCTTCCGCAATGGCGAGGACGCCCGCAAGATGTCCGTCAACAACCACTTCAAGATGCTGGTCAACACGACGGACCGGGCTCCCGCGCTGGGTTACGCCATCCTGAAAAACCTGGCTTATGCCGATGGCCTCCGCGTCAGCACCCGCAAGGCTGACGGACTGGAAACCCCCGTCCCTGTCCCTCCGGCCATGAAGGTAGTTGTCCCGCCCAAGGGAACCGCTCCGGGCGCAGCGCCCGCCGCCAAATCTGCCGCAGCGGCCGCTTCTGAACCCGGCGCCACGGACGAAACTCCTGCTGACGATACGGAAGCTTCCTCCGCAGACAGCGCTGCTGAAAGCGAAGATGCCGCGGCAACGGATGATGCCGCCGTCACCGACGATTTTTAATCCCTCCCTTTCAGGGAACTTCGTTATTTAAACCCTGCCACGCCTCGACGCCATACCCGTCGGGGCGTTTTTTTATTCCTCCCGGCCCCGTTTCCGCCCTCCTTACCTCCCCTGTTCCGGGAAAAGCGATAACGGTCTTCATTCACGGAAGAGCGATGATCCTGCAGTCGGAAATAAAAAAATGTTCCTTCATCCCTGATCCGGACTGGAGCAAAAACTCCTGAAAAGGAAGCGAGGGATCTTCCGGTCTCAACCTGTCCCGCCCGGCGGAGGCGAATCCTGCCGGGGTTCATGAAAAAACTTTGGAAAAACGTTATGGCGAAGCATCAAAAACCATGCCCTTTCACCTGGTCGGGCCACGGGACGGAACTCCCGGCAGGAACGCCCAGCTCGTTATCCTTCTTATAGGTTGGCATTTGCGCCTTCCTCTCCCGGAGCAACCTGCCCATGACGGCAGCCATTTCCCTGGTTTTACGCGGCTCCCTGGAAGCCAGATTTTCCTTTTCGCCGATATCTTTCCTTAAATGATACAACTCAAAGCGTTGGTTCAAGTGGCGGTAAATCAGTTTCCAATCCCCCTGGCGCAATGCGGTGGAAGAAGTGTACTGCGGCGCCAGCCGGCTGCCCTCCCCCCAATTATTCGGCTGGTGGAACAAAAGGGGGCGGTCTTCAGGAAACCGGCCGCCTTTGAGCAAAGGAACCAGGCTCAAGCCGTCAAGCTTCTGCGGAACCTTTGCGTTCCGGCATCCGGCGATATCCAGAAGAGTCGGAAAAAAATCGTCAATAACCACCGGAACGGCACACCTTGAACCGCCCTTCGTCACGCCTGGCCAGAAAACAATCATAGGCTCCCGGATACCGCCTTCCATGCACGACCCCTTGCCGAAGGAAAGAGGATAATTGGCCTCTTCATTGCCCAGTCTGCCGGAGATGGACAAGCCCCCGTTATCCGACATAAACACCAGTACGGTATTTTTATCCAGGTGATGCTCCCGGAGGTACGTCATGATATCACCCAGGCTCTTGTCCATCCCCTCGATCAGCCCGGAATAATGCTTCTCCGTCCGGGACCACGTGTGGCCGTCCTCCGGATTTTTGTAGGCATCCGCAAACCTCTTGTCGTAAGCGCGCTCATCCAGCGGAGAATGCAAAGCGTAATGGGCCATGTACAGATAAAAGGGCTTGCCTGCCTCCTCCGGATTGGTCCTGATGGCTTCCAGGCGTTTAATGGCCTCCTGCGTCAGGGCCTCCGTCAAAAATACATCGTCCTGGTAATAATTATTCTCATCCAACCCGCGCACATGGTTGAACCCCTTTCCGTAATGCCTGGAACCGCGGTAATCCGCCGGATGGCCGATCTCCGTACCCGCGATATTATAATCAAATCCCATATTCAACGGATTGGAGCCCGGAGTCCCCTGCGTGCCGAAATGGGCTTTCCCGCAATGGACGGTAACATATCCGCACTTCTTCAGCATCTCCGGCAGCGTGGCCGCTGTGACAAAAGGGCGCGTCATATGATAGCGCATATCCTCCCCGGAAATGGGGCGTTTCGTCGTTCCCCTGGCGGAAGTGCCAACCGGCTGAAGACCGTTCAGCGCCCAGTCCGGAGGCTGGAGGCTCCTGCTGTTGGCGTCCGTCGTCCCGTTCTGCTCCCGTACCCAGCAGGTCACGCGGTGCCGCGCCGGATTCATGCCGGACATCAGGCTCACCCGGGAAGGCGTGCAAAGGGGATGGGCATACGCATCCGTAAACGTCATGCCCTGGGAAGCCAGCTTCTCCATATTCGGCGTCCGGTAGCGCCTGTTCAAAAACGTTTTCTTCGGATTGCCCTGGCTGTCAGACCAGAAAGGGAGGGACGTATCCTGCCAGCCCATGTCATCTACCAGGAAAACGATGATGTTGGGCTTCTTTCCGGAAGCAGGGCCGAAACCGTTGCCCTGAGCGGATGCCCCGGCAAACAGGAAACTTGCGCCGCAGACGGCAGATATAATACAGGAAGTAAACTTCATGGTTGCAATCATTTAATACGGTCAACAAAAACCTTTCAGTTAAAAAATACGCGCAAACACCTTCTGCCCTTTCCTCTTTTCTCCGAAAAACGGCATCATGCCCCCGGCGCATGGGAAGCGCCTGTATTCCGCCGGGTTTAGGCTTGATTGACCCGCGGGCGGAGTATACATTCCCTCCCGTCATGTCCGAGCGTAAGAAACCATATCCCTTTGACGTTTTTGAACCTAAATGGCAACAGATCTGGGACGAAAGGAAAACCTTTAAAGTAAACAACCCGGGGGAAGAGGGCTTTGATGCGTCCAAACCCAAATACTACGTGCTGGACATGTTCCCCTACCCCAGCGGAGCGGGGCTGCATGTGGGCCATCCGGAAGGATACACCGCCACGGACATTATAGCGCGTTTCAAACGCATGAACGGCTTTAACGTGCTCCATCCCATGGGGTGGGACTCCTTCGGCCTTCCGGCGGAGCAATACGCCATTAAAACCGGGCAGCACCCCTCCGTCACTACCTTCCGGAATATAGACAACTTCCGCCGCCAGCTCAAAATGCTGGGGTTCTCTTACGACTGGGACCGGGAAATAGCAACAACGGACCATAAATACGTCCGGTGGACCCAGTGGATATTCCTCCGCCTTTACAACTCCTACTACAACAAGGAACTGAAAAAGGCGCGCCCCGTTTCCGAGCTGGAGGAACAGGGATTAAGCCGGGAGGAAATCGACCAGCGCCGGCTGGCTTACGTGGCGGAAGCGGCCGTCAACTGGTCTCCGGACCTGGGAACCGTCCTTGCCAATGAGGAAGTGGAGGAATGGAAATCCAAGGGGCACCGCGTGGAACGCCGTCCCCTGCGCCAGTGGATGCTGCGCATCACGGACTATGCGGAACGCCTTATTGACGAGCTGGAGCCCCTGGACTGGCCGGAATCCATCAAACTGCTTCAGCGCAACTGGATAGGCAAATCGGAAGGGGCGGAAGTGGACTTTACCCTGGACGGAGAAACGATCACTGTCTACACCACCAGGCCGGACACCCTCTTTGGGGCCACCTACATGGTTCTTTCCCCGGAACACCCGCTGGTGGATGCCGTCACCACGCCGGAACAGAAAAATGCCGTGGAACAATACCGCGCCCAATGCGCCTCCAAAAGCGACCTGGAACGCACAGACCTCTCCAAGGAAAAAACAGGGGTCTTCACCGGAGCCTATGCCGTCAATCCGGTCAATGGAAAGAAAATCCCCGTCTGGATTGCGGACTATGTGCTGATGGGCTACGGAACCGGAGCCATCATGGCCGTCCCCGCCCATGATGAACGCGACTTCGCCTTTGCCCAAGTCTTCGGCCTGCCTGTTCTCCAGGTAGTTCAGCCGCCCAGTGAAGACATGGACTGGCGCGGCTTCTGCGGTTATGAAGGTTCCAGCGTGAACTCCGACTTCCTGACCGGACTGCCTACTCCGGAAGCCAAGGAAAAAATGATCCTCTGGCTGGAAGAAAACGGCAAGGGACGCCGCAAAGTAAACTACAAGCTGCGCGACTGGCTCTTCTCCCGCCAGCGTTACTGGGGGGAACCGTTCCCCATCGTATGGGAAAACGGCCGCCACCATGCCCTGCCGGAAAGCGAACTCCCCGTACTCCAGCCGGATCTGGACGACTTCGCCCCCACGGGAGACCCCCGCGGCCCTCTGGTCAAGGCTGAGGAATGGATAGCCTACACGCCCACGGCCCACCGGGAAACGAATACCATGCCCCAATGGGCCGGCTCCTGCTGGTACTACCTGCGCTACCTGGATCCGGCCAACACGGAACGCTTCGTCAGCCGGGAAGCGGAACAATACTGGATGGGATCCGCCGGAACCCCCGGAGGCGTGGACCTGTACGTAGGCGGCACGGAACACGCCGTTCTCCACCTTCTCTATGCCCGCTTCTGGCACAAGGTCCTCTTTGACCTCGGCTATCTCAGCACCAACGAGCCCTTCCAGAAACTCGTCAACCAGGGGCTCATCCTGGGGGAAGACGGCCAGAAAATGTCCAAATCCCGCGGCAACGTCGTCAATCCGGACGACATCGTCCGCGAATATGGAGCGGACTCCCTGCGGTTATATGAAATGTTCATGGGCCCTCTCAAGGACGTGAAACCCTGGGCGACCAAAGGCGTGGAAGGCATTTCCCGCTTTCTGGCCCGCGTCTGGCGCGTGGCCTTCCGGGAAAATCAGGAAGGAGAATGGGAAATCAACTCCAAACTGGCGGAGAACGCTGCGGAAGCCGAGGTGCTTGCCGTACGCAAGGAACTGCACAAAACCATTAAAAAAGTGACGGAGGACATCAATGCCATGTCCTTCAACACCGCCATTGCGAAAATGATGGAATGCACCAATGCCATGACCTCCGCGGACGTGGTGGACGTTCAGGACTATGATGCCTTCCTGACCCTGTTAAATCCCTTTGCCCCCCACCTTACGGAAGAAATCCACAGCCGCCTGCAAACAGCCTTCCCGGCTCTGGCCCAAACGCAGCTTTGCCAGAAAAACTGGCCTGAATGGGAGGAAGCCCTTCTGGAGGAAAATACCGTTCCCATGGTCATCCAGGTGAACGGCAAACTGAGGGACAAGCTGGAAGTGCCCAAGGACATCTCCCGGGAAGAACTGGAAAAGCTGGCCCTGGCCTCCGCTAAGGTGAACATTTTCCTGGACGGCGTCACCGTGCGCAAGGTAATTGTCGTGCCCGGCCGCCTGGTCAACATCGTAGCCAACTGACAACCCCGGAAAGACCCTGCCATCATGACCATGATCTCCCCGTCCCTGCTGGCCGCCGACTTCTCCCGCATCGGGGAGGAAGCGCGCCGCGCCTTTGACTCCGGAGCCGACTGGCTGCATCTGGACATCATGGACGGCCACTTTGTGGACAACATCTCCTTTGGCCCGGAAATCTGCGCCGCCGTCAGAAAAGCGGTGGGGCCGGACCGCTTTCTGGATGCTCACCTGATGATAGAACGGCCGGACCACTACTTTGACCGCTTCGTCAAGGCAGGCGTGAACCTCATCTGCTTTCACGTGGAACTGGGCGACCCTTACTACATTCGCAACACCCTCGGACGAATCCGGAAAGCCGGAGTAAAAAACGGCCTGGCTCTCAACCCGGCCACTCCCTTTGAAACCGTAGAACCCTACCTGGCGGAAATAGACCTGTTGCTGGTCATGTCCGTAGTGCCGGGCTTCGGCGGCCAATCCTTCATGCCCTCCGTATTGGACAAGGTGGAAAAAGCCGTCGAATGGCGTACGGAAAACCGCGCTTCCTTCCTTATTCAAATGGACGGAGGAATTGGCAAAAACAACGCAGCCCAGTGCGCTCTGGCCGGGGCGGACGTGCTGGTGGCAGGTTCCTCTACCTTCAAGGCTCCGAATATGGCCCAAGCCATTGCGGAAATGAAATAACCCGCCTGGCACTTCGGGAAATCAAAAATCCGAACATCCGCCCTGAAACGCCGGAGTTCCATCTCCGGCCTCCTGCTATCAGGCTTTAAGGGAAAGCCCTATTCAAAACATGGCGGGACAGGCACACCAGCCTCAACGCTATGTCGCTGCCGTGCCCATCATGTCGCCCTGCCGGGCAAACAGCTCCAAACCTTCCTCCGTCTTTTCCAACAAATCGGAAGCCAGCCTGACTCTGCCCGGTTCAAAAAAGCACATTACCGTGGAGCCCCCAAAGGCAAAATACCCCTTCTCCGCCCCTCTTGCGGAGAAAGCGCCCGGAACATACGTCTCTTCAATCAGCCCAACTCCGGTAGCCCCCACCTCCAGCATGGCGACCTCTCCCCATAACTCCGACTGGATCAGGGTCAAATTCCTTTTATTAGTCCATAGCCATGCCAGACGGCTGCGCAGGCAATATGGAGACACGCTTGCCAACGGGCCTCCCAGCTTCGTCCACGGACCGGGCACCCCGGATACGGGAAAATGAAAACGGTGGTAATCCGTAGGGCACAGGCGCGACAAGACGACGGCGCCTGCCGCATACCGCTCAGCCAGGGTGTCGCTCCCCAGCAGGGAAGGCAGGTCAAAACTCTGCCCCTTCACAAAAACGTTCTTAATTCGGTCGGCGCGTTCCCAGCCCATGTGCCGGGCATCTGCAGGGAAAACGGCCGTATCCTCTCCACCAGCCAAAGGACGGGCGCCCGGTTTCAGGCGGCGGTAGAAAAAATCGTTGAAATGCCTGAACTCTCCCATCCCCTTGAGAGAATCTTCCATATTAATGCCGTACTCCTTCACAAAAGAGGGAATGGAACGGGCGCTGGAAGGGCGGTTCTTCAACCACCCCAGCAGACGGGAAAAAACGCCTCGTTTAATCAGGACATGCAGCGCCGCTTTCCCCGAGGCAGTGCCGTAAATCCATTGCATATACTTCTCCCCCAGTACCTGCTCCCGTTCCACTCTGCCCGTATAACGGTTGTAATAGCGTATGTCCTCCATGGAACGCTTAGAGTGTCTTCCGCTTCTCCATTTGTCCAGCCGAAAGAATATCCCTGCTTCCTGTTTCCAGTACGCAGCACGGGCGCTTTGCTCCTGCGCACCGCCCTCTCTGTACAAATCACCCTGTCCCGCTCAGGATTCAAATACTGAGAAACAAGGGGCATTCTGTCTTTCTTCTGTATTACTCAGACCTTGCTTTTTAAAAATAGTAAACGGCACTCTCAAACCACGGGGTTCCATTCACGCACCCGTGAGGGTGCGACGGCCGAACGGCTCTTTTCCGGCTCCCGGACTGAAAGTTTCAATTCACACCCCCGTGAGGGTGCGACTTTCTTTTCGCTTTCCAACGTTTCAATTCACACACCCGTGAGGGTGCGACGGCCAGACTAATACAGTTTGAGCATCAAACATGCAACAAAGATTTTGCGCCAACCTGATGAACAAAACGGATGCAGACAGGCCTGATCAAAGGAGATTTTTTCAAGATACATTACCCAAGCACTTACAGCATGCGCCGGATTCCCGGAAATTTTCTGTGAGCTTGAGGTTGGCGCAAGGCAGCATCCGAAGCGGTATCATTTCAGAAAAACTCAGTTTCTTCACGTCCCAGCCAGCTTGCACTCAATTTGTTTCGTTGATGTTAACCGTTCTTTTCCGCCGCGTCCAGAACCATCTTCCTTATACCTTACAAAACCAGGCATCCACCTCCCGGGAAACAGGAATGTTCCTCCATGAAAAACAGGAGCCGCCCTTACGGACGGCTCCAGCTTAAGGCTCAATGGGAAAAATTCTCCTCACCTTTACAAGGCGGTCGGAATTTCCTTGCCCAGTTCAGACGCCTTTTTGGCGGAACCATCCCCGGCAATACGTTCCAGAATCACATCCTTGTAGCTCATGCCCCCCAGAATCATCGGCAGCACATGCACATCATGGGGAACCATGACGTCCAGGACATAGGCCTCAGGGGATTCAATCATCCGGGCGATAGCCGCAGGAAGCTCCTCTATGCGAAGCACACGCTCGCACTTGACGCCGAATCCGGCGCAAATAAGCGGATAGTTCGGGTAGATGACGTCTTCCGTTTTATGGGTAGGGTCATAATTGTCGTGCGGGTCCGCCAGGAAGGTCTGTGCCCGGTTGGAATCATATTTCAAATCTTCCCACTGAACCACCATGCCCAGGTGCTGGTTGTTCAGGATAATGCATTTGACGGGCAGACGCTCCACATGAATGGTGGCCAGCTCCTGAATATTCATGAGCATGGAACCGTCCCCGTCGATATTCACCACCAGTCTGTCCGGATAAGCCAGGCACGCCCCCATGGAGGCCGGAAGCCCATAGCCCATGGTTCCCAAACCGCCGGAAGTAGCCAGACGGCGGGGCTTGTCAAACTTGAAGAATTGGGCGGCAAACATCTGATGCTGGCCCACCCCCGTGCAGATGATGGGGTCCTTGTCCGCCGTCTGGCGGTAGAGCTCTTCAATGACGGCCTGCGGGGCGATATACCCCTTGCGGTCTTCATAGGAGAAGGGGTACTGTTTTTTCCAGCCGTCAATCACGCCGAACCATTCCGGCGTGCGGGTGAAGCCGGAGGATCTGCGTTCCCAGCCTTTTGCGGCCAGAGCGGAGTTGAGCACCTGGAGGGCATCCTTCACGTTCGCGCGGATGGGATACGCCACTTTCTTGTTTTTATTGATCTCGCTGGCGTCAATGTCAATGTGAACGATCGTGGAACCCGGGCAGAACATATTGACGGCGCCCGTCACGCGGTCGTCAAACCGGGCGCCCAGGGCAATGACCAGATCCGCTTCATTTACGGCGTTATTCGCAAACACGGCTCCGTGCATGCCCAGCCAGCGCAGGGAAAGAGGGTGGGTTTCCGGCATGGCGCCAATGCCCATCAGGGTAGTCGCCACAGGAATCTGGGAACGTTCCGCAAATTCCAGAAGGTCTCCGGAGGCTTCCGCAGAAATAATGCCGCCGCCGGCATAAATAACAGGCCGCTGGGCGTTTTCAATCAACGGGATAAGTTCTTCCAGCTTTTCCGCAGGAACGGGCAACACGGGATTGTAGCCGGGAATATCCATCTCCATGTCGAAGTCCGGCGTAAACACAGCCTCCTGCACGTCCTTGGGCATATCAATCAGCACAGGGCCCGGACGGCCCGTAGAGGCAATGTAAAAAGCTTCCTTGATGATGCGGGGCAATTCTTCCGGTTCCGTCACCAAATAGCTGTGCTTCACGATAGGGGAGGTCATGCCGAATACGTCTGTTTCCTGAAAGGCGCCGCGCCCAATCAGGGAGCGCATGACCTGCGCCGTAATCGCCACCAGAGGCGTGGAATCCAGATAAGCGTCCGCAATGGAGGTAATCATATTGGTGGCGCCAGGGCCGGAGGTGGAAATACAAACGCCCACCTTGCCCGTAACGCGTCCGTAACCTTCCGCGCCGAATGCCCCGCCCTGTTCATGACGGGGCAGGATGGTCCGTATCTTGGGCTGATGGCTCAGGGCCTGATGAATCGGCATGCTGGCGCCGCCAGGATAGGCAAAGACGACGTCTACACCTTCACGCACGAGGCATTCCACGAGCACTTCAGCTCCTGTCATGCGGGTTTTCGTCGGGGCGGATGATGTTTTGTCGTTTGTGCTCATGTGCAAATAATATTTTATTTGTTCAATAGGAAAAAAGGTTCTAACGCATTCCGGACGCAATGTGAAGCCTTTTCCTTAAAAGGAAGAAGGGCATGAAGAAAGGAGGAAAATTCCGGAATCCTCTTCCGCAAAAAATCAGGAAAGAGGAATCAGTCCAGGGATGGCCGCCGGACCTGCACACAGTCCATTCCTGCGGCTTCGGCAGCTTTCATGCCGGGCTCGGCATCCTCAAAAACCACGCAACGGTCCGGGGCAACCCCCAGGAGCTCCGCCGCCTTCAGAAACATGTCCGGCGCAGGTTTGCCATGCTCCACCTCATCCGGCGTCAAAATCACGTCAAAAAGGCCTGAAAGCCCGGCGGCAGCCAAAGTCCGGGACGCTCCCGGCATGGCGCTCCCGGTGGCTATCGCCTTGGGGGCGTCTCCAAGGGAATGCACGAACTCCACCACTTCCCGGATAGGCTGCATGCCTTCCTTTTCCAGCATTTCCAGATAAATGCGGCGCTTATCCGCAGCCGTGGATGCCGCATCCATGTGCATGCCGTACCGTTCATTTAAAAAACGCACCACATCATTGGCGGACTTTCCGCCGCAGGAATAGAATTCATCCGCCCGGAACACATGGTCCGGAGCCCCCGCACGTGCCAAAGCTTCGCGCCATGCCCTGTAATGGAGCGGCATGCTGTCCACCAGGGTGCCGTCCAAATCAAAAATATATCCTTCATATTTTTTTTCAGGCAAATCCACGCGTTTCTTCATAACGGGGGGATATAATGCCACAAACTCCTTTTCCGGTAAAGCCCGCAGTCAGCCCGCGCGGGAAAGGAATGCCTTAAAAAATACATCAAGAGCTTGACATTTTGTCCTGTTATTCTAATGTTTCTGCCACCTCGAAACGGAAACCGAACCTTTTTTAAACATGGCCAATACCAAATCTGCACTCAAGCGCATCCGCCAGACAGAAACCCGCACCGCCCGCAACCGCGCCGTGACCTCCAGGTTGAAGACCCTCCGCAAGAAAGTTGCCGTTGCGGTGGAAACGTCCGACAAGGAAGCCGCTGCCGCTGCCTACAACACTTTCTCCTCAGCCGTTGACAAAGCCGCCAAGGTTGGCACCATCCCCGCCAATCGCGCTGCCAACTACAAGAGCAAGGCCGCCAAGGCCATCGCAAAAATCGCCTGAGTTTTCACTTCGGTTTTCTGACGATTCTTTATGGCAAGCCGCTCTGTTCTGCTGAGCGGCTTGTTTTATTTTCTACTCCCATGCAGCAATCCCGCCTGGATAAAGCCAAACTGATTATTGACCGTCCCGGGGACTTCAAGGTTTGCGAAGCCTGCGGCTCCATCGTATCCCAGACTACGGCCGTGTGCCCCAACTGCAACGCCTACCGTTTTGACTCCAATACGGAATACGTTGTGGAGCAAGCCGTACTGCTTGCATCCCGGGAACAACGTTCCGTTACACCGGAAGATTTGGAAATTTAGAAAACGGCCCCCGCGGTTTTCCCCATGTCTTCTTCCACGGCCCAGGTTTCTGCTCCGTGCTACGGAAAAAGCGGCAGTACCGCCGTTGGAAAAGAACGCTTCTTTTTTCTCATCCGCCAAACCGGAGGCGTTTCGCTACTTGCGCAGATCCGCAATGCGGAGGATGGTAGCCTCAATCAGGTTGGCCGGGCATGAAGCACCTGCCGTAATTCCCACTTTCAGGGACTTGCCCAGATTCTGCACTACCGGTTCCGTAGTCATGCGGTGCACTTCCCGCGTTTTCGTGTCAAAAGCATCCACATACTGGATGGACTTGATGCATTCTGCGGATTCAATGAAATACGTGGGCACATGCTCCCTGGCAATATCCACCAGGTGCGTTGTGTTGGAACTGTTGTAGCCGCCCACCACAAACATAACGTCCAGAGAGTTCTTCAACAGTTCATACAGGGCATCCTGACGATCCTGGGTAGCGCCGCAAATAGTATCAAACACATAGAAATTATCATCATCTCCGTCCCTCTGGACAACGGCATCCTTCACCATCTTCTGAAGCGTCTGCGTCTCCGTTTTCAGCATGGTAGTCTGGTTGGCGATACCCACTTCCTCCAGATCACGGTCAGGGTCGAATCCCGGAGAATAACAGCCTTCAAACCGTTTCAGAAACGCCTCGCGGTCTCCGCGGCCCAGAATGTAGTCACACAGGATGCGGGCATCCTCCAGATCGTAAACCACCAGGTATTTTCCCCTGCCCCGTTCTCCAAGAGCACGGGAAGCCGTAGCGCTGGTTTCCTCATGCGTGGCCTTCCCGTGGATAATGGAGGTAATCCCCATGGCTGCGTAATTCTTGACTCTTTTCCAAACCTTCATCACGTCCCCGCATGTCGTGTCTACAATCTGCACTCCCTTCTCTTCCAGCGCCTCCATGAAAGAAGTGGGAACACCGAACGCGGGGATAATCACCACATCATCCGGGTTAATCCGGTCATAGGAGGAATCCAGTTGCTTCCAGGGAAGTTTTTGAATGCCCATCTCCTCCAGCTGCCGGTTCACCTCCGGATTGTGGATAATGTCCCCGATCAGAAAAATCCGCCGGTCCGGAAACACTCTGCGTGCCGCATAAGCTATATCAATGGCACGGCGTACGCCGTTGCAGAACCCGAATTCCCGGGCGAGAAAAAATTCCGTATGGCCCAGATTGTACACATTGCCCGCAGAACGGATATGGGAAATCAATTCACTCTGGTAATGCTGCTGGATTTCCTTCTCCACCTGCTCCATTACTTCGGCCCGTCTCACATTCACTCTGGCTTTGCGGGTTGAATCCTGATTCATGCTCCCAGCTTCCACACTTTCCTTCTTTCGTCAAGACAATCACAGCTTGCCAACCGGAGCTTTTCACGGTATGCACAGACCCATGCTCCTGGCCCTGGCCCCCATGAAAGACGTGACGGATCTGGCTTTCCTCAACACATTGAAGGACTTGAATTCCCTGCCGGATTATTTCATCACGGAGTATTTCCGGACGGTGGCCCATCATAAAAAGATGTCGCCATACATTCTGCGTTCCATTGATGAAAATCCCACGGGCCGCCCCATTTACGGACAGCTCGTGGGCCATGAACCGGAATATCTGGCAAGGGATGCACAGGCCCTGATGGAACACGCCTGTGCAGGCGTGGATCTGAATATGGGCTGCCCCGCCCCCATCGTATGCCGGAGAAATGCGGGGGGCGGCATGCTGCGGTCCCTGAAGGCCATGGACGCGGCCCTGGGAGCGCTCCGGGACGTACTGCCCGCCGGAGCCTTCACCGTCAAATGCCGCCTGGGATACGAAACGCCGGACGAATTTGAACGGATCCTTCCAATAATTGCCTCCCATTCCCCGGACAGGGTGTGCATTCACGCCCGCACCGTCCGTGAAGGCTACCGCTCCCCGGTGCACCCGGAATGGGTGAAATGGGCCGCAGGGATGCTGAAATGTCCCGTGGTCGCCAACGGCAATATTGTGGATGCGGCTACAGCGGAGGCATGGGTGCGGCTGGCCCGGCCGGCAGGGCTGATGATCGGGCGGGCGGCCCTGCGCAATCCATGGATATTTTCCCAGCTTCATGCCCGCTTTCGGGGCCATGCCGCCGTGAACCTCACCTTCCGGAACGTGCTGCACTATATTCGCCGCCTTTATGAACGCACGCGGGAAATGCAGGAACATTACGTGGAAGAAAAACACATCCACCGCATGAAAAAATATCTGGTTTATACTGCGCGGGGACTTCCCGGCACCTTTGACCATGATATGAAAAGGGCGAAAACCGCCCGCGATTTCATGCGCATTTGCGAGGACATTCTGGATAACGACGAACCTTTTGCTCCCACTCCGCCGGAAGACACGCATCTCTTTGCCCATTTCCATACCCTCCTTGCGCAAGAGGAAGCTTGTCTCCCTCCCGGAATTCAGGTATGAATTTCACCGTTCATGAATCTGCTGCCTTTCGTCCTTCTCCCGGGACTGACCGCCGCTATTTGCGCCGCCCATGACACCATTCCGGCCGGGGTGGAGTTTCTGCGTGCCTGCATGCCTGAGCAGGACAGGGAAACGGTTACGCAAGAAAGGCTGGTCCGGGAAGTCCGCCTCGCCCTGGCAGCACGGGACCAATTCCCCTGGGCCGCCCAGGTTCCCTGGGAGCTTTATGAAAATAACGTTCTCCCTTATGCCGTGGTCAACGAACCGCGCGACGAATGGAGGGAGCAGTTCCATCGCCTCTTCGCGCCGCTTGTTTCCTCATGCAAGACGGGGCGGGAAGCCGCCCTCACCATCTCCTCCAGCATCCAGAAAACCCTGAACGTACGCTATTCCACAGAGAGAAGAGCCCCTCACCAGGGAGTCAGGGAATCCCTGCAATCCGGCAAAGTCTCCTGTACGGGCCAAAGCATCCTGCTCATCTGCGCGCTTCGTTCCGTGGGCATTCCGGCCCGCATGGCGGGCGTTCTTACCTGGAACCACGTGCGCGGCAACCACAACTGGGTGGAAGCCTGGTGTGACGGGGAATGGAAAATGCTGGAATACAATGAAAAGGACTTCAACACCCCGTGGGTAATGTCCGCCATCAGCATGCTGGATCCCCGTAAACCGGAGAACGCCATTTATGCCACCTCCTGGAAAAAGGGACCTTCAGGAGCATTCTTTCCCATGATATGGGAAGCCCGCTACGACGGAAAACGGCACGCGCTGGCCTTCCCGCCGGAAAGCCGTACCGTCCCCGCCGTCAATATCACGGACCGCTACATGAAGCTGGCGTGCGAATGGGTGGCGTCTCAACCGGAATATGTGCCCGGCAGCCGGCTGATGCTGGACATCAGGGAAAAGAAAGAAAACGGCGTCAGAAGGCTGCCCCTGCACGTCGTCCTCAAATCGGAAGAAGGGGAAGTTCTGGCGGATGGGATCACTCCCGGACCATCCGACGACATGAGGAAATTTCTGGAAATACGCCTGCCGGACAACATTTCCCGCGGCATGCTGGAGTTCAAGCTGCCTGACGGAACCGTGCGCCATGAACCTGTGGCACACACGGAAGCTCCGGTACAGATTTTGAACTTCTTCGTGCCCACTCCATGAAAATTCCCCTGTTTTTCAACAATACGGCGCGCAGCGCCAGAGCCGGTCGATTCCGCCGCTGGCTGGATCAGCACCGGGATTTTTTTAACGTTATTGAACCGGAAAGCAGGGAAGACATGTTGAACCATTTGGTTTCCCAGGCGAATTCCGGAGCGCCCGCCGTGGCTGTGGCGGGAGGGGACGGCACGCTGGGAATCGCGGCAAGGGCTCTCTGCAATACGGAAACGGCTCTGGCCCCCTTTCCTGCGGGCACCATGAATGTTTTTTCACGGGAAATAGGAATCCGTCCGGATTTCGACCACGCCCTGCATATTCTGAACACGGGGCGTTTCAAAAATGTGGACCTGTTCGCATTCAACGGGCAAGTTTTTCTTCAAATGGCGGGCATTGGCGCGGACGCCCGCGCCGTAGAACTGACCACGTGGGAAATGAAAAAAAAATGGAAAGCCTTCGCCTACGTAATTGCCGGCGCCCGGGTCTGTATGGAAAAACAGCCGCGCCTCACCCTGACCACAGATGAAGGCCGGGTACTGGAAGGCCGCTCCATCATCTTCGGCAACGGGCGCAAGTATGGCGGCCCGCTTAACTTCTTTGCGGAAGCGGACAACAGTGACGGCCTTCTGGATGCAGTGGTATTCAGGCATTCCATTACTTCCATCATCGGGGAATGCCTGACGGCCGCGGTTCATGGGGGCTTTCATTCCCGGAGGAGCGGCAATTTTGAATACATCCGGATGACGGGGGGAACCGTCACCTCCGCCGGACAGGCCTCCTGCGAACTGGACGGAGATTATGCAGGAAACGCCCCGGTCCGCATCACCCGCCTCGGCTCGCTGAAAGTGTTCGTTCCCTGAAACGCAGCGTGAAAACAGGCTTTTTGACAGAAACCAGGACCCTCTTTTCCCTCCGCATGGAATCGCAAAAAAGCCGTACCGGTAAAGCCGGTACGGCCTGTGAATAGGAAAAAGCTTCCGTAAGGAACGCACTACATGCCCATGATCTGATAACCGCCGTCCACGTAAATCACCTGCCCGGTGATTGCGGCTGCGCCGTCACTGGCCAGGAAAACGCCGGTGGCTCCCAATTCCTCACCCGTGCAGGAACGGCCCAGAGGGGCATGCTCCTCATACACCTTGAACATGGTGTTAAAACCGGAAACGCCGCGCGCCGCAAGCGTCTGCATGGGCCCCGCGCTGATGCAGTTGACACGGATACCGCGGGAACGGCCCAAATCATAAGCCAGATAACGGGTGCAGGCTTCCAGGGCAGCTTTGGAAACGCCCATCAGATTGTAGTTGGGAACCACTTTTTCGGATCCCAGGTAGGACATGGCCAGAATGCTGCCGTTGTCGGACATCATGGGTTCCACGGCGCGGGAAAGGGCTACCAGGGAATAAGCGGATATATCCAGGGAAATCTTGAATGCCTCGCGGCCCGTTTCCAGAAAACTGCCGCCGAGGGCCTCCTTCGGGGCAAAAGCCACGGAATGCAGCAGACAGTCTACTTTATCCGTATGCTGGCGGACCCTTTCAAAGAAAGCGTTAACGGACTCATCACTGCTGACATCCAGATCGTAAACGGGGACATCCTCGCCGAAGTTCTCATGGATCAGCTTGAGAACGCCATCCTTGAGACGTTCGCCCTGATAATTGAAGATGAGCTTTGCGCCCGCTTCATGCCACGCCTTGGCAATTGCGAACGCGATGCTGCGCTTGTTCGCCACGCCGACTACGACACCAACTTTGCCTTCGAGTAATTTACTTGACATAATGGTAAATGAATACTGCCTTACTTTCCTTCATTTGACAAGAAAAACGGTCGTCACGGCATTTTGTCAGGCTCCCGTCTGCTGGCGGCACGCTTTGACCGTATTGGCCATCAGCATGGCGATAGTCATCGGGCCCACGCCGCCGGGCACGGGAGTAATCGCCCGGCACTTGGGCGCCACCTCATCATAGGCCACGTCCCCCACAATCCGGTAGCCGCGTTTGGCGGAAGCATCCTCCACGCGGTTGATGCCCACATCCACCACTACGGCGCCGTCTTTCACAAAATCAGCCGTCACAAAAGCGGGCCGGCCTATGGCCGCCACAATAATGTCTGCGGAGCGACAAAGTTCCGGCAGGTTCTTCGTGCGGGAATGAGCCACGGTCACGGTGGCGTTTGCCTGCTTGGACATCAAAAGATGCGCCATTGGCTTGCCCACAATCATGCTGCGGCCAATGACTACGGCTTTCGCCCCCGCCGTTTCAATACCGGCGGCTTTTAACAGCCTCATGCAGCCCAGAGGGGTGCAGGGCACAAAACCGGTCTCATCTTCCAGCACCAGCTTGGCGACATTCTCCGGATGGAAGCCGTCCACATCCTTGGCGGGGTTTATTTCCAGAACCACGGCCGCTTCGTCGATGTGGGGAGGAGGCGGGCTTTGCACCAGGATGCCGTGAATGGAAGAATCCGCGTTCAAGTCGCGGACAACCTGAAGCAGTTCTTCCTGGGAAGCGTCGGAGGGGAGAACTATTTTACGAGAATTCATCCCCAGTTCCGCACATTTTTTCACCTTGGAATTTACATATACCTGGGAGGCGGGATCATCCCCTACCAGCACCACGGCCAAACCGGGCGTTATTCCCTGTTCCCTGAGCCGGGCAATATCTCTTTCAACCTCTTCCAGCACCTGGGAGGCTACTTGCTTTCCATCGATGATTTGCATAATAATGATTGGTTAAGAGGCGGGAAGTCCGGAAGCCCCTCGCCCAGCAGCCCGGCCAGAAGACGGGCATAATTCGCCACCTGCTCATCTGTTGCGTCCGGGGGAATGAACAGGCGCTTTTTCCATAGAATATTTACGTTGGAACACGGCTTGGGAATGGCGTAACGGTCCCAGGTTCTGTTCAGACGCCAGCAGCTTTCATATTCGATGCATACGGGAACGATGGGCAGCCCTGACTGGGAGGCCAGCTTGACAATGCCATGATGCACTTCGTAAAGGGGCCCCCGCGGACCATCCGGAGTGAGGCAGAAACAGACATCCCCTTCCTGAACCTTCCGCATCATTTCCATGTAGGCCAACGCCCCCCGCCTTCCGGAAGAACCCCGGACGGCTCCCAAGCCGAAGTGCCTGCATACGGCTTCCACCAGGGCGCCGTCCTTGCTGGCGCTGGTAAGCACACACATCCTGAGCGGCTTCTGGGCCAGAGACCACGCATAACCCGGCACTATCGTGCGGTTGTGCCAGAGGGCTACAAGAAAAGGCGCCGTATAAACATCGTCATGCTCCTCCTTGATGGAACGGATATTCAGGCTCATGCAGATGGGCTGAAGTACGGACCACAGGCCAAAGCCGGCCAGCCGGGTCCACCAGCGGGACCTCTTTTCAGATGTTTTGCGAACAATGGGATTGAGCAGCAACATGGAATCTTGGCAATATCACATGAATCCGTCCACTGTAATCCGGGAGGGAGAGGGATTTGACGGAGCAGGAAGGGATATCCCGCGGGAAGGAACGGCATGCATTTCCGGACGGTCCGTGCCCGGCGCCTTTTCCTGGAGCATTCCCGCGGAGTTGTCCTGCGGAAACGCCGGAGTGCCGGAAATTTTCACAGGAAGAATCATTTCATGCCCTTCCTGCGTCACGCCGGACGGCAGTTTCCGGACGTCCACCATGTAGGAAGGGATTTTAAAGACCAGTTTCCCCGTCAAGGAAGCACCGTTGCTGTACAAAACTCCGGTCACCCCCAGAAAGCCCTGCTCAAACAGGGAAATCTCTTTCAGGGAAGCGGAACGTCCCGTTCCATCGCTTTCCAGAAGGAAGGAGCCGGACGTAAAGACGGGAGAAGAATACGGCAGCCTTATTTCCGTATTCCGGGCAGTCATGGCCGCCAGCAGGCGCAAAACAGGCAGCCTGATCATGGTCGCCTTGATCACGGAACCGCTGTATCCTTTTAGAGAGGGCCTTTTCTGTTCAGCTGTTACAGGCAGGGCAAAATCCAGTTTCAATTCATGCTTCTCATCCCCTTCCTGCTCTCCCGCCTGCACCTTGAGAACGGAAGAGAAATCATCTCCCAGCAGAGAGGTGAGATCGAAATTTCTTCCTGTCAACGTCCAGGCCTGGTGACGGAAATCCGTGCCCAGAGGAAAATTCCCCGTAATCATGAAGGGGCTGAGATCCGTAGGCTTGTTGAGCAGACGCCCTTTGTCCAGAAAACCGGAAAAAGTGAGCTGCTTGACGCCGCTCCCGTTGAGAATGACGGAACCGGAATCAACTCCCATCAGCGGCCAGCCCTTGATTTTCAATTTTTGCTGTGACAGATCCAGCACGTATTCCGGTTCAGTTCCATTTCCGGACGTGCGGATGTAGGCTTCCGCCGTCATATAAAGGGGAGCGTCATTCCTTTCCAGAGCAAACTCTTCCGTCCCGTGGGCATAACCCACTTCCAGACGCGGAGCTGTGTACCGCCGGAAAACGAACGGCAATTCCCGGTTCGTCTGGGGCACGGCAAATTTAACGAATCCGGGACGCAGGCCAATAACAGCCCTGGACACATTAAGGCCTTCCCCCCTGATTTTTCCCATGAATAAAGGCACGGCGGAAATTTCCCCGGAGATGCCTTCCATTGCCACAAAGGACAGGCAGGAATCTTCCGGAAAGGATATCCTGACGCGTGAAGCCTTCATGGTAAGGCCATCCATCGCCATTCCGGAAATGTTCACTTCTCCGCCCCAGGCAGCGGAAAGATCAGCTTGCAGACGGTCGGCAAATTCCTCCGTATTGAAGGAAGAAAGGCGGTACATATATGTCCCCGCCAGCGCCCCGGCAACCAGAAGGACCAGAATACAAAGGCCTATTAAAAAACGCTTGTTTTTCAACACGGCCTGTTTGGAGTCCTGCCGGTCGTCATTGTAAGTCCGCCGGCGCTTTTCCACCCGGATCACCTTGCTGCCATCCGGGCGCACCACAACTTCCCTTCTCCGCTCTACTCCTTGGGAATCCGACGCATGCAGCTGACGCATGATATTGTCAGCTCCCTGGGGCGGAGAAGACTCAAAATCAGAATCGCTGTTTTTCAATGGTCTTGATCCGGTTAAAGGTTACTGAGCATTGCTGAGGGCGGGGAGCGGAGCGGCCCCTGCCGGGGCCTCCTCGTCCGGAATGGAAGTATCCGGCGTGTAAAGCTTCTTGCCGCCCGGATCCACCACTTCCGCCTTTACCATGATGATGATGGCCTTGCGCTGTTCCTTGGAGCCCTTGGAACGGAACAGGCGCCCCACCCAGGGAATATCCCCCAGAACGGGAATTTTATCCTCGTACGTAATGGAAGTGGATTTTTTCAAGGCGCCGATGACGAGCGTATTGCCGGCGGCTATGCGCACCGGAGCGGTCAGGCGCCGCGTGGAAAACACGGGCTGGAGGATGAAGTTGTCTGAAGTTTTCACCATGACGACATCTTCCTTTGCGTCCTTTTCCTGGGAGACCATGGGAACGAAAAGCGATGTGCCGTAGTTGATGAAGCCGTCAAAATCCACGATTTCCGGCACCACGGTCATTTCCACGATGGATTTGTCATCGCTGATGCCGGTCACTTCCACATTGAAAATCGTGCCGAGCTGCCTGGTTTCAAAGGCAGTGGGGTGGGCGGGAGTCATGGGCATGACCGGAATACCGCCGCCGTTATTGTCATCGTCGCCCCAGTCATTATTATTGCCGGTGCTGTTGGGAACTTCAGGCGGATCATATTCCGTAGGGTAAATCAGTTCCCTGCCGCTGAAGAAGGAGGCTTTTTCACCGGGGCGCACAATCACGGAAGGATGCTGCATGATGTCTGTGCCTTTTTTCTGGCTCAGGCCGCGCATAATCATCGTGATATCCGCATGGCTCCACATGCCGCGCAAAGTGACGATACTGGGAGCTCCGCCGGGAACATAGGTTGCATCAGAACTTCTGGCGGAAGTGCCGCGTTCAATCATGCTGTCAATGCTATTTTCCGTAAACACCTGGCTGCCGGAACGCAGCCCGCCCACCACTCCCACCGGGGCGGCGGCTCCGGCCACACTGGCGGCGCTGTCCAGCACGGAATTGTTATAGCCATTTTTATCGGTTCCCGCGCCGCCCATGAACCACTTGGTAGGATCCAGGTTCAGATTGACGATCCAGTTAAAGCCCAATTCCTCCAAATCCGTCTGATTGACTTCCAGAAAAGTCGCGCTGACCACCACCTGGAGAGGCTGTTCCGCAGTTCTGGACGCTACCAGCTCTTCCAGCATGCTCAAATCTCTGGGCGTGCCATGAAAAAGAAGAGTGGAGTTGCCCGAGTTGTATTTAATAAAGCTGCCTTCCGGGAATTTCACCCCCATGGAAGCCAGCGCCTTTTGCGGATCCACCCGTTTCAGGGTCATGCCGGAAGAACCGGAATCACCGGAACTGAACGGGTCTGAATTGTCGGCGTCAGAAGCCTCTGACAATCCGGAGAAGAAGCCCGGCGGAAGGGTAATGGACTTGGTGACCATGTAGGAAGTTCCGTCTGAACTGGATACCAGCTCCGCGCCAAAGGCATTGGTCCGCAGAATAAGGCCGGATGCGCGCGCCACGTATTCCAGGGCTTCACGAAGCGGTACATTTTGAAGATTAAGCGTAATTCTTTTGGCGGCGGCATCCCTGGCGGAAACGCTGTCTGCTGGGCCGGGATCCACGGAAATATTCACGCCGCGTTCCGCCTCAGTCATGGCAGCGGCATCATGCGTCCTGGCCTGGCTGCGCAAATAATCCACGGCTTCCTGAACCGTCGCGCCGTCCAGCTGCACACGGGGCAGGCGGATCATACCCAGTTTCTGGTCCACATTCACCACCGGGTTGTCCAACGGACGGGAGAATGAAGCGGGTTCCTCCGGAGTTTCCGTCAAAGGAACGGGCATCTCCCACTGTTTGGAAACGTCCGCCAGGGCGCTGCTGCGGGTTTCATCCCTGGCAGCGCCAAAATAAGCGGTTCTGGCGCGGTTAACCAGTTCCATGCCGCGCCGCGCCGCCGTATTGTAAGGGTCCGTCTTAAGGACGGACGTGAATTCCTTCAGGGCCGCATCGTACTGGCCCAGTTCATAATAACCGAAAGCCAGGTGGAGCAGACGGTTGACTTCCCCCACATTTTTGACGTGTTCCGGGGACAAGGCCGGATTCGTACGCACCGGATCGCGGGCTATTTCCAACGTGCGTCTGGCCAGGGCATGGTCCGGAGTGGCTTTCAAGGCATCTTCCAGCAGCTTGACGGCCTCATCGTAACGCCCCGCTTTGACATATTCCTGAGCCACGGCCACGCTGGCATCCGCGATGCTGGTTTCCAGGAAACGGCGGCGCTTCTCCATGTTGGGGGATTTGGGCAGCGCAGTCAGGCTTCTGCGGTAATTGTCCAGGGCTTCCTGGTACTTGCCCTCTGAATATTGCTGACGCGCCTGACCCAACAGCAGCATGGATTCCTGAGCCTGCTCTTCCATCCGGGCTGCAGCCCGGCGTGCGGCCCCTGCCCCTTCCTGGGCCAGCCCCTGGCCGGCTCCAATACCGGCAACGGCAAGCGCCATGGCAATTTGCTGAATGGCAGACATGGAGTGAGGGAAACGTCTAATCATAGGAATTTCCGGGACTATACCGAATTAAAAACCGCCCGTCATTATAAAAACGCCCAGCAGAGCAAAAAATATCGGTAAAGGCAACAGCTTCCCTCCGGAGGAAATGCTTCTCTAAACGGCAGACAGTTCCAGCACGCCCACATGCCCCGGTTTCAGGGGGTAAGACAGCCCGCGGTCCATCAATTCCCGCCGCTCAAAAATCCTGTCCTCATCCTCCGCGTCCATCAGGTTTCTGACGCGCACACGATCCGTCTGGATGCCGCACCAGCCGAAAGCATGCTGCGGAATGGAAATGCGCAGATTGTAGAAATTAATGCTGGGAGAAAGATTTCCCACCACAAGCACGGTAGCCCTGGCGCGGGCATCATGCCGGAGCATGGCATACACCCAGTGGCCGGAAGTGTCTTCCGCCGGTTCCCTGCCGAACGTGGTGTTTTTCATATTAGCCCAGTTCAGGCCATAGAAATCTCCCCGGTCCAGCGCCGGATGCTGCATCAGGGGAAGAAGCCGCCGATGAAAGTTTCTCAGCTCTGCGGATTCCTCCGGCAGCAGGGAGGAGTCAAACCGGCCATCCGCCACCCAGGGCTGGAGCCTGGGGAGGCAGGTATAGTCAAAAATGCTGGTGCGCCCGTCATGGCCGCCAAAACCGCCGGGCCCCTCCGCCCGTTCCCCCACTTCCTGCCCGTTGTACACCAGCACGGGACCGCTCCCGGAGGCATACACCAGCGTCATGATTGCCGGCAGAACGACAGGGCCCACGCCTCCCCAGGAAAGAGGGGAGCACACGCGCGTTTCATCATGGTTCTCCACGTAGCGGACGCCGTGGGTCATGTAGATGGGATTGCTTCGGAAAAGGCGGTCGAAGTCATTGGCCCAGTTATTTCCCGTGTACATATGGAGCGCCAGATGATAGCAGTCGGAATCGTAAACGGCATTAAATCCGGCATCCAGAAGGGCGGCGCAAGGATCGCCGGGTGTGGTTTTCATGTGGTCGTTGTATGCCTCCGCCATGAAAAACACATCCGGCAGACGCACCCGGGAACGGGAAATGGCCCACTTCCAGAAGGCCATGGGGATCATTTGGGCCATGTCGCACCTGAACCCGCCAATGCCCAGGCTCTGCCAGAAGGAAAGGATATCGTCCATGATGCACCATGTCTTGGGCACATGCTGCTTGGGGCTGGTCCACCCCGGCAGCAGGCGGAGGGCCGGAAGACCGGCCATAAAGTTATAGCCGTAGTTGAGCTTGACCGTTTCATACCAGTCGTACTTGCCGGGATTCCATGTAACGGCATTATTGCCCGTCACGCGGCCGAAAGTCATTTCCCCTTCAAACAGGCCGTCCGGCAGACGCAGGGGAGGCCCGTCCCCAGGGCTGTTGGAGGTCAGGTAAAAGTACCCCTGCTCCGGAGAAAAAAACGTATGGGGATCATCCCCTTCCCCAAAATCGTCATGCCCGTCCCAGTCCGCCAAGTAGGCGCGGGAAACATGGTTGGGAATAAAATCGATCATCGGCAGCAGCCCCACCGTCCGGCAACGCTTTACCAGCGCCTTGAACTCATCCATTCTCTTCTCCGGGGAGGAGGCCAGATCCGGATCCACGTCAAAATAATCCACCACCGCATAGGGACTTCCGGCCAGGCCTTTTACGATGGATTCCGGCTGAGCGGCCAGCCCGGGATGGGCCGTCTGCGTAGCGTGCCTCAGCACCCCGGTCAGCCAGATGTGCGTAAAACCCATCCGCGCTATTTCACGTAATGCTTTATCCGTCACTCCATTAAAAGTTCCGCACCCGTTCGTTTCCCGGCTCCCCCAGTCAACTCCGTGGGTCTCCATATTGGAAAAATGACGAACAAATAGTTGATAAATGACAGGACGCATGAGTTGAAATGATCAAATATTGACGCTTATAATGCTAACTTTTCCAGGTATTCTGCAAGCGCATTCTGTTCCACCGGAGCAATTTGTCCCAGCTGCAGCAGGGCTTCCTTCCTGGTCCGGAGCGTTCCCTCCAACTGAAGCTCCTGCAGACGGGACAGCCATTTCCCGAAACCAGGCCCCGGGGACAGCCCCAGGTTCACCAGATCACGCCCGGTCACCAACGGGGGAGGCACCAGAGGGGCATTCCGGTAGGAATCCATGAAGTCCCTGACAAATTGCCAGTTGTCCATCAATCCGTTGGAGGAAAGACAATCCAGGCGGTGGAGCTCCAGTTCCTCCCGGAAATGAGGAGCGTTCATGAACATTCGCAGCGTAGATTTCCTCATCTGCCTCACGTTGATGAAGCGCATATGGCGCTCCACCATGGAACACACCGCATCCACCACGGCATTGGAATATTTCAGCCTTCTTAAAATGACCCTGACCATGGAAGAGCCTTCCTTGTCATGGCCGGAAAAACGGATGCGTCCCGTTTCATCCACCTGGCGGCAGGGGGGCTTTCCGATGTCATGCAGCAGAACCCCCAAGGCCAGCACCAAAGACACGGGGGAACCGTCCCTTCCCAGCGCGTCCAGCATCATCAGCGTATGGGTGTATACATCCCCTTCCGGATGCCATTGGGGAGGCTGCGTACAGCCTATCATATCGTATATTTCCGGAATGATATGCTTCATTAACCCCGTTTCCACCAGCATTTCCACGCCCCGTTTCCTTCCGGGAGACAATAAAATCCTGTCCAGTTCCTCCCGGATGCGTTCCGGGGCAATCCGGGCCAGCAGCGGCGCGTTCCTGAAAATGGAGGAGCAAGTTTCCTTCTCCACCTGAACTTCCCTGGTAACGGCAAAACGTACGGCGCGCATCAGCCGCAGGGAATCTTCTTCAAAACGGCGGTCCGGCTCCCCGATGCACCTCAACACGCGGGCCCGGATATCCTCCATGCCGCCTACATAATCCACCACACGGCCCGGAGGCGAAGAAAACGGATCTTCAAAAAGGCCGTTCATGGTAAAATCACGCCGCCGGGCATCTTCTTCCGCATCCGTAAAGCAGACGGCTTCCGGCCTCCGGCCATCCCTGTAGCTGCCGTCTCTGCGGAAGGTGGCCACTTCAAAGGAAAAACCTTCTCGGCGGACCAGCACCACTCCGAAGGCGGCGCCCACTTCCCAGGCATCCGGAAACAGGCGCAACACCTCATCCGGACGGGCGGAGGTGGCAATATCGATATCCTTCACGGAATATCCCAGCAACCTGTCCCGGACACAGCCGCCCACAAAATATACGGTGTGTCCTGCTCCGGAAAGAACCCGGGCCACGGCCTCCGCGGCCTTTCTCAACAGAATCCTCTCCATGAAACGGATCATTCAGGCATGGGCCTCAAAGGAGGGGCGGAAAGAGAATCTTCCTCCGCACCGGAGGGGGCGGAAGGGAATGCGGGCCGCAGCCTGTCAGGCCGGGAAGCGGAGGGAACGCGCGTATCCGGGGAATTAATCCTGGCCGGCAGAGAAACAGGCTTGGAGGAAGCAGGTGTGGAGGGGACCTTTTTCCCATCCGGCATTTCTTTCTTCTTTCCCTCCAGTTTGCCCATGACTGCGTACAGGTTGGCGTCAAACAGCATATCCGGCGTGCCGCGCATCAGGATTTTCCCCGCGGGGTCCAGCAGATACACGCGCGGGGTGAGCCTCACCCGGTAATCCTTAAACGCCGCCGCCTTTTCATCCACCAGGGAGGGCATATCCATTTTCAAGTTCAACAGGGCCTTTTCCACGTTCTCCCTCTTTCCGGGAGCCACCGGCATCACCGTCAAACCGGGAAACTCTTTCCGGAGAGACGCGGCTTTTTGCAAAAACTGAACGGAACGCATATCCTGCGGATCCCAAAAAACTACCAGCACGGGCTTATCCCCGGAAGGGAGCGTCACATTTCCGGCCGCCGCGGTGGAAGGGAGGCTGATTCCAGGCCCGGTCTGCCCGATATTGAGATTACGTATTTCGTATAGTTCCTCCTTCACAATATCCTGAACAGGAATGGGGCCGAAGCTGGAATCATAGCATTTGATAATGGCGTCTTTCAGCAATTTTCCGCGGGCCGCCACCAGCCTGACGTCATCCTGAAGCATCCCTGTCGTTTCCTTCATCACCATGGCCAGTCCCAGGGAAGCCAGGCCCTGGTCCTCCGGGAACTGGTTGTAATCCTTGATCTGTTCCAGAATAACGCGGCAGCGCAGGTCGCGGGAATTGCTCAGGGCATACGCAGCCTTCCCCGCCCCTTGTTCCCGGAACAGCGTATTTTCCAGGGAATCCAGGCAAAACACGACAATCTTTCTGGCCATATCTCCATTCGGGAACGCCTGCGCTACAGCCTGGGGATGATCCAGGAACCAGACGACAGCCGGAAGAAGGCAGGGTTTTTGAGTTTCAGGCTTCTGAAGGTCGCTCCCTGCCTGCCTCCATAATTCCCGAGCCACCGGAACGGCATCCGGACGGTTCTCCATTAATTCCGCCCTTTTTTCTGCACTTTCAGCCGTTTTCAATGCGGATTCCCAGTCGGACTGCCTCATCCGCCAATCCTCCAGCACCCTGTTCATGCCCGTCTCGTCCGCCGGAGCCCATCCAATCAGGCTGCACGCACCGGCTATCACGCAAAACGCTCTCTTCATACCCTGCCACTATGCCCTGACGCGTCCCGCACGTCAATCAAACCCCGTGGCAAAACGCTGCCTATTTTTTCTTTCCCGCTCCCTCCCAGCTGTTTACGTCCCCGGAACACATGTTCCTGAAATGAACAAACCCCGGCGAATCCCTTCGCCGGGGCTGCTGTTCAACTAACTACCTATGAAGACGGTCGAGTCCTTAAGTGGATGAAGCGCTCTCTCTTTCACTGCATCCGGATCATAACCGTTATGGGTAAGACAAACGCCCGGCAAATATGTTCAAACATTACTTCTTTTGTATGACACAAGCCCTGGGGCAACAAAAAAGCGGCTACGGAATTTCTCCCGTAGCCGCTCCAACTAACTACCTATGAAATCAGGGTTATTCTTGGTGATAAGAGAAGCTCTCGTTCCTCCCTTATCGAACATCCCTGTTCATTCAACATACCCTCATGAACTAAACGCTCAAGAATTTTTTACCTCCCGTGAAAAAAACAGAGAACCGCCGCGTTAGGCCGCTACAAAGTTTCGTTCGTCATTGGTCAGGGCCCGCACCTGCACGGCCATGAACCTCATCTCATTAAGCATGTTCAGATAAAGCAGGGAGGAACGGGTGCGCGTCTGGTTGCGCTGAGCCCGCTTGATCTGGCGCTTGGTGGCCTTCGCCACCAGTTGAAGAAGCTGTTCCTGGGCCACCATCGTGTAATCGAACTGAATGTACGTCCCCGTCTGGAGCATTTTGCAATATTCATCCAGCAGCTTGATGAGAGCGGCATGCACCTCCTTCAGATCGTCCACCTGGTCAATCGTAAACGGCGTGTGGTTATTATCCACGTACGTAAAGATGGACTCGGAAAATTGCGACAGGCTCTGCGTAGCTTCGTTCAAATGCTCCAGGGCCTGCACAAAGTGGTAACCCATATCCAGGGAGCGGGACTGCATCTTGTACAGGATAGGGAGAATATCGTACTTGTGATGCTCGCTGCTGGTCATGGCCAGCCGTTCCGCGGCATCCGCCAGTTCCTTCAGGGCCTTCCTGTCTCCCTGGAAAAAGTTTTCCACGGTGTCATTGTAAATCTCCCGCAGCTTGAGCGTGCTGTCCACAATCTGGTGGCTGCATACATCCAGAATATTTTCTTCCGTAATCTGGTCAAAACGCTCTACGGAAAGCTTACTCTCCCGCCTGCGGTGCATGATAGTGGACTTCACCAGAATGACAACGACCAGGAACAGCAGGCCGAAGATGGCGTAAACCTGCCCGTAATGCAGGATGGTAGCCATGATGGCGGCCAGCGTAAAGGCAGCCAGCCCGGTCATGAACCAGCCGGAAATCACCGTCAGCACGCCGGTCACGCGGTAAACTGCGCTCTCCCTGCCCCATGCCTTGTCCGCCAGGGAAGACCCCATGGCCACCATGAATGTCACATACGTGGTGGAAAGGGGAAGCTGCTTGCCCGTAGCCCATGCGATCAGCAGGGAAGCGACCGTCAGGTTCACCGTGGCTCGAATCAGGTCAAAGGCTACCCGGTCCTTGGGATTCAAAGGCTGGGGGGCGGGATCCCACTGGTGGTTCATGCGTACCAGCATGCGGGCGGGAATAAGCCTTTTTACCCCGCGTCCCAGGGCGATAGCGCTGCGAACAATGGCGCGGGCGGGGGGAACGGAGCCGAAACGCTCAATACCGCCTTCACCCTGTCTGGAAAGTTCCACGCCGGTGGCGATCACCGTTTTTGCCTTTTTGGAGAACCACAGGGCAAAAATCATCATGCAACCCGCGGCGAACAGAATGTAATGGTTTACCGGCATGCCCTGCCCCGGCATCAGACACTCCATGGAGAGGATGGATGAAGGAGAGCCTCCGGCCGCCGCCACACCTCTGGCGTACTGGAAGGAATCCAGGCCGCCCATGAAAACGCCGATGAAATTCACCAGGTCGTTGCCCGCAAAGGCCAGGGCCAGGGAAAAAGTGCCCGCCAGAACGGTCAGGCGCAGGATATTCGTCATGAACAAATGCTGGAGCAGGAACATGAGCACGGAAAAACCGCCAAAGGCCGTGAGCAGGGCCATGCCCAGATTCTGGTCAATGTATTGGATAAACGAGGGTTCCATCAGGGTAGATTCCTTCAGGCCCTTGAAAACGGCGAAATAGGCGATCGCCGTCATGGCCATGCCGCACCAGAAGCAGCCGAACCATTTGAACCGGGACTGGTATTTAAACGTGAACGCCAAGCGGGAAATCCACATGACGATGGTGCCTACCGTAAAGGCGATGGCTACGGAAAGAAGAATGCTGGTGACAATTTCAAAAGCCTTGTCCGTATTAATGAAATCCCACACGGATTGAACCAGGCGGAGTTTGGAAATCTTGAACAGGGACGTCGCTACGGAAGACCCCAAAATACCGAACACCAGGGAAACGGTGGTGGACGTAGGCAATCCGAACGTATTGAAGGTATCCAGCAGGATCACCTCGCTGATCATCACCCCCAGGAAGAGCAGCATCACTTCATGATAACTGAACATGTTCGGGTGAAAAATGCCGTTGCGGGCCACTTCCATCATGCCTCCGGAGAAGCAGGCCCCCACCAGCACGCCGATGGAAGCTACGGTCAGGATCACCCGCACGGGAGCGGCCTTGGAACCGATGGCGGAATTGAGGAAGTTGACGGCGTCATTCGCTACGCCGTTGATCAAGTCAAATGCCGCCAGAAGCAGCAGGGCCGTGATGATAATCCAGTAGATTGAGTCCATAACTGTCTCTTGTGAATGGTGGGCGGAGGGCGTCCGCGAGCTGCACCACCGCCTCTTTACACGGAAACGGTCTATTTTGCTACTGTTTTGTTACAGAAAAATCCTTTCTCCTTATCAACGGGAGCGTGGCAGGAAATCCAGCTCCCCGGGGTCGGGCCAGCGGTGCCGGGGATAACGCCCCGCCAGGTCCTTTTTCATTTGCCCGTAGCCGTTCCGCCAAAAACTTTCCAGAGAACCCGTTACCTGCCACGGCCTCTGGCTGGGAGCCAGCACCTCCACAATCACGGGGACGGCCCCGTTGGCAATGCGCGGGGAAACAGCCACGCCGAACAGGCGCTGCACCGTCAGACTGATCACCGGGGAGGAATCCTCCCCGTACCTGACCCTGGCATGCTGGCCGTTGGGCAGCGTGAGGCTTACCGGCGCATAATCGTCCAGCGCCTTCGCCTGCCAGCCGGAAAGCCAATCCCTCAGCACGGGAAGAATCTCCCGTTCCTTGATGTCCTTATAACCTACGGCCCCTTCACAGACCAGGGAAATGGCGACCAGCTTGTCCTCCTCCGAAAAACGGGGCAGCTCCAGTTCCGGCATCCAAACGCTCAAACCATTAAGACGGCGTATCCACTGTTCCACGGCATCATTCCATTTCACCAGCTTCAGGGTACCGTCCACTACCTTTTCCGCCAGAACCGGGGCGGCCAGATCCGGAGAAGCATCTCCGCGGTCACGATCCTCCAGCACCAGATCTCCATACATCAGCCTCCGGCGCAGACGCACGCGGCGCAAAGCGGCATCGAAGACGGCTTCCTCCCCGCAGGAAAAACGTTCCGGCCAAATGGAACGCAAATCTTCCGGCGCAACAAGCGTACAGCGTCCCACACGGGTTTCCACCGCCTTCCCGGACAATTCCGCCACCTCTGCGGCCACGAAATGCTCCCCATGAAACACCACGCTTCCTTCCGCCAGCCTGCCGCCCACACCGCCGGCCATACGGCATGTATTGGCGGCCACGCCATTTCGAACACCCACATGGTCCGCAAAACTCTCAATCATCGCACGGACTACGGCAGGACGCGCCGCCGTAAAATCCGGTCCCGGCGTTTCCCGGGCTTTTCCCCGGCTGCCGACGGACAGAAGCTGCCGGTATGCCATCCATGCCTCCCGCGCCCCGCGGGCGGAAATGCCCCAGCGGGTACACGTCCCCGCCCCAAAAGCGGCCTCCACAGCCTTCTCCACCGCGCGCCACTCCGCCTGAAAATCCGTGTAATCCGCGGAATCGCGCAAATGATCGTTCAGCCCACCCTTCACCGCAACACCTTCTCCCTGCATCAGGGCAGCAATAGCGGCCAGTTCCACGGCGCACTGCTCATCCTGCCCGGCCACCATCAGGCGGGCCAGCCGGGGCGGCAGGGGAAAAGCGGTCATCCTTTTTCCCGTATCCGTCAGGCTTCCGTCCGCCTCCGTAGCGCCCAGGGCAGCCAACAAATTTACTGCCCGCTGCATCACCAGAGGGGCAGGAACATCCAGCCAACGGAAATTTTCCGGCACGTTGACGCCCCAGGCAGCCAAATTCAAAACGGCCCCGGCCAAATCTACCCGGAAACATTCGGGCGGGTCAAAATCTTCCTTCCGGGCCTGTTCCGCCTCACTCCACAGCCGGAAACAGCGCCCCGGAGCCACGCGCCCGGCACGGCCCGCGCGCTGGGCGGCGGACGCCTTGGAAATCTTCACCAGATGCAGCGTATCCATCCCCCGGTACGGATCCCAGCCGGACCGGCGCACCAGCCCGGAATCAACCACGGTGCGCACCCCCTCAATCGTCAGGGAAGTTTCCGCCACATTGGTGGAAACAATAACACGGGGGATCTCCCCCCGCTCCACGGCGCGATTCTGCTGCTCCGGCGTCAGAGCCCCGTAAAGGGGGAAAACGTCCCTGCCGCCCATCCACGGCTTTCCTGCCAGCAGCTCCACCGTTTTCCGTATTTCATACACGCCCGGCATAAATACCAGCACATCCCCGCAGCCGTCCTCCCTCACCGCCTCCCGCACAACATCCGCCGCCTGCTCCCATATGGGGGGAGGCGCCACCCTGCCGCGTCCGTCACTGACCAGGCGGGGGGCCCGGTAAACGATTTCCACAGGATACTGCCTGCCTTGCGCTTCCAGAACCCGGCAGGAACTTCCCATATATTCCCGCAGGCCGGATATCTCCAGTGTGGCGGACATCACCGCCACGGCCAGATCCCGGCGCGGCCCTTCCTGCAGATCCAGCACACGCCCCAGGGATAAATCCCCGGAAAGGCTCCGTTCATGGAACTCATCAAACACCACGGCGCTCACACCTTCCAGGGTGGGCCGTTCCGTCAGCCAGCGCTCCAGCATGCCGTCCGTCACATACGCGATACGGGTGCGGGAGGAAATATGCCGTTCAAAACGCACCGCATACCCCACTTCTTTTCCCAGCTCCACCCCGCGCAGCCGGGCCACATGCTGCGCCAGCAGACGAGCGGCCATCCGCCGGGGCTGCACAACGACAATCAGGCCGCGCTCTCCCAGCCCGGCGTCATCCATCATGGGAGGAACGCCAGTGGACTTGCCGGAGCCGGTAGGAGCTTTCAACAAAATGCGCGGAGAAGGAACCCGCAAAGCGTCCAGCAATTCTCCGCGGATTTCCTCAATGGGGAGAGAAGAAAAAACCATACCGGGTTACAGGGAATCCGTTCGCGCTGGGGACATTCAGCCGATGCAGGCCAGCAGGAACCAGAAAAACGGCACGGTGAAGGAAGGGCTGTCAATCAGATCAAAAATTCCGCCAATCCCCGGCAGCAGGGAACCGGAATCCTTGATGGCCAGGCTGCGTTTAACCAGGGAGCCGGCCAGATCCCCGTAAACGGAAAGCAGAAAAATGAAGGAAGTGCATCCCATCAGCATCAGCACCTGGTTGATGGACAGGGAGGAAATTCCGAACATCGGGAAAACCAGCCCTATGGCCGCCGCATTCGTCAGCGCCCAGGAACCGAGGATGCCCTCCCACGTCTTCTTGGGGCTGATGTGGGGAATAAGCCTGCGGGAAAAAATGCGGCCCCCCAACAAAAACCCGCTCACATAGGCAAAAATGTCCGCCATCTTCGTTACCAGAATGACCCACAGCACACACATGACAATGGCCGGATAAACATACCCCGCCCTCATATATGCCAGATGCAGGGCCAGAATGGCAAAAGAGAACAGCCAGATGGGATAAATAAAGGAAAGCAGCGTCGTACCCACGGAACGGAGCGCCCTGCTTCCGTCCACCGGGCGCTTCATCTCACGGATAAAGGAAACCACTACCAGGAGAACCGGAGCGGCAAGCGCCACCAGAAGAGGAAGGGGGATGAGGAAAGTAACCTGTTCCGCCAGGGCGCTTTCCCGGAATTTGGTGATGCAGCATGACCAGGACAGCAACACGGGATACGCCACCCCGAAAAAAAAGCCCAAGTTAGGCTGGGAGGCTTTGCCGGAACGCAGCAGCATGTGCCGCCATTCCCAGGCGGCCAGAATACAGAAGATGCAAACCAGACCGTAATATCCAAATTCGCGGTCCCACCACAGAGCCCCGGCCAGCAACCCAAGCAAAACCACGGTGCTGAATGAACGCTGCAGCAGAACCCCCATCTTGCTTCCGGAAAAATTCTTGTCCCGATTCGGTATGCTCATCATCACGCGAAGTGTACAGAAAACCGTTGCAACCTCAATCCTGAAATGCTTCCTTTCCTGCGGCAGCTCTTCAGAAAACGTCCGCGCTCCCTCCCCTTCCGCCGCGAACAGGAAAGCAATCATCCCGCCGCCTTTCCCTCTCCGGGAGGGATGCAGCAACGGAAAACCAAACGAAAGCGCCCGACAACAATTAGCGGACAGGCATGCGGGGAAAAAGCCATTTCCATGCAATTCCAATATGACAAATGCCGGACTTTCGCGCAAAATTTCAAACTTTATGGTGGATTTATCCACCCATGAATTCTCTTCTTTCCTTCTCCTGCGCCGCGCAGGGCCGCTCCCGCCGCCGTCAGACATTTACGGATGAACCGGGTTCCATTTACTCCTGCCCCCCTTCCGGAAACAAGGAGAGCAAAATAGCGTCATGTGGACGTTTTATAAGATAGACAATCACCTGCAAATCAGTAACACTCACATCCCAGCGCCAGCTTTTCCCCAAATGGGAAAAAACGCACCCTTTTCCGTTATGAACATGCACTCATTCCGTTGGATCAGACTCACCGCGTTCTCGGCCCTGGCCGCAGCAGCCATCACTTCCTGCGCCTCTGCGGCTACGGACTTCAACCAGGTGGGCAAGCAAATGTCCCTTCTGCTCCAGAACTTCCACTTCTCCCGCAAGGAATTCAGCGATGAACTATCCGCCAAATTCCTGGAAACCTACCTGCGCAAGGTAGACCCCAACAAAATATTCTTCACCCAGCAGGACGTAGACGCCCTCAAAAGAAAATACGGCAAGGAGCTGGACGACTACCTGATGTCCGGCCAGATGATGGATGCGGCCCAGGCCATGCACGCCCTGTACCGCCAGCGCGCCATGCAGCGCATCTCCTATGCGCGGGATTTGCTGAAAAAGGGAGGCTTCACCTTTGATAAAGACAAGTCTATCGAACGTTCCCGCCGCAAAACAGCCTCCTGGCCCAGGAATGAGGCGGAAATGCAGCAGGTCTGGAAAGACATGGTGGAAGAACAGCTCCTGTCTGAAATCCTGCGCCGTGAAACCGTAGCGCGCCTGGCCAAGGAACAGAACAAGCCCGATCCCCTGGCCAATGAAAAGCCCGCGGAGGAAAAACTGCTTATGCGTTATGAACGCATCCAGCGCAATATTCAGGAAACGGATCTGGAAGACGTGGCGGAAACACTGCTCAGCGCCGTAGCCCTGACGTATGACCCGCATACGGATTACATGGGCGCGCGCCAGGTGGACCGCTTCAAGATTTCCATGGGAACGGAACTCACCGGCATCGGCGCCCTGCTGGGAAGTGAAGACGACGGTTCCACCAAAATTACCGGTATCGTCGTGGGCGGACCGGCTGACAAATCCGGAGAACTGAAGCTGAACGACCGTATCGTTGCCATTGACTCCGACAACTCCGGAGAAATGGTGGATATCCTGTTCATGAAGCTGGACAAGGTGGTGGATATGATCCGCGGAGCCGAAAATACCCGGATGCGCCTGAAGGTAGAACCTGCGGACGCCCCCGGACAGGCCAAAATCATTACTTTGACCCGCTCCAAGGTTCCTCTGAAGGATGAACTTGCCAAAGGTGAAATCATTGAACTTACCGGAGCTCCGGAAGGCAGGAACCGCATTGGCGTGCTGAGCCTTCCCTCCTTCTATGCAGACATGGAAGGCGGAGACCGCCGCTGCGCCAAGGACGTCAAAAAAATCCTGGAACGGATGAACAAGGAAAATGTGGACGGCCTGGTAATCGACCTGCGCAGCAACGGAGGCGGCTCCCTGGAAGAAGTGCGCCTGATGACGGGTTTCTTTACCGGAAACGGCCCCGTGGTGCAAATCAAGGACACCCGCGGCAACGTGGATATTAAATCCGCCCACAATCGCCAGAAACTCTTCAACGGCCCCATTGTGGTGCTCATCAACAAACTCAGCGCGTCCGCCTCTGAAATTCTGGCTGCGGCCCTTCAGGATTACGGCCGCGCCGTAATCGTGGGGGATGACTCCACCTTCGGGAAGGGGTCCGTGCAGCAGCCTGTGGACATCGGCCAGTACCTGCCTTTCTTCGCGGCCAGGGACCGCGCGGGCCTGCTGAAAGTCACCACCCAGAAATTCTACCGGGTGGCGGGCGGCTCCACCCAGCTCAAAGGCGTGGAAAGCGACATCCAGCTTCCCACCGCTACGACGGCATTTGAACTGGGAGAAGACATTCTGGACTACGCGATGCCCTATGACCAGATCACGCCCTGCACCAACTACAAAAAGGACTCCTCCATCGCGGCCATGCTGCCCACGCTGAAAGACGCCAGCGCGAAGCGCGTGGAAAAAGACCGCGACCTCCAGATCGCCAGGGAAGACATCGCCATGATGAAACAGCGCATCAAGGACAACAAGCTTTCTCTGAACAAAAAAACCCGGGAACAGGAAAACTCCGCCCTGGAAGAACGCCGCAAATCCATCAACAAGGAACGCAAAATCCGCTTCGCGGAAATGGCCAAGGAAGACGCTACCAAATACAAAATTTACCGCCTGACGCTGGACGACGTCAACGCCAGGGAGCTGCCTCTGGCAGATCCGGACAAGGACAATGAACAATTCATGCACCTGGCGGAAGACCCCACGGCAGAACTGGACGACTCCCCGGAATACCCCTCCGGCCTTGATCCGGAACTCCGGGAAGGCATCAACATCGTCCAGGATATGCTGAAGCTGGAATCCTCCGGAAAATAACGGCACGCTCCTCGCTTGCCCCCTTACCGCCCCGGCCCCATTCAGGGGACCGGGGTTCTTTTTTCCGGGGTCAATCCCGGAAGCCGAGCCCTCCGAACGGCCTGGAATGAATCCGGGGCTTGCCAGCCGGAGGGAAATAAGGCAGTATTTTTGCCCGTCAGCAATGAGCACCACCATGAATACGACATACAAAATTGCCATCGGCGCGGATCACGCCGGAGTCGATCTCAAGGAAACCGTAGCAGAACTCCTCAAGGCATGGGGTCATGAAGTGACCGACATGGGAACCATGACCAAAAATTCCTGTGATTATTCCGACTACGCCAATGCAGTCGCAAGCAGCATTGCTGACGGCACCAATGACCGCGGCATCCTTATCTGCCGGTCCGGCATCGGCATGAGCATTGCCGCCAACCGCTGGGTGGGCGTCCGCGCCGCCCTCTGCCGCACGGCCCCTGCTGCGGCCCTCTCCCGCCAGCACAATGATTCCAACCTGCTCTGCCTGGCTTCCGCCTATGTGGACAATGAAAGTGTGGAAGACGTCCTGGACGCCTGGCTGCATGCTGACTTTGAAGGCGGACGCCATGAACGCCGCGTCGTTAAATCCTCCGGCAGCCCCCTGCAATGGACGGATCCGGAACTGGCGGCCCTCATCCAGGAGGAAGGGCGCCGGGAAAGCAACAACATTGAGCTGATTGCCTCCGAAAACTTCACTTCCCCCTCCGTCCGGGAAGCCCAGGGTTCCCTGCTGACCAACAAATACGCGGAAGGCTATCCCGGCAAGCGCTGGTATGGCGGCTGCGAGGTGGTGGACAAAGTGGAACAGCTCGCCATTGACCGCGTGCTGAAAATTTTCGGCGGGGATCATGCCAACGTGCAGCCCCACTCCGGTTCCCAGGCCAACATGGCCGTTTACTTCTCTGTCCTGAAACCGGGCGACACCATTCTCACGATGGATCTCTCCCACGGCGGCCACCTCACCCACGGGCACAGGGCCAACTTCTCCGGCAAACTGTACAATGTGGTTCACTACGGCGTATCCCAGGAAACAGAAGCTATTGACTATGACGCTTTGGAAAAACTGGCTCTGGAGGTGAAGCCGCAAATGATCACGGCGGGAGCAAGCGCCTACTCACGCACAATAGACTTTGAACGCATGGGCCAGATTGCCAGGGCCTGCGGTGCCTACCTGTTCGTGGACATGGCCCACATCGCGGGCCTGGTGGCCGGGGGGCAGCACCCGAATCCGGTTCCCCATGCGGACTTCGTCTCCTCCACCACGCATAAATCCCTGCGCGGCCCCCGCGGCGGCTTCGTCATCTGCAAGGAGGAATACGCCAAAAAACTGGATGCGGCCGTCTTCCCCGGAATGCAGGGCGGTCCCCTCATGCACATCATTGCCGCCAAGGCGGCCTGTTTCGGGGAAGCTCTGAAGCCCGAATTCAAGGACTATGCGGCCCAGGTTGTCAAAAACGCCAAGGCCATGGCGGCCAAAATGGCGGAACTCGGCTTCCGCGTCGTCTCCAACGGCACGGACAACCACGTATTCATGGTAGATCTCCGCAACAAGGGCATTAACGGCGCAGACGCGCAGGAAGCCCTGGACCGCGTAGGCATCACCGTAAACAAGAACGCCATCCCGTTTGACACGGGTTCTCCCATGAAACCCTCCGGCATCCGCATCGGCACGCCTGCCGTAACCACCCGCGGCATGAAGGAAAAAGACGTGGAACAGGTGGCCGAATTCATTGCCCGTGCGCTGGCCCTGTACGTAGGCGACCAGGTATGCCCGAATCCGGACGGCTTCTCCCGGCTTAAGGAAGAAGTTTCCGCGTTCAACCGCAACTTCCGCCTGCCTCATTAACATTTCCTGCGCATAAACGCTTTTCAGGCCGTTCCGCCTTTTCCGCGGAACGGCCTTTTAATTAAAAATACGGGCGGCCAAAACGCCCGCAACAAAAAAACTCTTCGTCAAGGAATAGCCAGGAATTGACCAAACTGCGCTTTTCCTCTCCTATATTACGGACAAACCGGTTTGGAAATCAACAATCATTATTCATCCTCACGTCCTCGCTGGAACATTTGCCCTCTTCACGGCCCAACCGGAAAACAAAGACAGCGGCAGGTTGGGAATAATGGAACTGATGGCTTGCACGGGTTGCCCCTCCATCCGCAATTAAAATAATCTTAAAACCTTCATTGGAAAACTGGATATTTTTTTCATCCCAATATCCATAACCGGACATAACAGAATATCTTCCTATTTCTCTGAATGAACCGTCCTGCTGGCGCAGAAAGGCTTTAAATTCATAACTGTTGAAATTGGCGCCCCTGGGCGTTCTCCACACTAAAGCGGCTTCATGGTCCGCCTGCCAGATTACTTTGTTATCCGGATTCTCCCGGAAACAGTTTTCCAGAAAAGCCATCTCCTGCTTGTGAAAACGCAAGGCGGCGCCATCCACCGGAGGATGATCGACAAGAGGAGAAGGCGCGTCAGAAGCCACAACAAGGGGAACCGTGCAGCAAGAGAAAAAAAACGTTTTCAAGGAGGCATTCATCTTCCAGATATTACTTCATCAAAAAGACGGATCAAGTCTCAATCACCTGATCCGCCTGATGATGCTTCAGAATGATTTATCTATCCAAAGGGCCACCGGGCCAGACAGACAAATTATCCCATCCGTCTGGTTTGACGGTGCAGGTCCGGTACTGTTTTTCAGTCAAAAAGTCAGTTCCTCCAATAGTAACATGAGGCTTGGGAGTAGTACCTGCCGTTCTAAATCCATCATAAGGAACGGTTACGCCGCCGCTCAGAACCTCAAGAAGCGCCTTTCTGGCTTCTTCCAGTTTTTCACAGCTCAGCCTGTCAATATCCCTGTACTTCTCCCCTTCAACCTTGGCATATTGCTGATCTGTTACAGAGGCCCAATTAGGATTCTTACCGTCTTTGATTTCGCCAAATTCCGTCAACATACTCAACAATGGATTTCGATAGGCATTCCCTTTCGTGTTGCCGAGACGATTCAACATCACCGATGCAATAGCCTTCATTTCTGCACCCTTCGTATCGGCTTCCGCATAGATGACTCGCGCCATTGCATTGAATTCATCAACGGTTATTTCAGAAATGGTTCCCGTATTGTAACGGTATCGGACAGCATTGGAATCTTGCCGCAATTCATACCATGTGATGGGATAAGCGAGAGGTACGGCTTGTTCTGGCCAGTCAATACGGCATCCTTCTCCAAGTTTCAGAAGTGTCATAGGTGTTCCTGAAGCAAGTTCGGATTTGGTGGTATCGTACTTCACATACTTGCCTTCCGGCGGCATTCCCGTGGTACTCATGATGGCGATGCAGCCTTCATAGGACTTATCCGTCGGTGTATAGGCATTATTACGGTAAACCAACTCGCAATAATAGAAACCGCGTTCCAGCACGGCTTCTGCCGTCTGGGTGGAAAGAGAACCTCCCCCAGTTGTGATATCAACATTGGCATGAGGAATGTTGAGGGTCAAAATATCGTCTCCGTCGATACGAAAATAATGTCGTTCAGATTTCTCTACTTTAATATAACCTTTCCAAGTTTCAGTACGATCTTCGACATTTTGCTTGATAGGAATTAGCACAGGGGCGGTCATAAGCGAATTTCCCGTTTCATCTTCATAGATGAAATAGCCGGGAACAGGTTTGGCCTCCTTTTCTTTCATTTTAATGAAAGGAATAGTAATGGATTCAACTGTAGTTGACATGATATTATTCTATGTTATGTTTTAACTTTTTGTAACGCAGAAACTTTTCCCCATTTTAATAAAAAATGAAGAACAGCCCGTTACAGAGATATACGACCATTCTATCGTTCAACAAAGAAATGTATCACGTTATGAGCTCATTCCCTGAAATGGCACATTCTGTCTTGGAACGAAAATTCTCATGGACAAAACCTTCACAAAATATAAAAAATATCATTCTATCAACTAACTAACAAATTTTTACAAAAAAATTGATGTGTAAAATTCTTTTATGTCCTGACCGCGGAAGTCACGCCGTCCCACACGGGAAAGTAATAATGCAGGGCAGGTTCAGGCTCATTCAACAGGCGGTAATGCCACCATTCCGGGGCATAATTGGCAAAACCCTGTTTTTCAAAAGCCTTTTTCAGAATCATCCTGTTCCGGCGCTGGGACGGAGTCACTAATGTGGAGTCCGTGGCGGAACTGGGATCCAGCAGGTCATGATGGCCGCCCATGTCCACCGGTTTGCCAGTCCTGGCGTACAGTAGGGAGACATCCACAGCCACGCCCCGGGAATGTTCCGAGAAATCGCGCACATAGTGGTCTCCGAACACCTTGGCCTTGTCAATATGGGGATAATACCGGGACTTCATCTTTTGATCCCCGTCGTCAGCTCCCCATTTGCAAATGTCCAGCACGGCGGTATGGGGACGGTAGGCGTCATCAATTTCCAGCAGGTAACCCTGCCTGTACAAATCTTCCGAGACTTTTTTCAACGTCTGCGTCGCCTGGATGCGCAGGATGGCGCGCCGGCCGTGGTAGCCGTCTTATCCTTTTTCTTACGCGGGTTTAGAATCCGCGGTTTCATTAATAGTAAAAAATTTTCAGGGGAGAAAGCGTTTCTTCTCTGAAAGGCAATGTGCGTTCATTATAAATGCGATGATAATAAATTATTGAAAGCAAATTATTTATGTATTTCAAAAAGATACAAATAACAAAAATGGCTCTTTCCTTCCCCTGGAATCTTCTTCTTCACATGAAAAGCTGAGAGGTTTTCGTCTCCGGCATGGAGCCCTTCGGAAAACATCGGGATTTGTTCTTAAATCCTTTCCCTTCAAACTAAGAGCTTGACCGCGGATTCTAAATCCGATACAAAGCGCGCCGTTATGAGAAAAAACAACATCTTCTCCGTCTTATTTTCAGCCGTGATGGTTACTGTTGCAAATGCGGAGCTCGTCGCCTCCTTTGATTCCCTGACTGGAATCTCTCAGACATCCGGGGATTGGGCGTTCTTGAACAACAGTGCTGTTAACCCTTTGTTTGAAAACGGCACTGCCATTTTTCAAAACGGAGCCGATGTTCTTTATCTGAAGAAAAGCGACGGTTCTTCATTCGCTGCCAATAATCAAACCCTGACCATGACCATCTCCGGCCTTCAGCCCGGAGGAAACTCCGGCAATACGCTGAACGCCTTGTTTACTTCGTCAAATACATGGGGATTATGCCTCAGCTCCAGCGACCAGTCAAAAATGACGGGCATGTGGAACAATGTCCAGTGGAGCAACGCGAATAACCGGGCCATCAGCATTCCGGAAGGGACCTTCACCCTGACGGTGACCATGGGAACAAAAAACGGGCAGAATGGAACATTGCTCTACATTAACGGCCAAGAGGAGGCGTTTATTTCGGGCCTTTATGGGTCGAGCCTGAATACCAATCAGTACTGCATCGGCAACAACAGCTCCGGGAACCAGGGAACCTCCTTCACGCTGCATAATCTGTATCTTCATGATACCAGGCTGACAGCGGAGGAAGTAGCCGACTTCTACGCTGAAATTGTTCCGGAACCGGCAACGGCCACCCTTGGTCTGCTAGGACTGGGTATCCTGTGCTTCAACAGACGCCGCCGGGCCTAAACCGGACAAGGAAACAAATCCTCTTCATCTTTAATTTCCAGCCTTGGCCCAGCCAAGGCTGTTTTTCTCTTTTTCTTTTAAGTTTTACCATGAAACGTTCTCTCTTCCTCCTTTCCTGCATTGCTTCCGGAATATTTTCAACAGCCGCGGCCGCAGATCCGGGCGGCGTCATTTTTATTGGCGATTCCATTACCCAAGGAGGAAGTTTTCTTGCCGGGAAAGTCGCCAGTTACCGTTATTCCCTGTTTAAAAACTTCGTAGACAACGGAATCCGTTACAACCCCATGGGGACGACGCAAGGAGCAGCCATGGGAACGGACGTCTCATCCCAAACGCCGGACTACATGGGCGTACAATTCTCCAATGTCTCGGAATCCGCCGCCAGCGGGCGCTCCTACCAATACGCGGGCCATGAAGCTAACGCCATGTACCGGCAGGATCCCGGAACAGTAATGCCTGAAAAAAACAGGGGGCCGCTCTCTGTTAAACTGGGGCTTGAAAATCCCTTTACCCAGTCCTCCGAACAGTTTTATGACGGCACTTCGCTGGTTACCTACACGGGAGACACTTACCAGTCCCTGTACGGAGACGTCAAAGCTTCCACCGCCTGCATCATGATAGGCATTAACGATCTCTATGACATGAGCCAGAAAGGATATGCCCAGACTCATGAACAAATCGTGGAAAATATCCAACGAATCGTCACCACTCTCCAGGAATACAACCCGGATATGAACGTGGTGGTGATGGGTTGTCTGCCAGTTGGCAGCAACAACGGAGCCCTTGGCGCGGGAGTAAATAACGTTTCAAACTATAACAACCTTCTTCAACAAGCCGTTTCCGGATGGTCCACCGCAACATCCAGCGTTCAGTACGCGGACGTTTCCCAGGGGTTTTACGCCAGCAACGGAGCGATGATTGATACCATCCGGGGTGCGCATCCCAATGCGCAGGGGGAATTGATCGTAGCCGGCAACATCGCCCGCGTTCTGGGCGTGGGGCAACGCACCATGGGGCTTGAAAGACGCTCCGGGGCAAATCTGACCTTTCACGCGGATCTCTCCACAACGTCTCCCGTAGTCAAGAACGCCTCTGGCGCCGTTCTCGGCACGTTTACACACGCATCCTCCGGAGCAGACAACCTGTGGAGCAGCAACGGCTCCACCCTCTCCTTCTCCTCCCCTCAGAACACCTCTGACTGGCTCCGGTTGGCCCTGCCGGCAAATACGGCCGGAGAAGCGCGAACCATCACCCTTTCCATTCAGCTGAGCATGGTTCATGATGAAGTGACGCCCGGCAGCAACTTCCTGACAGTATTCCTAGGAGACGGACTGTACGGGGCCGGACTTCTGGCCATTGGGGAAGACGGCATCTACTGGGGCAACGGCTCCAGCGGCACTCTGCTTTATGGCGCCGCATACGATGACGCTAACAGCCACTTCATGACCCAGGGAATTCATGATCTCAGGATTGTCATCAGCGGCGCTACGGAAGACGGCTCCAAAGGCCTGTTCCAGATATGGCTGGACGGCCAGCTGATCGGGGAAAACAGAACCCCCACCCTGGGCAATTACTACCAGAATGATATCCTGTTGGCCAAAAGAACTTCTTCCGAATCCACCCATGCCAACATCTACGGCGTTTCACTGGAAATGGGAACAGCCTTTGCCCCCATTCCGGAACCGGCCTCTGCCTCTTTGGGAATAGTCGGCATGGCATTCCTGATCTGGAAACGCCGCAGGGCGGTTTGTCATTAAAAACACCCTGCTATTTCCAGGAGTAGAAATTCATCTTCCCGCATGGAGTCTCTTCCTCCCGCCGGAATGGAGAGAGGAGGAAGACGCATTCGCAACAGAAAATGTTACGGTTGGCCTGCGGAAGCCATGCCGTCCCACACGGGAAAGTAATAATGCAGGGCAGGTTCAGGCTCATTCAACAGGCGGTAATGCCACCATTCCGGGGCATAATTGGCAAACCCCTGTTTTTCAAAAGCTTTTTTCAGAATCATCCTGTTCCGGCGCTGGGACGGAGTCACTAATGTGGAGTCCGTGGCGGAACTGGGATCCAGCAGGTCATGATGGCCGCCCATGTCCACCGGTTTGCCAGTCCTGGCGTACAGTAGGGAGACATCCACAGCCACGCCCCGGGAATGTTCCGAGAAATCGCGCACATAGTGGTCTCCGAACACCTTGGCCTTGTCAATATGGGGATAATACCGGGACTTCATCTTTTGATCCCCGTCGTCAGCTCCCCATTTGCAAATGTCCAGCACGGCGGTATGGGGACGGTAGGCGTCATCAATTTCCAGCAGGTAACCCTGCCTGTACAAATCTTCCGAGACTTTTTTCAACGCCTGCGCCGCCTGGATGCGCAGGATGGCGCGCCGGCCGTGGTAGCCGTCCAGCGGACGCCCTACAAAATTGTCATATCCTGCATATTTCAAATCAGTCTTCACCAGGGGAGCCACCTGGTCCACATACACAAAGCCCGGCTGCATCACGGGCTGAAGGGGCTGATTGAACGCCGGTTTGAATTCCCTGCTGCCGGAACAGGAAACCAGTAACAAAAACATGCCGCATGCCGCAGCTACGCAAGTCTTCATGACCACGAAGCGTAGCACGGCATGCGGCGCAAATCCGGTCAGGATTCCGTCATTTCCAGGAATCCCTTGATCTTGCTGATGCGCGTAGGATGGCGCAGCTTGCGGAGGGCTTTGGCTTCAATCTGGCGAATGCGTTCGCGGGTGACGCTAAACTGGCGGCCCACTTCCTCCAGAGTGCGGGGACTGCCGTCCCGGAGACCGAAGCGCTGTTCAATGACTTCGCGTTCACGGTCCGTGAGGGTGTCCAGAACATCCTTGATTTTTTCTTTCAGGAAAGAGAAGGAAGCTTCCTCCATGGGATTCTCCGCCGCCTTGTCTTCAATAAAGTCACCAAAGGAAGTATCGTCGGAATCCCCCACGGGGGCTTGCAGGGAAATAGGCTGCTGGGCCATTTTCAACACGGAACGCACGCGTTCCACAGGCAGATGGATTTCTTCCGCGATTTCTTCCGGCGTGGGTTCCCTCCCGTACTCCTGCACCAGCTGCTTTTGCACGCGCATCAATTTGTTGATGGTTTCAATCATGTGCACGGGAATGCGGATGGTGCGGGCCTGGTCCGCAATGGAACGGGTGATGGCCTGCCGAATCCACCAGGTGGCATAGGTGGAGAATTTGTAGCCGCGACGGTATTCAAATTTTTCCACCGCCTTCATCAGGCCCATGTTGCCTTCCTGAATGAGATCCAGGAAGGAGAGGCCGCGGTTGGTATATTTTTTGGCAATGGAAATAACCAGGCGCAAGTTGGCCTCCACCATTTCATCCTTGGCCCTGCGGGCTTCACGCAGCCATTTGCGGAGTTCCTGGTAGGCTTCTCCCATCTCATCCGCAGTCATCCACATGCGAAGCTCCAGCTCTGCCAGATGTTCCTTGAGTTCCTTGTTGTCCGGATCCAGGGCAACCTTCTTCTGCATGCGGAGCACGCGGTCGCGGGCTTCGTCAATCATGGAACAGAAATCCTCAATCACCTTGTGCTTGAAATACAGGCGGCCGAAAAACTTCACCAAAGCGCCGGCAACCTTGTCAAACTCGGCCTGGCGGGCCTTGACGGACTTGGCAGCCTCCTTGCTGCGGTACAGCTTGCGGAAGGAACCGGAGGCGTCCTGATGGGTCTGCTGTATCTGGGCGCAGAGCTGGGCCAGCCCTTTCATGTAGCGCTCGCGGGAGTCTATCTTTTTGTCAAGGATAACGCGGTCAAAGCGTTCCTCATTGTCGAGCAGGCGATAGGCTACGTCCAGATAAGCATTCGCAATGAAACCGAAGCGGTGCACGCAGCGCTGGACGTTCTGTTCCGCGTCCTCAATTCTCTTGGAAATGGCTACTTCCTCTTCACGGGTAAGCAGGGAAACCTGGCCCATTTGCTTCAGGTACATGCGGACGGGATCATCCAGAATGTCCATCTTGGCTTCGAGCTTTTCCTCTTCATCCTCTTCTTCCGTGCTGATGCGGGTGCGGTCCGTGTAGCTGTCCACGTCGGACGCGTCAATGATGTCAAACGCCATGCTGCGCAGGCGGTCCATGATGGCCTCGTAATCCTGCTGATCAACGATGTCGTTGGGAAGGGAGTCATTAATGTCGTCAAAAGTCAGATACCCCTGTTCCTTGGCGAGCTTGATAAGTTCACGGATTTTTTCCTGAATCTCCGGAGCGTCAATCGGATTCGTGATCTTGCGGCTGGCAGCCCTCTTGCGTTCCTCTTCCAGAATTTCGCTCAGCTTTTTGGGAGCTTCCTCCTTCGCGGCAGGTTTGGCAGTCTTCTTCTCCACCGGCTTCTTCTCCGCAGCCTTGGCTGGAGCTTTCTTGGCGGGAACTGCTTCAGGCGCCTTTGCCGGAGCCTTTTTGGCGGCCGGCGCCGCCTTCCTGGAGGCAGAAGCCGGAGACGCTTTCTTTGCCGGGGCCTTTTTTTCCGCAACGGGCTTGGCAGCGGCCTTTTCCGCAACCGGAGCGGCAGCCTTGGCGGAGCTTTTTTTGACAGGAGCCGCCTTGGGAGCGGTTTTGGAATTTTTTGCGGCAGGCCGGGCCGCTATTTTTTCCTTGGATTCAGAAGCTTTTTTGTTGGCGGAAGTCTTCTTGGGAGAAGAGGGGGATGGGTCACCGGATTTGGACATATCTTGAAAAGAAGAGGGCACAATTCACCATTATATCAACACCCGGAGGTATTGAGGCGTTACATTGTACCCAGCAAACGCTTCAAGTCAACACTAAGTTTGGATAATTCCAGCCTTCTGGCAGCATCCGTGGAGGGATCCGCCAGTTCCGCCATCAGGGAGGCGATGTGCCTCTCCAAAGCGGCCTTCGCAATGCCGGAGCAGGCTTCCTGTACGCTCCTGTCCACATCGGGAATGGGGATAGGTTCCAGATTCAGCATGCCCAGGGCGTCCCGTTCCGGCTGAGGCAGGGACGCCAGAAAAGCCTGAACGGCCGCGGGGCTGTCCGGAGAAGGCAGCCTGGCCAGAATTTTCTTTAAGATGCCTCCGCCCTGCAGCAGCCGCATCGGCTCCAGCAATTCTTCAATGCGGTCCACGATAAGCCCCTGCGCACGGGAATTCTGAATGGCCAGTTCACAAAGCACGGCCACGGCGCGATCCATCTTTACAGGAGGCTGATGCGGAACCTCCGCAGCCATCTTGCGTTCTGCGGACTGGGCCTGTTCCTGCCCCTTCCGGCGTCCGGCCATTCTGACGGCGCCGCGCAAATTATCCGCAGCCATGCGCATGCGCGTGGCCATGTCAGCCGTAGCCAGGTCCCGGGCCACCGGATCGCTCATGCAGGCCAGCAAGGCCGTCATCTCACGGGCAAAAGCGGCGCTGGAAGCCGCGTCATCCAACAAGCCGCTCTCCCTGGCCCGTTCCATGCGGACCTCAAAGAAGGAACGGGCCTGCTCCACCATCCCGGAAAAAGCCTCTTTCCCTTCCCTCTTCATGAAAGAATCCGGATCGTCCCCGGCAGGAAGGTTCACCAGGTAAATATCCTTGCCGAAGGGGGCCAGTTCACGGAATGCCCGGTCCGCCGCAGCCATGCCCGCCTTATCCGCGTCAAAACACAACACTATCCGCGAAGCATAGCGTGAAAGAATCCTGGCATGCTCCGGAGTAAACGCCGTCCCCAAAGGCGCTACGGCAAAAGAAATCCCTGCCTCATGGCAGGCAATGACGTCAATCTGCCCTTCGCACAACAGGGCTTTGCCGCTTTTTCCCATTGGACCGCGCGCCTTGTCCAGGGCAAACACCACATCCCCCTTTTTGAAAATGGCCGTCTCCGGGGAATTAACGTACTTGCCTGCGTTTTCCTGAGGCCGCAGAATACGGCCGGAAAACGCCACACATTCTCCGTACACATTGTTGATGGGGAACATCAGCCTGTCCCGGAAGCGGGCGTACAGATCTCCCCGTTCTCCGCGGTTGGCGAGACCGGAATCAATCAGCACCTGGTCCGGAATCCCCTCTCTGCGGGCCCAGGCCAGAAACTCCCACGAGGAGTCAGGCGCCCATCCCACCTGCCAGCGTTTCGCCATGTCCGCCCCGTATCCGCGGGAATTCAGGTAAGCCCTGGCCTCCGCCGCCTTCGGGGAACAAAGCAGGAGCCTGTGGAAAAACCCAGCTGCTTTCTTGTGGGCCACCAGCAACGCCGTGCGTGCCTTGCGCCGCTTTTCCTCCGCCGCGTCATAAACTTCCTCCACAATGGAGATTCCGGCTTTTTCCGCCAGCCTTCGCACGGTATCCGCAAACCCCAGGTTCTCCATCTTCATTACAAAAGTGATGGCGGACCCGCCTTCCCCGCAACCAAAGCATTTGAAATTCTGCCGACTCTGGTCCACAATAAAGGAAGGCGTCTTTTCATTGTGGAACGGACAGCACGCTTTCCACCGGGAACCGGCCCTTTTCAGGGGAAGATAGGCCCCTACTACATCTACAATGTCAGTGGCCTCCAGAACGCGCCGGATGCTGTCTTCATCAATCCTTCCCATAAGGCGGAACCAGTCTATCACAGGGGGCACGGGTGTACAAGAAGACAGAATCGGAACGCCATGCGCGGAAAAACGACGCCTCCGCAGGCAGGCCGGGAAAAATGGCGCAGCGCCAATGGCCTCCCGCCCCGGAGGAACGCATTTCCCCATTGAGCGCGGGAATGGAACATGCTAGCCTACCCTTATGAAGCGCATTCACCTTCTGTTGCTGGCTCTGCTGGCCCTGTTTGCCGGCTACCCCTTCCGGGCGGCCGCGGAGGAAACCTTCCGCGACAGGGTAGTCGTCATCCCCGTGGGGGAAGACTCCCTGACCAGCAAACAGAGCTTCGGTTTCATGAACCGCATCCTGAAGAGGGCGCAAGAGGAACAGGCGCGCGCGGTAATATTCGACTTGAACACGCCCGGGGGCCTGGCCTGGGAAACCAGCGAGATGATGATGAAAAGCATCCAGCCGCTCACCATTCCCACCTACGCCTACGTGAACCCCAGGGCCATGTCCGCCGGGGCGCTCATCTCCGCGGCGTGCGATAAAATTTACATGGCGCCCGTCTCCTCCATAGGGGCGGCCGGCATCATCACTTCATCCGGAGAGGAAATGGACCCCGTCATGCGCAAGAAAGCGGAAAGCGCCTTCTGGGCCTTTACCCGCTCCGTCGTGACGGAAAAGGGTTACCGCCCGGAAGTGGTGAAAGCCATGATGATCCCGTCCGACCAGGAACAGCAGTTCGGCCCCGTCAAACTGGAAAAAGGCGCCCTCCTGACCCTGACGGGCAAGGAAGCCGCCGCGCGGCTGGAAGACGGCAGGCCCCTGCTGGCCCAGGGCACAGCCTCCTCCGTCACGGACCTGCTGGCCCAGGAGAAAGTGAATGCCCCTGTGGTCACGGCGGAACCTACGGCCTTTGAGCGCATCGGCCTGTGGATTGCGTGGGCTTCCCCCATCCTGATCCTACTGGGCATCGGCGGCATTTACATGGAATTCAAAACGCCGGGATTCGGCATCGGCGGCGTTGTGGCCATTGCCGCGTTTGCCCTGTTCTTCTTCGGCAACAACATTGCCGGGAATCTGGCCGGCTATGAGACGGCGGCCCTGCTCGTTCTGGGCATAGTCCTTCTTTGCGTGGAATTCTTCGTTATCCCGGGCACGTTCATTGCGGCCATTGCGGGCGGCGTCTGCATTTTTCTGGCCCTGTTCGGCGGCATGGTCAGCTCCTGGGAATGGGACCACATCATCCGGGACGGACAGTGGGATGACGTCAACACCTTGGCGGCAGTCCTGGGCATCCCCCTCCTGAAACTGGCCCTGGGCCTGACCGGAGGCTCCCTCCTGATTGCCCTGCTGATGAAATACCTCCCGGATTCCGTCCTGATGCGCCGCGTCACCAACGCCACAGTCAGCGGAGGTTCCGCCGGCGAGGCGGTCAACATTGCGCGCGTTCAGGTAGGAGACCGCGGGAACGCCGTCACGGAGCTGAAACCTAACGGAAAAGCCATGATTCATGGCGAAATATGCGAGGTTTTCTCTCGACAAGGCATACTGATTAAGGGTACCCCTGTGCGCGTCGTGGACATCCGTCCATTCGACCTCGTCGTCGTCAAGGACGACTCCCCCTCCGGGGATTGACGCCATCACGCTTCCTACTCACTGCCATGCCTCTCACCGTTGGACTCATTTCCCTGGGCTGTCCCAAGAATCTGGTTGACTCTGAAATCATGATCGGCCACCTGCAAACAGCCGGCATGACCATGACTCCGGAACCGGAACTTGCGGATGTAATGGTAGTCAATACCTGCGCTTTCATTGACCAGGCCAAGCAGGAAGCCATCGACGCCATTCTGGACATCGTGCGCGCCCGGGAAAACGGGGCTTATCCGGAAAACCAGAAACTCATCGTGGCGGGCTGCCTGTCCCAGCGTTTCCGGAAGGAACTGCCCGCCCTGCTGCCGGAGGTGGACGCCTTTATCGGTCCGGACCAAATCACCAAACTGCCGGAAATCATCACTCAAGTGATGAACCGGACCATACAGGACCGGAATTTCATTGAAGGGAAATGCAGGTACGTTCCTGACTGGAACACGCCGCGCTACCGCCTTACCCCGCCGCACACGGCCTACATCAAGATAGCGGAAGGCTGCAACCACGGCTGCGCCTACTGCATTATTCCCATGATCCGCGGACGCCACCGCAGCCGTTCCCAGCAGGACGTGGTGCGTGAAGCGGAAGCCCTTATCCGGTTCGGCGTGAAGGAAATCTGCCTCATCGCGCAGGACATCACCTATTACGGCATGGATAAATGGACGGACGAACGCCCCAACCGCCGCAGCGCGGTCGATTCCTCCCGCGGAGAGTCCCTGGCCTCCCTGCTCCGCGCCCTGAACGCCATTGAGGGGGAATTCTGGATCAGGCTGCTTTACACCCACCCCGCCCACTGGAGCGACGAACTGACCGCAGCCATCGCGGAATGCCCCAAAGTGGCCCGCTATGTAGACATCCCCCTCCAGCACATTTCCGATAACATGCTGGACGCCATGCAGCGCGTAACGGACGGAGACTATATCCGCACCTTGCTCCGGAAGATCCGGAAAGCCGTTCCGGGCATCGCCATCCGCACCACCTTCATCACCGGATTCCCCGGAGAAACGGAAGAAGACCATCAGGAGCTGATGGAGTTTATCGAGGAATTCCGTTTTGAACGCGCCGGCATATTCACCTTCTCACGGGAGGAAGGGACAAAAGCCTACAAGATGCCCAACCAGGTGCACCACCGCACCAAGGCGCGCCGCTACAATGAAGCAACCATGTTGCTGGCGCGTCTCGCCTCGGAAACGGGCCAGGAGCAAATCGGCAGACAAATCCGCGTGCTGGTGGATGCTCCCGGAGTCGCCAGGACGGAATGGGATGCTCCGGACATCGACGGAACCGTTTCCGTTCCTCTGACGCTGCCCGTCGGACAATTCGCCACCGTCACCGTAACGGATGCCGTTGCGTATGAACTGACGGCGGAATAAGATTACTTCCTTGTCCGGCAGAAAGAAACCGGGAACAAAAACACGGGCGGAGCGCAGGCCTGCATATGTTGCCTCCTGTTTTCCGCCCGGCTTTCCGGATTTTTCCTCAAAGGCCCTACTGCTTCACGCTGGATTCAGGCAGGGGAACGTTTTCCGGAGGCGCTTCCTGAGGCGCGGCTCCCGACGGAGAAACGGAATTCGGAACAGGAACCAGAGAGGTATTCATCCGGGATATATCCAGCTCACGGGAAGCGGCGGCGGCTTCCGGACTGACGGCTCCCATATTGGAGGGCAAAGGAAGCAAGGCACCGTCCGGGCCAATCATATCGGAGGCGGAAACAGGATAAAAACTCATCATTTCCTGCGGATTAACAATCTCCGAGAGGCTCACGTAGCCCTGGCTGCCGTCTTCAAACTCAACTTTGGCGAATAAATCCCCGCAGACCAGCACCTTTCCGGTTTTCACACCACCCCTGACGGTTCCGCTGGTGGAAAAATTATTTTCCGGATTCTGCTCAAACACCATCATTCTGTCCTTCTTGAACGTAACGGCTTCCCCAGGCTTGTAAAATGCCTGTTCCGCCTTGTTTTTAGCCGCCATTTTTTTGGAAGTGATTCCTACGGGATCCAACGCGGAACTCTGGCGGTCCCAGGCATTCACATGCTTGTTCGGACCGCAGGAGGCCAGCAGCACCAGCAGAGCGGAAGAGGGAAAAAGCAATTTCATTTGCGGATTATCTTAATTGCCGCGGCTTACGGATGGAAGCAGAATTTGCGCCTGTTTCCGCCGGAGGCTGTTTCTAAAAGAAAAATTCCGCCTTTCCCTCCTGTTCATGCTGTTTCCGCAGAGAAAACCATGCCTCTCCCGAACCGGCCTCCCGGGCAAATAACCGGATTCCCGGTAAGGCATTTATTCCCGCGGCGGAAAACAAACAGCCTGCCTTACCGGCGCCCGCCCCTGCTCCACTTCCCAGGAAAAACCGCAAAGCATGGCGCAAAGACAACGTATTAAGCTTGCTGCCTTCCCACCGGAAATGCTATTCTGGCGCTTACTGTTCCAACGGCTGACGAAGGTCTATCCGGGGGAACCGCTCAAGTAATGCGTTCTGATATGGATGAGAAAAGATTAGCCGGCGTAGTTCTGCCATTGTTCTCCCTGCGCCGTAGCAATGACCACGGCATCGGTGACTTGACGGCCTTGCGCCAATGGATTGACTGGGCGGCGGACGCCCATGTGGGGTTCCTTCAGCTGCTCCCCGTCAACGCCCTGGGCAGGGACGAATGCCCCTCCCCCTATTCCGCCATCAGCTCCGTAGCTTTGGAACCCCTGTACCTTTCCCTGGAACCCTGGACCATCCCCGGCCTGGAAGAACGCGTATTCAATGAAACGGGGGACACGCTGCCGTGGGAACAGCCCTCCGGCCCGGATCTGGTGGACTATCCCAAGGTCAGATTCTGGAAAATGTGGATTCTGCGGGGAGCCTGGAACAATTTCAAAACCAAGCCGGAATATGAATGCATCATGCCCAAATTCAGGGAATGGGTGAAAGAACAGGGAAGCTGGCTGGAAGACTTTGTCTGTTTTCAGGTCCTCTGCGACCTGTTCGGCACGGAAATCTGGTGGCGCTGGCCGGAACAGGATCCGGCGCGGGCCAAGGCCATTGCCGCCGATTACGAGGAAGAAAAGGACTTTGCCCGCTGGCTCCAGTGGCTCTGTGAAAAACAGTGGGAATTCATCCGTATTTATGCGGACGAACGCAATGTGAAGCTGATGGGGGATATCCCCATTGGCGTTTCCCTTTCCAGCGCCGACGTCTTTTTTGAACGCCACCTGTTTGACACGGAATGGTGCGGAGGAGCCCCGGCGGAAGGCAGCTATGCGGAAGACCCATTCACGGCCAAATGGGGGCAAAACTGGGGCATTCCGCTGTATAAATGGGATGTCATGGCTCAGGATAACTTCGCCTGGTGGCGCCGCAGGGTAAAGTACTGCACCAAGATTTTCAGCATGTACAGGATTGACCACATCCTGGGCTTTTACCGCATTTACTCCTTCCCGTGGAAACCCACGGAAAACGGGGACTTCCTGCCTCTTTCCCACGATCAGGCGGCCCAGAGGACGGGCGGGAGGCTGCCCGGCTTCAAGCCCCGCGGGGATGATAATGCTGCGGACCGCAACATGAACCTAGCGGACGGAGACCTGTATCTGCGCCTTCTGCTTTCCGCCGCTCCCGGCGTCAGCGTGGTGGGGGAAGACCTGGGCTGCGTTCCGGATTACGTGCGCCCGAACATGCGCCAGCTGGATATTCCCGGTTTCAAGATTCCTCACTGGGAAATCAAGGAGGACGGAACCATTACGTCCGGACAGGAGTATCACGAATGCTCCTTTGCGGCGTTCGGAACGCATGACTTCGAAACCATCATGCAGACATGGAACGACAGCTACGCGAAAATAGAACGCGCCCGCAAGCTGGGACTGTGGGAGGACGGCTCCCCCAAAACGCCGTCCGGCCCGGAACAGGAAAACATCGTGCGCCAGGCGGAGGACGGAGCGCGCCTGCTGAAATGGTTTGCGGATTTCTCCGGCATGCAGCCTGAAACCTGGCTTTCCTGCTGGAACCAGGAAATCAAAACGGCCATGTACAACGCCCTGTTCCGTTCCCGTTCCCGTTATGCGGCCATTCTCTGGCCTGCCCTCTTCGGCATCAACAAACGCCTCAATATTCCCGGCACTACGGGAGGAACCAACTGGAGGGAGCGCATGCCCTTCAAGGCCGTGGAAGCATGCGGCATGCCGCAGACAGCATGGCTGCGCACCATCATCGACGGCTCCGGCCGCATGCCGCTGCAGGGTGAAGACGCCATCAGGGCGCTCAAGGAATCCAGCAAACGCCTCTTCCCGAAAATCACCGTCAACAACGAACGCTTCCTGAAACGGATGCTGATGTGGCCGAACGGCAAATCCCTATAGCCAACAGCCGGCGGCCGCATCTTTTTCATCCCGTTACGGCGGTTTTTGGTCTTCCCTTCCCTGGGTAACAGAAAAAGACAATGGCTGACCAGTTCGGGAGGCGGAGGTTGGAGATACGACGCGCCCTTCCTTGTTGCCTCGGAGCCTGGGAGAAATTCAACGGACTGGAAACGCGCAGCAGACAAGCTCCACCCAAAAAAGGAACGCCAAGGCAATGGAACAAACGGTGTAGGCGAATCCCAACCTGCTCAACAGGTTCAAAATAAAAAACGCCGCTTTCCTGCCTGTATTTTCTGTCAGGAAAGCGGCGGGCTGAAAAATAATATATTATTCTATGCCAATCGGCGGCGGCGCATCATGAGAGCAGTCAGCCCCAGGAGGCTCAGGGAGGCTGTGGCAGGTTCCGGCACAACGGCCACATATTGGACATACACACCCTTCTCGTCAGTACCCAGATGATATTTGCCAAAATCCTCGGCTGTCGCAGTCAACTCTCCTTCAGTAGAAGTCAGCGCGCCTCCATCGGTTCCAGTTATTGTCCCCGCTGCAAGGTTCCACGTTTGATAAAGATTTGTGTTGAAAGCTTCTTCTTCAGCCCCGCAAATCAAATACCTCTTTTCAAGACCATATGTAGATGTCGCTGTTACTATCCCGGTATTCAGGGAAGCGGAAATGGTCGTCGTGCGGTTATTGCCTTCCACCCCATTCATGGAGCCGGACATGTAATTGATCACGCCATGAACACCAAAAACCATGGAATGATTGGCACCCGGATCAAAAATATTGTAAACGTTCACCGTCCCGTCAATCCGGCTTGTGCCGTACGCAAACAGCGCATTGACGTTCAAAACGCTTCCTTCTCCCACGTTGAATTGCCCGTCAAACCGGGGATTTTTGCTGGGAATTGATGAAGAAGGAGTTAAGTTTCCCAGAGAAACCGTTGCTCCGTCGGTTAGATTGAAAATGGTGGAAGAATTACCAAAGATGGAACCTCCGTTTTTTTCCCAATTAACGGAAGCGCCGCTGATGCTAATGGTATCGCCATTGCCCGGGACAGCATTGGTATCCCAGTTGGCCGCATCTGTCCAATTTTCAGTTCCTGCTCTACCAGTCCATGATACGGAAGAAGCGGAAGCGCTTCCTAACAAGGCAGCACTCATCAATAAAAACAATGATTTCTTCATAATCGATTTTACAATTAAAAAACCTAGACGGCTTTCAGATGTTAACGGATTATGAATCCGTATATAAAGGGAATCCTGGGATGGAAGGGCTTGCGGAATTTCCTGATGCCTTGGGCAGCATCACCTTTCCGTCGTGTGAGAAGAACTTTATCCATAAAGGGAGAGAAGCTTTTTCAAAATCCGGCGCTCGAAAATAACAGGGTAAATAAGCATTAAATTGTTTTTTATCAAATTTGAGTGTTGACGGCGGATTCATAATTCGCGTCCACACTGGAAATAAAATTTATTATTAGTTGATATTTAATGTTTTTCTTCAAACAAATCAATTTCTTAACAATAGAGTTCCACAGCCCAGGAAAGTGGAAACGCCGCCACTGGCAATCCATTCTTGCCTCCCTGCCGGAAAAATCCCATACTTTCTGCATGACATGGAGTTGGAACAAACTTTCCGCCGCCAAATGGGAAGACGCGTGGAGCGAACGCATCGCCGGGAATCCGAACGCCGTGATTACAAAAATCAAAGGGGGAAAAACGGTCCGAATTACCGTTTACTGCGATGATGAAGAAGACGCCCTGGCTTTGAAAAAATATTTTGGAGGAACCGTCCGGGAAGTCAGGACGCAGGACTGGGTGGCGGCCCAAAAGCGGGAAAAACGCCCTCCGCTCAAAATAAGAGACGCCCTGGTCATTACGGAACAGAGCTCTCCGGAAAATCTGGCCGCCCTGCGGAAGCAGTTCCCCTCGCGCAGCATCCTGAGCGTCCCCGCCGAAATGGCTTTCGGAACAGGAGACCACGCTACCACATCCACCTGCCTGCGTTTCATCTGCGACGTTGCCAAATCCCGCAGAAAAACATCATGGACCATGACGGATATAGGCTGCGGCACCGCCGTGCTCGCTATGGCGGCGCTGAAGCTGGGGGCGGAGCACGCCACGGCCTTCGACTTTGACCCCATGGCTATTGAAGTGGCCCGGCACAACATGGTCCGCAACGCCGTCACGGCGGAACAGCTGGACTTATTTGTGGGAGACGTCTTCGAATGGAAGCCTTCGGAATCCCAGCAGGGGGATCTTGTCGTCGCCAACCTGTTTTCAACTATCCTGCAAAGAGCTTTTCCGCATATCATCGCCGCCATGAAGAAGGATGCCGCACTGGTCATCTCCGGCATTCTGGCCTCCCAGTGGGAAGAAACGAAAGAGGCAGCGGAACGCCACGGGCTGTTCTTTGAACAGGTCGTCAAACGCGGCAAATGGATCACGGCAAAAGGCGGCATGGCCCGGTAGCAAACAGAACCTTCCGCATTTTTCTCCGCCCCCCCTCCCACGGCCTTTCTCTCACCGGAACAGCAATGTCCCGGCTTCCTGTTCGAAAATCTCCGCAGCCCTTCCCTTCTTCTGCAGAAAACAGGAATGCCTTTTTATAGCCCGGCAGGGATGAACCATCCCTGACATGCCCGGCATTTGTTTCTCCTTACGGGCAGGGCTATCCTTCCGCACGTTCACGTGCAGAAAACAGTTTCTCTACATACTTGGCCAGCATATCCACTTCCAGATTCACCGGCTGGCCGGGAACGGCATCCTGCAGATTCGTTCGGCCGAAAGTATGGGGAGTAATCCAGAACTCCAGCAGGGAGCCGTTCAAATTGGCTATGGTCAGGGAAATGCCGTCAATGGTGATGGAACCCTTGTCAATACAATAGCGGGTTAGTTCCTCCGGAATGCGCACCTCCAGACGGTGGTCCTGCCCTACGGGCTCCAGGGCGGCAATCGTGCCGGTATGATCCACATGCCCCATCACGAAGTGGCCGCCGAAACGGTCCATGGCGGACATGGCGCGTTCCAGATTAACCAGCCCCCCCGGCTTGAGGTTTCCCAGACTGGTGACGCGGAGAGTCTGGGAAAGAAGATCAAAGGAGATGCGTTCACCCTCCAGGGCATCCACCGTCAGGCAGCATCCGTTGACGGCAACGGAATCCCCCAGGGAAAGTTCACGGCCGAACGGAATGGCCAGCGTCAGCCGGGCTCCGCCGTTAATAGGCGTAAACCCTTCCACAGTTCCTGTTGTTTCAACGAGTCCGGTAAACATAAGAGTGACATTCCGCTCCGGGCCTTAATGACCGAAGCAGGTGAAGAAAATGAACACGATGGCTGTGGGAAAAGCCGCCCAGGCGAACAGCCACAGGGGATTGATGCCCTTGAAGTATTTACCCAGAATGGCCTGCCCAGCCGGGTTGGGGGCGTTGGCGATGACCGTCAAACCGCCGCCCGTCACAGCGCCCGCCACCACGGAATACTTGACGGCTTCCGGCAGGTTGGGAACCGTGGACGCCAGGAAGGTGACGGCGGCATTGTCATTAAATGCCGTCAGCAGCGTAGCCCCGACCATGGCGTAGTCCCCCAGCCGCGTCAGCACCGGTTCCAGCCACCAGGCCTGCACGCCGCCCAGAATGACCAGCCCCGCCAGGAAGAACCCCACCATGATGGGCACGCGCAGAGACATTTGGTTCTGGTATTGCGGCGTAGCCAGCGTAAAACCGATAAAGAACAGGAAACTGCCGATGAACATGACCGGCTCATGGGCGAAAAGAACCGTCCAGACCAGGAAGCAGACATGCGCCAGGGTCACCCACAGCGGTATTTTGTCATTGCGGTCTTCCCAGGACTGGGGAACGGCGTCGTCAAACTCGTCGAACTCTCTCTGCTGAGAAGCCAGGCGGGCGAACTCCCTGCGGAAAAGGAGAAAATACGCCAAATTGGAAATGACGATGGCGGAAACGGCCTTCCATCCGAAATGCTGGATCATGTGAGTCAGCCCCCAGTCCCACTTTTCCGCCACCATCACCACGGGCGGAGCTGCAAAATGCGTCAGGGTGCCCCCGATGGAAATATTCACGAAGAGCAGCCCCAGAGTGGCGTACATCAACGTTTTCTTCGGTTTGAGGTCGTAAAATTTCTTGCTTAGGATCAGGGCCCCGATCGTCATGGCGGCGGGTTCCGTAATCAGAGAACCCAGCAGGGGAGCCAGGCACATCACGGAAATCCACCACGCGCCCGGCGTGGCCTTCCCAAGCCTGGCGCCGCAGTTCACGACATACTCCGCCAGCTTGAAAATAGGGCGGGAGGAAGCGATAATCATGATAATCATCACGAACATCGGCTCCGTGAAGGAACAATCATAATTCAAGTAGGCGGAAAAATCCTCAAAGGAATAATATTTCCAGCACACGAACATGAAAGGGATAAGCCAGATTCCGAACACGGCTTCCACTTCTCCCAGGAAATGGAAAATGGCGGACGCGAAGGAAACCGGGAGGCGCTCTTCCGGATGCATCACGCGGAAATTGGTTTCCTTGAGCTTTTCCTTGTAGCGCAGGGCCAGTTTATGGGAATAACGCTCAAAGCGGCCGGCCAGAAACGTATGGATAATAGCCCCGAAGAAAACGAGCGTCACGGCCAGGTTGAAACCGCCGGACTGCTTGTTGCGTTCACTGAGCACCTGGTACAGGCCGGCATCCGGCGGCACCGGCTTGTACTGATTCAGGGGAATGGGAAAATGGCTGTACTGGGATTCCCCCCCCACTTCCGCGGCCGGATAGGCGGGAGCCGCCGCGCGTGACGAAGCCTCACCGGCGGGAGCCCCTAGGAAAAAAGCGGCGGCAGCGATGATAGTGAGCAGACCCGCACGGCGCGCCAGAACTTTGAAGAAATGACAAATACAGATCATGTCTGCGGACAGACTAAACGCCTCTCCTTTCTTCCGCGAGCGGAAAATGAGTCTGCATGCTTTTTAACAGAAACGCGCTCAGCGGGAAAATCCAGACAGGCCCCGGAAAAACGCGCGCGGCGCGGAACAGGCTGTCATGCCTGCCTGAGTTTAAGGTTGAACAGAAAACTTAAAAATAGTAGTTGCAGATATGCGCTCCGTCCCAGGCCTCCTCTCCGTTTTCTTGATCGCAGCCGGTGCCGCATGTGCGGAGCTTCCGCCCGACCTGCCGCCGGCGTCACCCCTTCCCTTTGCCCCCGGCCCGGTCATCGGGGGAACCGTCAAGGGAGACCCGGCCGCCGGCATCGTTCCCGTCAGGGACCTGATTGAAGCCAACCGCAAGGATGAATACATCCCCATGGCGGAACCCATTCCCGGAGAGACAGGCTCTTCCGCTCCCCAGGCGGAGTCCATCCCGAACGCGGAACCCATCCCCGGGGAAACGAACCTGCATGCCCCGGCACAACCTGCGGTGACGCCCCTCGTCATCCCTTCCACGGCCTTTTCCTCCGTTCCGGTCCCTCAGCATGAAACCCGCGTAGCCATTCTGGGCTACCATGATTTCAGCCGCACCCTTCCCGCTACGGAGATGCGCATGAATACGGATGTGTTCCGCTCCCAGATGCGGGCGCTGAAAGCGTCCGGAGTGCCCGTCATCTCCATGAAGGAATTCCTGGAATGGAAACTGGGGGACAGGCGGCTTCCGGCCAAATGCGTCATGATCACCATTGACGACGGCTGGAAGAGCGTTTACACGGACGCCTACCCCATCCTGAAAGAAGCGGGATTCCCCTTTACCATTTTCCCATACACCAAATTCATCACGGGCCGCGGTTCGGCCATGAGCCCCGCCCAGATTCAGGAAATGCTGGATAACGGCGCCACCCTGGGCAGCCACTCCGTCAGCCACCTGTACCCGAGATCCTGGCGTGCCGCCCAGCGTAAAGGCGCCCAGGCGGTTCAGGAGCTGGCAACGGCGGAAATAGGCCATTCCCGGAAAATCCTTCAGGAAAAATTCCCCGGTTCTTCCGTGGAGGCCTATTGCTATCCGGGCGGCTTCATCCTGCCGGAAATGATCTCCAGGGCGGAAGAAGCCGGATTCCAGGCGGCCTTTACGGTAATCCCCAAAAAAGTGACCAAGGACACGGACCGCTGGCGGATTCACCGCTACATGGTCTTCGGCAAAGACCCTAAGACATTCACCAGAGCCGTGAATTTCAACGTTCCCTCCACTCCGGAAACTCCGGCGGCCACCCCTGGCGGCGGCAGCGGCAAAAAGCTGACTTCCTACCCGGCTCCGGCTCAGCCCGTTTATCCGGCAGCCAATACCGTGGTGAAAAACCAGACTCCCGATATATCCATTTCCCTGGCAGGGGAACCCTCCCTGGACCCCAGGCAGATGGAAATGCGCATCTCCGGCTTCGGCCTGGTAAACGCCCGGTACGACGCCAAGGAAAAAATTCTGAAATGGACTCCATCCCGTCCCCTGCGGCTCAGCCCTGTAACCGTCCAGGTCCGTTGGAAAAATCCTGCTGCCAACATGTGGCAGACAGCCACCTGGCAATTCGGCATTGAGGAACAGGAAATGCACTTCACTCCCCGGAACATCGTCAAATAGACATCTTCCCTCAGGGCTTTTTCACCACCAGCCCGCGGATGCAAAACCGGCGGTTGGTATCCGGCCCTCCCCAATTTCCATCCGTTCCGGACACTTTTCCTTCAAAGAAAAGAGGAGAAATGGAAGGTACTTCCGGTTCCAGATTCCCCTTTTGAAGAGCCTCATGAATCAACTCCTCTCTCTGGAAAACCAGAAAGCCTACATGATAATATTCCAGGACGAACATCACCCCAAACAGCAAAGTCGCACCGGCAAGGCATGCAGTCACCGCGCGCAGTCCACGCACCATGATTCCATTCCGGTACAATACGGAGAACACGGTTGACGCCGCTAAAACAGGCATGGACGACACGAACTGGACATGATGGGTGGGAATGCACACCGGAAGTAAATAGAAACAAGCCTCCCAAAACAACGCCGGCAAACCCGCACCATACATAAACGTCCGCCCTGCGGTCCCGGAGCATGCCGACTGCGGCCATGATGCAAAACGCCGCCGCCATTCCCACCGCAGCCCCCTCATTGCAGGCGCCGCAGAAAATCCCATACATCAGGCACCCTGAGGACAGCCCTCATTGAGGGGAGGTCGTCCGCTTCCTCCACCTGATTCTGTAAATATTCATGAACCACACAATCAGACCTCCAGTCCACACATAATTCATGGACCCTGCGCGCGTCAGGCAGACATAATGTCAGGCAGACATAATAAACGGTTACCCCGGCTGAAACGAACATGCTTAAAGTAAACAGCCATGTCCAGACTCCGCACTCCCTCCGGAGATCGGGCATTCTCCCCAGAGCGAGCACATAAAGACCGAGAATGAGCGCAAGCACAAACACGGGATTCCAAATCCGCTTTTTCCCATATTCGGCAGGTTCCGGATAAAAGCCCATTATTAGAATGAACTAACATTCATCAGTTGAGGAGACTCCCGCACCACCTTCCCGGAATGCCAAAAAAACTGACATTTGGCTTGCCCGCATGGTGTGAAGTGGCATAATCATCCGGCACCATTATCAGGTTCAGCCAGGCACGGACATCCACATGAAGACGAGCACCAAAACTTTCGCCATTGCAGATACAGCCGCTAACGCAGACTATCTCACCAATACATCCGAACCGCTCGGAGAAACGATGACCCTGAACGTGGGCCCCTCCCACCCCGCCACTCACGGCGTGCTGCGCCTGGTGCTGGAACTTGACGGTGAAGAAATCATCAGCTGTGATCCGGTGGTTGGCCATCTGCACCGCGGGATGGAAAAAATCGGTGAAACCATCCAGTACAACCAGTTTGTCCCCTACACCGACCGTTTTGATTACCTGGCGCCCCTGTCCAATAACATCGCCTATGCCTGCGCGGTGGAAAAACTGCTGGGCTGGGAACTGCCGCCCCGTGGACAGGCCCTGCGCGTACTGGCCCTGGAACTTTCCCGCTTTTCCTCCCACATCCTGGGAGTGGGCGTGTACGGCATGGACGTAGGCGCCATGACCGTTTTCCTGTACTGTTATGAGGAACGTGAAAAAATCCATAATTTTTACGAACAGCTCACCGGGGCGCGCTTCACTTCCTCCTACACCCGCATCGGCGGCCAGACACGCGACGTTCCCAATGAAATGCTCAAGGAAGTGCTCGTCTTCTGCGATGAAGCGGCCAAAACCCTTGATGAAACGGAAGCGCTCCTGCTCAAGAACAAAATCTTCATTGACCGTCTTCAGGGCGTAGGCGTCATCAGCCGTGAAAAAGCGCTTTCCTGGGGCATTACGGGGGCCAACCTGCGAGCCAGCGGCATTAAGCGGGACCTGCGCAAACTCACCCCCTATCTGGGATATGAAAATTACGAATTCGACGTCCCCGTAGGCGAACACGGAGACTGCTACGACCGTTTTACCGTGCGCATTGAAGAAATGCGCCAGTCCCTGCGCATCATCCGCCAGGTCATTGAAACCATGCCGGACGGCCCCATCAACATGGTGGACACCAAAGGCACGCTGCCAGAAAAGAAAAAAGTCCTGACGGACATGGAATCCCTGATTCGCCAGTTCATGACGACAACCATGGGAGTGAACGCCCCCGCCGGGCAGGTTTACTTTGCTGCGGAAAACCCGAAGGGAGAGCTGGGCTTCTTCCTGGACTCCAAGGGAGGCGGACTTCCCAACCGTCTGCGCATGCGCTCCCCCTCCTTCTGCAACCTGTCCATCCTGCCGGAACTGATGAAAGGCCACCTGGTTTCCGACGTTCCGGCCATTCTCGGTTCCTTCGACTTCGTGATGGGCGAATGCGACCGTTAAACACCCGCCACTCTCATCCACTTCAACGCAAACACCAAACTTTCTCCCCATGTCCGATTACGCTGAAAACGCCATCGACGCGACTATCGCCCACCAGCCCAGCCCGGGCGAACGGTTCTACCCGGCCTTTGAAGTAACGCCGGAACTTAACGCCGCCGCCAGCGAATACGTTACGCATTACCCGGAAGGCAAGCAGAAATCCGCCGTGCTGCCCATCCTTCATGAAATCCAGAAAAAGTTCGGCTTCATCAGCGGAGACGCCATCGCCTGGGTGGGTGAGAAACTGAACATCTCCGCCGCCCATGTTCTGGGCGTGGTGACTTTCTATCCCGGTCTGCGCCAGATGTGCCCCGGAAAAAACCACATCCGCGTATGCCGCACTCTTTCCTGTGCCATGGCGGGGGCGGACAACCTGTTCGACGCCATCTGCACGCGTCTGGGCATTGACAAAAACGGCATTGACCATCACCACCCCATTGGAGTCAGCCCGGACGGCCTGTGGAGTGTGGAAGGAGTGGAATGCCTGGCCAACTGCGGCTTCGGCCCCAACATGATGGTCAACGACCTCCTGTACGAAAAAGTCACTCCGGAAGTGCTGGAGGAAGTAATCGCCAAATACCAGAACGCCTAATCCTTTTCCATCCCCGCACCAGATTTTCGCCATGAGCATCACCTATCTTCCCGGTAAAGAACCCCACCCCAGGGAAACGCGCCGCATCCTGAAAAACGTTAACCGAGAAGGCTGGAACACGTCCATTGACTGCTATCTGGCCGACGGCGGTTATGAAGAACTGAAAAAGGCGCTCGGCATGGAGCCCAGGGCCGTCATTGACGAGGTGAAAAAATCCGGCCTTCGCGGCCGTGGCGGCGCAGGGTTCCCCACCGGCGTGAAGTGGACTTTCATTCCGCCGAACAACACGAAACCTGTCTATCTGGTTTGCAACTGTGACGAATCCGAACCAGGCACGTTCAAGGACCGCTACATTGTCCACCAGGATCCCCACCAGCTCATTGAAGGAATGGTCATCTCCAGCTACGCGGTGGGGGCGCATCAGGCCTACATCTACATGCGCGAAGAATTTCCCATCGCCGCGGAAATCATGCTCAAGGCTCTTCAGGAAGCCCGCGAACGCGGCTTCCTAGGCAGCAATATCCAGGGGTCCGGCTATGATCTGGAAATCCACCTGCACCGCGGGGCGGGAGCGTACATTTGCGGTGAGGAAACGGCCCTGCTCAACTCCCTTGAAGGGGACCGCCCTTATCCCCGCATCAAGCCCCCCTACTTCCCGGCCGCCATCGGCCTGTACGGCTGCCCCACCATTGTCAACAACGTGGAATCCCTCTGCCAGGTGAAGCACATCATGGCCATGGGTGGAGAAGCTTACAGCCAGGAAGGGGCCAAACGTTCCCCCGGCACCCGCATCATCGGCGTTTCCGGCGACGTTAAACGTCCCGGGTTCTATGAAATCATCTCCGGCTCCATGACTTTCGGCGAACTGCTGTATGACGTCTGCGGCGGCCCGCGGGACGGGCGCCAGTTCAAGGCCGTGATACCCGGCGGTTCCTCTTCCAAGGTCATGCGCACGGACGCGGAATACAAAGTGAAGAATCCGGACGGCACCATGGGGAAAATCACCTTCTTTGACATTCCGCTGGATCTGGACAGCATCGCCCAGCACGGCTCCATGTCCGGTTCCGGCGCGGTCATCGTGATGGACGACTCCCGCTCCATGCCCTGGGCCATGAACAACATCAACCGCTTCTACGCCCATGAATCCTGCGGACAGTGCACCCCCTGCCGGGAAGGCTGCCCGTGGATGATGAAACTCAGCACCCGCATCCTGGAAGGGAAAGCCGCCCCGTCGGACGTAGATCTGCTCATTGAAGTGGCCAACCAGATTGAAGGGAAAACGGTCTGCGCCTTCGGTGAAGCCGCCTCCTGGCCCACCCAGGCCATGGTCTCCAAGTTCAAGGAGGAATTCGTGGCCCTGACGGATCCCTTCAACGCCTGTCTGCCCCACACGGAGGAAGGCAGGGAGCAAAACCGTTTCCTCACCCGCTAAACAGCAGCACGCAACACCAGTTCTCAAAACCATCCCTCTCCCATCCGTCATCATGAGTGAAGAAGCTTCCAAACTCCCCAAAGACATTGCCGCCGCGGAAGGCAAGGTGAACGTCCAAATCAACGGAACGTGGCACCGGTTCCCGCGCGGCACGCGGATTGCAGACGCCTGCCGTTCCGTGGGCGTGCCCATTCCGTGCTTCTGTTACCACCCCAAGCTGGCTGTCGCCGGCTCCTGCCGCATGTGCATGGTGGAACAGGGGATGCCGCCCAGGCTCGCACCGGGCCAGACGCCCTCCTATGATGAAAACGGCTACCAGCGCATCCAGTGGATGCCCCGCCCCATCATCTCCTGCGCCAACACGGTGGCGGAAAACATGGGCATCCGCACGGACAGCCCGCTGGCCAGTGAAGCCCGCCGCGGCGTGATGGAATTCCTGCTCACCAGCCACCCTCTGGACTGCCCCATCTGCGACCAGGCCGGGGAATGCAAGCTTCAGGAATACTCCAACGACTACGGCCAGGTGGAAGGCCGTTTTGAAGAAAAAAAGACCAAAAAAGGTAAAAACCTGAGCATTGGCCCGCGCGTAAACCTGGACCAGGAACGCTGCGTGCTCTGCGGCCGCTGCGTGCGCTTCATGCGCGACATCATGCATGATGAAGTGCTCACCATGTCCCAACGCGGCACCTTCAACGCCATCACGGTTTATCCCGGCCGCGAGCTGGACAGCAACTACTCCATGAACACCGTGGACCTCTGCCCGGTAGGCGCCCTCACCTCCAAGGATTTTCGCTTTAAAATGCGCGTCTGGTTCCTGAAGGAAACCAAAACCATTGACGTGGACTGCGGGACGGGCACCAATATCACCCTCTGGACAAGGGAAGACAAGGTGTACCGCATTACCCCGCGCCAGAATGATGCCGTAAACTCCTGCTGGATGCCGGACTCTCACCGCCTTAACTACAAATACATCAATGCGGAAACCCGCATTCCCCAGCCCGTCATCCGTACGGATGCGGAAGCGCCCCACCGCCCCTCCACATGGGAGCCGGCCCTGGTTTCCGCCGCGGAAGCCGTCAAACGCATCGCCCCGAACCAGCTCGCCATCATCGCCTCCGGCCGCATGACCAATGAAGAGCTTTACATGGTCCGCCATCTGGCCGCCCAAATCGGCACGGATATGGTGGACATCGTTCCCCGCGTGGGAGAAAGCGACGGCATGCTTATTTCTGCGGACCGCAACCCGAACACGAACGGGGTCAGGCTGGTGCTAGGCATCGAACCCGGTTCCAGGCTGGACGCCATTCGCGAAGGAGTGCGCAACGGCTCCGTCAAGGGCATCCTTACCCTGGGGGAAGACCTCACATCTCCGGAAGCAGGCTTCACGGCGGAAGACCTGGACAAGCTGGACTACCTGTTCATGACCGCCCACAGCGCCAATGAAACGGCGCGCCATGCGGACCTGGTTCTGCCGGGCGTCACCTACGCTGAAAAATTCGGCACCATGATTAATGTCGCGGGCCGCATTCAACGCCTGAACCGCGCCATCCAGCCCATAGGATACGCCCGGGACGACTGGCAGATTTTCAGAGACATCACCCTTCTGCTGGGCGGCAATCCCGCTCTGAAAGACTTCAACTCCGCCCTGGACATCCTCACCGCCATGAGCACGGAATACGGCGCGCTCAATGGAGTCTCCTGGGGTTCCATCGGAGACGGGGGCCAGCCCATTCTGGAAACCGGCGTCACCATTCCCGTGGTGGAACGCGAAAAAAACCAGGGCCGCTAATCACACTTCACACGCACACAACCTGTTAATCCGCCATGATTGATTCGATTCTAACCTTTTGCGACGAGGTGCTCAGCAACCCTGTGTGGTTTTATATCATCACTCTGCTGATCAAAATCGTCATCTGTTTTGCCATCACCATTCTGTTTATTCCGGTCTGCGTGTACATTGAACGCCGGGTGGCCGCCTGGATCCAGGACCGCGTGGGCCCCAACCGCGCCGGCATTCCGTTAAGCATCTTCCGCCGCTTCGGCATGAAATCCGACCTGCCGTTCAAAAAGACGCTGGACTACTTCGGGTTGCCTCATGACGGCAAAATCGCCAACCTGTGCCGTTTTTTCCGCCTGGACCGCGACATCCCCGTCTTCGGTCTCGTGCAACCCATGGTGGACGGCGGCAAACTGTTCCTGAAGCAGGATTTCACGCCGCCCTTCGTGCGCCGCGTGTACTTCTGGATCGCCCCCATTCTGGTGCTTGCTCCCCCGCTGATGACGGCAGCCGTCGTTCCCTTCGCCGGAGACCTTCAAACCTCTTACGGCAACGTCAACATGGCGGTGGCCAACCTCAGCGTAGGCCCCCTCTGGATGTTCGCCATTTCCTCCCTCTCCGTGTACGGTCTGGTGCTGGCCGGATGGTCATCCAACTCCAAATTCCCCTTCCTGGGAGGCGTGCGCTCCTCAGCTCAGATGATTTCCTATGAAATCAGCATGGGCCTGTCCATCATCCCCGTACTGATGATTTACAGCACGCTGGACCTGTCCAACATCGTGGAATACCAGGCCGCCAACGGCTGGCTTCTGCTTCCCGTATGGGGCGAGGGCCTAAGCTGGCAGCGCTGGATACTGCTGGTGCCCGTAGCCATCAGCTTCATCATCTTCCTCACTTCCATTTTCGCGGAAGCCAACCGCACGCCCTTTGACATGTCCGAATGTGAAACGGACCTCGTGGGCGGCTACCATACGGAATACTCCTCCATGAAATTCGCCCAGTTCTTCATGGGGGAATATGCCGCCATGGTGGTGGGGTCCTCCCTGGTCATCACGCTGTTCCTGGGGGGCTGGTCCATCGGCTTCGGCCTGGACGGCTGGCTCAACGAACACGTAGCCAACTGGGTGGCGGTCATCTGCCAGCTCATCGCATATGTGCTCAAGCTTCTCTTCTTCGCCTTCTTCTTCGTCTGGGTGCGGTGGACGCTCCCCCGCTTCCGTTATGACCAGGTGATGAAGCTCGGCTGGATGGTCTTCTTTGAACTGGCCGTCATCAACATCTTCCTTACAGCCGCCATCCTGTACTTCGTCAAGTAATCTCCCCCTTCTTCATTCCGACAACATCACTATTATGGCCTTCAAAACGATCAAGCGTCCGAAGATCTCCCTTGGAGAGCGGTTCTATCTGCAATCCATTCTTGGCGGTCTTTGGCTCACTATCAAGCACCTCGTTCTGGATCTGCTGGGCAAATCCCGCAACAAAAAAGAACTGGCCGGTTCCGGCATCGGCGTTACGATGCAGTATCCGGAAGCCAGATGGGACAAACATCTGCCGAAATATTACCGCGGAGCCCCCGTGCTGGTGAAAGGCGAAGACGGCCGTGAACGCTGCGTTTCCTGCCAGCTCTGCGAATTCATCTGCCCGGCCCGCGCCATCACCATCACCCCCGGCCCCATCCAGGAAGGACCGTGGGGCAAAGTGGAAAAAGCCCCCAGGGAATTTCAAATTGACATGCTGCGCTGCATCTACTGCGGCATGTGTGAGGAAGCCTGCCCGGAACAGGCCATCTTCATGAGCCATAACTACCTGTTTACCCCCACGGATAAAACCCAGGCCATCCACAACAAGGCCAAGCTCTATGAACTGGGCGGCACCCGCAAGGGGCTGGTCAACAAGTGGAACCAATACAAATAACCCCCGAACACTCCATTTCCCGTACGTTATGAACATTTTTGCCAGCGACATACTTTTTTACGTTTTCGGGGCCCTGGCCGTGGTCCTGTCCCTGATGGTCGTCTTCATGCGCAACCCCGTCTCCTCCGCCATGATGATGGCTCTTTCCTTTGGAGCCACCGCCGCCGTCATGATCGGGCTGGGAGCCCACTTCCTGGGCATTCTCCAGATCCTTGTATACGCCGGGGCCATTATGGTGCTCTTCGCGTTCATCATCATGCTGCTGAATGTGAAGCAGGAAACATCCCCCTTCAGCAGGCCTTTCTCCGTCGCCATCGGGGTCATCATCACCGGCCTCTTCCTGGGCCAGCTTATCGGCATCATCTATTCTTTGCCCGGCGCCAAAGAAACGCACCGCTGTCCGATGGCCGGCGCGGAACAGGCCTGGAACGATTTGAAAATCGGGCAGGAGAACGCAGCCCCCTCCAAAACCGGAATGGGAGCTCCCGCCTGCGGCCTCCGCAACAACGGAGCCCCTTCCGTCATTCTCCCTTCCCTTTCTCCCCAATGTTCCGCTCACCTCTATCCGGAAGGCACCACCATCCGTGCGGAGATAGACAACGGAGAATTCCCGGACACCGCCCTGCTGGGCCGTACTCTGTTTGACAAATATAACCGGAGCCTGGTCATCGCCGGACTGGCCCTGCTGGTGGCCTCCATCGGCGTCGTCGTGCTGAGCCGCCGCCCCTCTGGAAAATAAAGAACCCCTTACCACAGCCATCACCATGATACCTCTTACGCATTATCTGATCCTTTCCGGCGTCCTGTTCGCCATCGGCCTGATGGGGGTGATTGTCCGGCGCGACATCATCGTCATCTTCATGTGCCTGGAAATGATGCTCAGTGCAGCCAACCTGTCCCTGGTAGCGTTTTCCCGCGCCCAGGGCACCATGGGCCTGCCCAACTATGACGGCCAGGCCCTCTCCATCTTTATCCTGACCATCGCCGCGGCGGAAGTGGCCATCGGTCTGGCCCTCATCGTCTCCCTGTACAGGGCCAGGCGCACGGCCAGCACGCAAAATCTCAACACGCTGAAAGATTAAGAGCAACACACTACTCCACGAATATGTTCAATATTGATATTCAATACACCTGGCTTCTGCTCTTCCTGCCGCTGGTCGTAGCCGCCTTTGACTGGTTCCTGCTGACCAAACGTCCTAACGTCGCGGCCCTCACCTCCACCTTCTCCTGCCTGGCGACCTTCGTTCTTTCCCTGGGCCTGCTGGACCGGACCGGGTCTGCCTCCTTCTCCTGGCTTCCGATTTCCGACATCTTTTCCGTGGATCTGGGTTTCATTCTGGATCCCCTTTCCTCCCGCATGATGCTGGTGGTCACGGGCATCGGCCTGCTGGTTCATGTTTTCTCTCTGGGTTACATGGCGGACGACAAGGCGAAAACGCGCTACTTCGCGTGCCTGAGCCTTTTCATGTTCTCCATGACGGGCATCGTTCTGGCGAACAACATCGCCATGACCTTTATCTTCTGGGAATTGGTGGGCCTCTCCTCCTATCTGCTCATCGGCCACTGGTACACCCGGGACACTGCCGCCAACGCCGCCAAAAAAGCCTTCATCTGCAACCGCGTCGGGGACTTCGGCTTCCTGATCGGCATTCTGACCCTCTGGGCGCTGACCAACACGCTGGATTTCAGCCTGATGGAAATACCCGTAGGAATCAGTAAAAACCTGCTGAACATTACGGTGCTGTGCCTTTTCTGCGGAGCGGTGGGCAAATCCGCCCAATTCCCGCTGCACGTCTGGCTTCCGGACGCCATGGAAGGTCCCACCCCCGTCTCCGCCCTGATCCATGCGGCCACCATGGTAGCCGCCGGCGTTTACATGATGGTGCGCGTTCAATACTCCATCGGCATTGAGGCTTTCCCCGCCCTGGCCTGCAACGTCATTACCGGCATCGGGGCCATTACGGCCGTCATCGCCGCCTTCATGGCTACCCAGCAGAATGACATCAAACGCGTTCTGGCCTACTCCACCCTCTCCCAGCTCGGCTACATGGTCATGGCCCTGGGGCTGCTGGCCGGGGAGGCAGCCATGTTCCACCTCTTCACCCACGCGTGGTTCAAGGCCCTGCTCTTCCTGGGCGCCGGGGCCATCATCTTCGCCTGCCACCATGAACAGGACATCTGGAAAATGGGCGGCATCATGAAGCGCATGAAGCTGACCTCCCTCACCTTCATCATCGCCACCATGGCGCTGATTGCCATTCCGTTCACGTCCGGCTTCTTCTCCAAGGAAGCCATTCTGGAGGCAGCCCTTCACAAAAACCCGGTCTTCTTCTGGATCGGCGCAGGCGTTGCCCTGCTGACCACCTTCTATATGATGCGCGTCATCTTTGTGGTCTTCTTCGGCAGGAGCCGCAGCCACAGCTCGGAACACGCTTCGGAAGTAGGCGGCCTCATGCTGGTTCCCCTGCTGATTCTGGCGGTCCTGGCTCTCATCTCCGGCTACGGATTTATCGCAGACAGGCTGGTTCCTTTCAACGGATTCGTTTCCGAAAGCTTCCACATGGGCATGCCTTTCTACGTCTCCATGGGGGCACTGGTGCTCGGAATCCTGCTTGCGGCTGCCTTCTACGCAGGTTCCCCGGCTTCTGACAAGCTCTCCGGCAATGTTGTTTCCCGGGCTCTCGCCAACCGCCTTTATATCGACCTGTTCTATGATAAGGTGCTGGTCAGGGGCATCCAGGGAGTTCTGGCCGCCATCATCGACTTTATGGACCAGTTCATCATCTCCGGCCTCATCGTGGGCGGACTGGCGCGGCTGACTGCCGCCATAGGCTCCCTGCTGCGCCGTCTGCAGTCCGGCAACATGGCCGCTTATACGGCCCTCTTCGGCATTGGCCTGCTCCTGGTCATTTACTTTACCGTCTTCTATTCCTGCTAACCTAACCAACCAATCACATACCATGCTTATCTGGCTTGTTCTCATTCCTCTGATTGCCGCGGCCCTCATCGGTCTGTGCAAGGCGCCCGCACGCCCGACAGCCCTGCTCAGCGCCACCCTGACGCTGGCCCTCGGCATCTGGGCCCTGGTTAGCTTTGACGGCTGTTCCTCCTGCTGGTCCCGCTTTGAAGGGATGGACCTCCAGCTCACGTTGGCTCCGGCCCTGTCCAAAGTAATGCTGCTGCTGACCATCCTGGTTACCTTCGCCTCCGTGTTGGGCACCAACCCGCCCCAGGGGGGAGAAGCTTCCTGGTACAATTCCGCCCTTCTGATTTCCGCAGGCGCCACCGGGGCGTTTCTGTCCGACAACATGATCTCCTTCTTCGCCTTCCATGAACTGGCTCTTATCCCCACCTTCGTGATGATCGGCCTGTATGGACGCGGCGACCGCCGCACCACGGCCTGGCGCGCCACGCTTTACCTGGGGCTTGCCTCCATGGTTCTGCTGGCCGCCCTGCTGATGATCGGCACGCAGGCGGGCTTCACCTTCTCCGGCCTGAAAGACTTCATGGCCAGCGGGCGCGAACTTGCCCATGCGGAACTTATCGGAGCTCTGCTCATCGCCGGATTCGGCACGCTGATTTCCCTTTTCCCTTTCCATTCCTGGGCAGCCCCCGCCTACGCATCCGCACCCGCTCCGGTAGCGATGATGCACGCCGGAGTCCTTAAGAAATTTGGTCTGTACGGGCTTTTCATGTTCCAGCCGCTGATGGAAACAGGATTCCTTCCCTGGACGAACATCCTGCTGGTTCTGCTCGTCTGCAATGTCATTTGGGTGGGTTACGTGACCGTCAACCAGAAAAGGCTGGACCTGCTGCTGGGCAACTCCTCCGTGATGCACATGGGTTATATTTTCCTGGCTTTCGCCGCCCTGGTGGTTTCCGGTTCCGCGGAAGCCAATCCCTGGGCGCTGAAAGGGGCTGCTCTGCTGATGCTGGCCCATGGCCTGACAATCGCCCTTCTCTTCCTGCTCTGCGGACAGATTGAAAAGCAGACAGGCACACTGGAAATCAACTCTCTGGGAGGACTGGGCACCAAGCTGCCGCGCATGGCTTTCGTTTTCGGTCTGGCGGGCATGGCCTCCATCGGCCTCCCCGGCCTCGCCAATTTCCCTGGGGAATTCATGGTCTTTTTCTCCGGTTTCGCCGGTTTCAGCAACAGCTTCGGCCCCGTTCAAATCGCCACCATCCTGTGCCTCTGGGGGCTGGTCATCGGCGCGGTATACATGCTGAGAGCCTACCGTAATATCTTCCAGGGGGATTTGTCCAAAGCCTCCGCCTACGCCACGGAACTGCTTCCCTCCGAACGGGCGGCCAACTGCTTCCTGGTCATCGCCCTGGCGGTCTTCGGCTTCTTCCCCACGCTGGTGCTTCAGTTCTTCTCCTGATTTCTCCCCTTCCGAATACAATCCTAGTTTAACCTGATTTTTCTTTTACCCATGCAAGCGTATATTCCGGAATTTATCCTGGCCGGCCTGGCAATGCTTTTGCTTCTGGCGGAGACCTTCTGCAAAAAAACGCCCAAATTCTTTTTCGGGCTGATTGGCGCGGCGGGAACCCTGGCGATGCTTCCCTTCTACATGGAAGGGCTCTATGACAATACCTACATCATCCTGGCGCTCGTCGCCACAGCTGTCACCCTGCTGCTTTCCGTAGATTTCCGGGCCGTCATCAACTTTTCCTCCAATGACTCCAAATCCCAGGAGGGCACGGGGGAATTCTACATCCTGCCCCTGCTGGCTTGCGTAGGCATCACCTCCCTGTGCAAAGCCTCCAACCTGGTGGAACTGTTCGTCTCCCTGGAAGTGCTCACCCTGAGCTCCTTCATCATGGTAGGCTATTTCCGGCGGAACCTGGGTTCCACGGAAGCGGGCATCAAGTACCTGATTCTGGGCGCAGTCAGCACGGGATTCCTCGTTTTCGGCCTGGCCTGGTATTTCGGCATTACGGGAACATTCATTTATAATGAAACCATCGTCAGCCACGCTCTGGCCGGCCAGATAGCCCCCGCCATGTACCTGGCCCTCGCCATGCTACTGCTCGGCACAGCATTCAAAATCGGCGCAGTTCCAATGCAGCTGTGGATTCCGGATGTGTACCAGGGAGCTCCCACTCCGGTGACGGCTTTCCTTTCCGTAGCCTCCAAAGTAGCCGGATTCGCCCTGCTCGGCATCATCCTGGCCCCATTCGCCGTGCTGCCCCCCGTCGAATTCGTCGTAGCCCTGATGGCCGCCGCTACCCTGCTGGTGGGCAACCTGGGCGCCATTCCCCAGACGAACCTGAAACGCATGATGGGTTATTCCTCCATCGCGCAGGCAGGCTTCATCCTTCCCTTATTCATCGGTACTGTGGACGGTCAGCTGGCTCCGAACGCTCCGTTCTACCTAGCTGTGTACCTGGTCATGACCTTCGGCGTCTTTTTCGCCCTTGCTATGATTCGCATCCAGCGAGGAAGCGAGGAAATTTCCGCGTTCCGCGGTCTGGGCAAAACCAATCCCCGATTGGCCTTGGCTGTCACCATCATGTTCGCCTCCCTGGCGGGCGTGCCGCTGACGGCCGGATTTTTCGCCAAAATGATTTCTTTCGTGCACGTCATCAATACGGGGCTGTACCTGGGCTGGATGCTCCCCGTCATGATCGTCTGCGCAGCGTCCGGGTTTTACTATTACTTCAAAGTCATCCGCTCCATGTACTGGGACAAACCCGCAGAAAACGCAGAACCCGTGCAGGTGCCGGTCATTTCCGGAGTCATGCTGGCCGCGTTCTCCATTTTCATCGTGCTGGGGGGCCTGATGCCTCTGTTCCTGAATCCCATCCGGTAACAAACGCTTCCTTTCCGCCCATGATTCCAAAGGCCGTTCTCCGAATTGTTCGCAGAACGGCCTTCCTCATTCAGGAAAAGCCGCGTGTTCCGCGCCGGCCGGCCGAAAACGGAAGGGAGAAGGAGAGGTTGCAGCTGCCCGGCCTTCCGGGCTTACGATTTCAGCCGTTTCAGGATCCTGAGCAATTCGCCTGAGCCATACATTTCTTTTATCATATTCATGCCGGAAAAATTGTGAAAAAAGTGCGGCCTGCATGCGAGATTTCCCTCAGGACAACCGTAATTAGCCTGTTCTAATTATTTGCCTGCCCTTCCTCCGGTCATCAGGCAGACAACCATCAATCATTCACAACCATGCGTCTTTTAACCTCCACCGCCGTCATTTGCGCCGCCCTGTTCTCCGGAACTATCCTGCAAGCACAGGACCCGGAACTGCTGGCCAAGCGCCAGTGCCGTTCCGTCCATATCAATCAGCAGGGACATCCCGTCCAGGCGAGCGCCCTGTACAATGTAGTAAAAGCCAAAACATCCGTTCCCGGCACCTACTTCTGCGCCATGAACTTTGATGACGGCTATATCGGTTTTCAGGAACAATCCAACGGTAAAAAAGTAATCATCTTTTCCATCTGGGATCCGGTGGCACACGGGGACAACCCCAACGACGTTCCGGAAGAAGAACGCACCAAGCTGGTAAAACTGGGCAAAGATGCACGCTCCGGACGTTTTGGCGGTGAAGGGACAGGCGGACAAAGCTTCGTGGATTATCCCTGGACAATCGGGGAGGAGATGCGCTTCCTCGTCTGCGTCAAAAAAATGGGCAAATTCAAGGAAATCAGCGGCTATTACTTTAATAACAAAAACAAGTCCTGGGATCTTATTTCCAAATGGAAAACGCATTCCTCGGAAAAGGAGCTTTCCTTCTCCGTCGGATTCGTGGAAGATTTTATGCGCAATTTTGAATCCGCCAAGAAGGCCCGCGGAGCCTTCTTTGGCCCAAGCTTCGCGTACAAGGACGGCAAATGGCATCCCAATACCAGCGTAACGTTCACCGGCGACCGAACCCCTTCCACCAACGTCATGGCGAATATCCAACCTGATGGTTCCGTGCTGCTTCAGACGGGGGGAAGCACGAAAATGACGGATTTCAAGCTGTTCCAAAATCGCCCCCTGCCCCAAAATATTAAACTCATCCTGCCTGACAAGACTGTTACCAGTCTAGTTCAGGAGAACATGAACTGATTATGTCCCCAACCGGCTGGTTAACCATGATTGTTTCCATCGGCGGCGTACTGGCCGCCGCCGCATGGGCGTATTACAAGGTGCTCTCCACTCCCAAGGAAACGGAACACCTGGGTAGCCCTACCCCGCCACTGCCGGAAAATGCGGAGGAATAAGGTCCCGATGCGGTGAACCGCCGTACGCAGGACTAAACAATCCCCGGATCATTTTGCCGCATCCAGAAAGCGCGCATGTTCCCGAGACCTGAAACAGGACGGATATAAGGGAGTATTTTCTCGGCAGAAAGGCAATACGGACCGGTGTTCCCCAGGGTATGCGTGCAAATCGCGCCCGAACCTGCGAGCCGCCCCGGTTCACAGGATTTTTAAACGTTTTTTCTCCTTACCCGTCTGACGGGGGCAGGATGAAGCCCAGCCGGTCAATGCCGTATCTGGCGCATTCCTGCCACAGGGATTTTTCCAGGGCTTCCGCAGTGCGGCGGCGTTCCTCTTCCGGCATGTTTTCAAAATATTCCGCTCCCAGGTGTTCGCTGATGGCCTTGTCCGCCATACGCGTCACGAGATCCGCCCAGAAAGAATTATCCCGATATTCATCCAAGCAATCCTGAAAAAAAGCGTTTTCTTCATATTCCCGTGTGAAGGCATAGCCGCCCAGGTCCTCCGCATAGGCAATGCGCCCTTTCAATTTGGGAGTGACGGAAAGCTCCTTCATCAGCCGGGAAACCAAATTTCCCCACGCAGCCAGGCGCGCTTCCGCCCCGTCCTGCTGGTTGGAGGCAGCCACCGTGGCGGCGGTGGAAAGCATTTCCGCCAAATCACGCGCTTCCTCATCTGATAATCTCAACGTTACCGGCATGGAAAATCAGATCAATCCGAGTTTCATTCTGCCCTCCTCGCTGACCATGTCCTGATTCCAGGGGGGATCCCACACCATTTCCACATCCGCGGCCTCCACCCCTTCCAACGCTTCAATACGGTCCTTGGCTTCCATGACCAGATGAGGGCCCATTCCGCAGCCGGGCGCCGTGAGGGTCATTTTTACCGCCACATGGTGAAGGCCGTTCTCCAGCTCAATGACAGTCACATCATAGATCAGGCCCAGGTTGACGATGTCCACGGGAATTTCCGGGTCATACACACATTTCAGCGTATCCCAGACCCTTTCTTCCAGTGTGGCGTTCTCATCCAGCGCAGCCGCTTCCGGAGAAGGTTCTTCCGCTCCAGCGCCAAGGGCGTCCGCGTTCTCCCTGGAAATACGGGCCAGGCCATGGTCCGTAGCCACGGTATAGGAGCCACCCAGTATCTGGGTGACATACACGCGTTCCCCTTCCGGCAGGGTGAGCACATCCCCGCTGGGGATCTGGACCGCCGTCACTTCTCTTTTGAGTTCTATTACCTGGTTCAGCATAAATCCTTGCGATTAAAGGAATATCCGACTATGGACACGCGCCGGAGGCATCCGAACGCCATAGGGCAGAACCGTCCCATGGTTCCCGGAATCTTTCGCGCAGGAGCAACATAAGGCGTATTTGCATCACCGTCGAGGTCAAAAACTGTTCTGCCCCGGCCGGGAAAGCCCTTCATGACAGGAAAGAGCATGCCGCCATGTTTTGGAAAAGCCGCCGGAAGCGGAGAGCTTCGTTCTTGCCTAGCGGAGGGAAAAAGTGTAAAAGGTTCGGGCTGTCCGGGCTGCCCCGGCTGCACGTGCATTTTCAACCTGACATTCCATGCTAGATTACTTACGTAAACATACAATCGTCATCATGGCAGCCATGGCCCTGGTGTTTGTGGGCCTCATGTTCATCGGCGGGGACGTAAGCGGCGGCTCCCTGACCGGCATGTTCAAGCAGACTTTCGTTTCCGTGGACGGGAAATCTTATGGGGAAAAGGATTATAACAACATGGGCAGGACCGGCCTGTCCGTGGCTTTTTCCTTCCCTTCCACCTTCGGACCGTTGCTTCAGGACAATTTCAGCTCGGAAGAAAATCTGCGCGAACTCTGCTACCTGTTGAAAACAAATAACCCCAATGCGGCTTTTCTGGCCTACCGCGGCATTATCCGTCGGGAGGCGGGACGCCTGGGCTTGACGCCCAGCACCACGGAAATTGACGATGCCATTTGCAAGATTCCGGAGTTCCAGAACGACAAAGGCGTTTTCGACCCCCAAAAATACGACAATTTCATTTCCATGCGCGGCAACATGGGTAAAAAGCTGCAGGAGGAACTGCTGCGCGGACTGATGGAAGACACCATCAGCCTGGAACGCATCAAGGACGTGCTGACCGGGGGTATTTCCGTGGAGCCCGGTTTTGCCGAAGCTGTCGCCGAATCCAACAGCCAGCAGATTACCATCAACACCGCCTTCCTGGAAAAAAGCGCCTTCCGTCCCAAGACGGATCCCGGAGAAGAGGAAATAAAAACCTTCTGGGACAAGCATAAGGAAAATTACAAGAATGAAGAAGCGCGCTTCTTCACCGTTTACACCTTTATCCCCGCAGGAGATGCCCAGGCTCCCAAGCCTGGCGACATTTCCAACGCCACCATGGAGACCATGAACCTGGTGGAAAATGACATCTGGGAACCGCTGAACGCCACCAACGGCAGGAACATGGACCAGGCCATCAGCGAAGCCCTGGCCAAGGCTCCCGGCGTCTGCAAAATGGAGAAAAAATCTTACACGGCCGTAACGCGCAAAAACGCGCCTCAGGAAATCAACCAGACAATCAACCAATCCGCTTCCGACGGACGCAGCGCCAATCTGCTGGATGTGGCTTTCTCCCTGACGGGAGCCCCCGCCCTGAATGCGGATGCGGATGCCAAGGCCATTGAAGAAGCGCGCGCCAAAACCGGGGCCGAACAGATCAGCACCATGCAGGTGCTGGAAAACGGGCAAGTCGTCCTGATCCGCCTGGAAGGCGTTACTCCGGTCAAAGCCCTGCCTTACGAGTCTGCCCGCAACAGCGCGCGTGCCGACCTCCTGGAAAGCATGACCGTTGAATCCATGAACAAGGCAGCTACGGAACTCAATACGGAACTGCAGAAGGCGGAGAACCCTGTGGAACAGTTCAATGCCATCGCCGGAAAAGCCGGCGCAAAAACCGGCGCTTACGGCCCCTTTATTAATCCGAACGCACTCTTGAGCAGCGTCAACCTGCAAAACGCCAAAACACAGGAAGAACTCCAGTCTCTTCTGGAACGGGCCATGAATTCCCGCCTGGCCCCTCCCAAAGAACTCCCGGCTCCTGAAGAAGTATTCCAGGCGGTTTCCGTCATCAACCCCGGCCAGATGGCCCAGCCCATCAACACGGGGGACGGCATCCTGCTGACCCAGCTCGTCAAGCGCGAACTGGAGGATACGCCGGAATTCCAAATCAAAGCTACCCAGCAAATTGCCCCGGCTCTGACTGCCCAGGCAAAATCCATGATCATGCTGGACTGGCTGAAAGCGTGCATTGCCCAATACAAGGTGGAAATTGCCCCCATCCTGAATCAGGAACGCTAACGTTTTTCCTTTCATGACAACCGTCAGTGCGCCCGTCTCCTTTTCACAGGCCCTGAACGCCGTCTGAACGCATTCACCATGATGGCCTCCGCCCGGAGGCCATCATTTTTATTATTCTCTCCATCCTCTGCCTTTTCATCATCCAATGAGCGCCCTGCCCTCCCAATCCAGATACATCATCGGAACGGAAGCCTGCGAACGTTTCAGCTTCTACGGCATGAAGTCCATCCTCATGCTGTACATGACGGGCCACCTGCTGATGAGCGACAACTGGGCAACCTCCACCCTCCATATCTTTGTGGGAATGGTTTATCTGCTTCCCCTGGCGGGGGCATGGCTGGCGGACAAGGTCTGGGGCCGATATAAAACCATTCTTTATATTTCCCTGCTTTACTGCGTAGGGCACGGAGTTCTGGCAACGGCGGATCTTTTTCACACCATTGAAGCGCGCCGTTACATTCTCATGGCGGGCCTGTTCATCATCGCGCTGGGAGCCGGAGGCATCAAGCCATGCGTCTCCGCTTTTATGGGAGACCAGATTCCCAATAAGTCCCCGCAGTTAATGACCAAGGCCTTCAATGCCTTCTACTGGGCCATCAACCTGGGTTCCTTCTTCTCCTTCCTGGTCATTCCGGCCATGGAACAGCATTACGGGTACAGTTGGGCGTTTGCCGTCCCGGGCCTTTTCATGGGAGTCGCCACTTTCGTCTTCTGGCTGGGCCGCAAAAAATACCACAAAACGTCTCCGGATCGGAACAACGGCCAGGCCGGCTTCTGGAAAGTCCTTTTCATCATCCTGTTCCACGGAGGCTGGAAAAACGCGGAACAACGCTGCGGAACTTCTGCCGTGGAAGACACCAGGCACATCCTGAAAATCCTTTCCATCTTTGCCTTTATCATCCCATTCTGGTCCATTTTCGAACAGACGGCTTCCTCCTGGGTGGCCCAGGGCAGCAGGATGATTCCTCTTTCCATCCCGCTTCCGGGCGGTTCCTGGTCCATCGGGCCGGCCCAAATCCAGGCGGCCAATCCCATTTTTGTCATGGTGTTTATCCCCCTCATCACCGTATTTGTTTATCCCAGGGCGGTAACACTGGCGAAGCCCCTGGTGCGTCTCGGAACGGGGTTGGCCCTTAGTTCCGCTACATTCCTGATTGTCGCTTTCCTGCAATACCGGCTGGAAGAAGGAGCCTCCATGTCCATCGCATGGCAGCTGATTCCTTACTGCGTACTCACCATCTCTGAAATCCTGGTCAGCACCACCGGCCTGGAATTTGCCTATACGCAAGCTCCGGCGCATTTAAAAAGCCTCATCACCAGCTTCTGGAACCTCACGATTTTTGCAGGCAACATGCTGGTGGCCGCAATTACTTTTTTCCTGTCCAACGGAGAAGCAGCCAACGCCATTTCCACGGACCGCTTCATCCTGTACGCCGTACTGGCCGCCGTGGTGGCGGTAGCCTACTCCTTCCGGGCGCGCAGGTACGGAAAAACGGAATAAAGAAAACGCCGCCGTTCCCGAACATATGGCCGGGGTTTAATCATGTCTTGAAAAACAACCGGGCCGTAAGAAAGCAACATGCAGCCCGGCCATTCCCTCCGTCAGGTTTCCTTTCGGAAAAGCGCCGGAAGACACAAATTACATGAGGATATGACCGGACAAAAAGTTCTGAAGAAGGTCAGGAGATACGGCAGTCGTTAAGCAGATCGTCCATGTAAAAGGTCATCTCCGCCAAAGCTTCACGGTATTCCGTTTGGGGAAGGAGCCACAGGATTTCGCGGGCCGCCTCGTTTTTCTCCAGCGCTACCTGAATCGCCTTGTCCAGCGCCTCCGCAAAAACGGGATTATCCTGAAAGGCGGAGTAATCCACTACTTCACGGTTTTCAATGGCGTCCCGCAGGGTCGCCTCCACATTCCTGTCACCGCATTCCAGCAAATTGAAGATGGGAAGGGTCAGCTTGCCCTTGGTGGCGTCCGTATGAAGCGTCTTTCCGGCGTCGTCTTCATCTCCCACCATGTCCAGGCAGTCGTCGTAAATCTGGTAGGCTACACCCAGCAGATCCCCCAGCTGATAGAGGGATTCTTCCACTTCCGGGGTTACTCCGGAAATCCAGCCAGCGCCCCCCGTAGCCGCGGAGAAAAGGGAAGCGGTTTTTTTCCGGATGATTTCAAAATATTCCTCCCGGGTCATGCTCAGATCATACAGGCGGCTGGACTGGGCCACTTCCCCCTGGCATACGTTCCTGACGGTATTCGCCAGCCTGCGGCAGAATTCCGTGCTGCCGAATTCCGTGCCCAGCACCATGGCATGGGAAAAGAGAACATCCCCCAGCAGCACGGCGAGGCTGTTGCCCCAGAGGGCATTCGCCGTAGCCTCGTCCCGGCGTTTATCAGCTCCGTCAATCACGTCATCATGCACGAGGGAAGCCAGATGCACCATTTCCAGCAGAGCGCCCAGCCGGATATGGGCCGGTTTGACGCCGCCCGTAGCGCCGGCAACCAGCAGAACCAGGGCCGGCCGAAGCATTTTGCCCTTGGACTGGCATACCGTCTCCATGTAATCGGCCACCTCCGGGTCAAAACATGATGATTGCGCTTCAACAAACTCGGAAACCTGCTTCAATTCCGGCTTAACCAGTTGAAGATAGTGCTTCTGGGATCGTAATTTCGAAAAGAACGGAATGGACATGATATAGAACGGGGGCGGCGCTGGTCAGCGCCGCAGGGATTGTGGCATATTTAAAGTTCCCTAGCAATGTATTTCACAGGACATCTTTTCATAACCGAACGGCAATCCGCCAAACCCGATTTGCCAGGCGCCGGCCCCCTCCCGGGATAAGGCTCATTTTGACCTTGAGCCAGGAGATTTTCCTTCTACACTGGGCCATCATGAGAGCCTTGGTCTATGATTGCAGCGCGGGCATCAGCGGAGATATGAATCTGGCCGCCCTGATTGATTTGGGAGCGGACCGGGAAAACCTGGAACGGGAACTGTCCAAATTGCATGTGCACGGGGAGTGGAAACTGGAATGCCGCCGGGCGCAGCAACACGGCATCCAGGGAACCCGGATTGACGTGCTGACGGAGGAAGAAGGGCATTCCGGCTGCAGCCATGCGCACCACCACCGGACTATGGCTGATATACGAACACTTATTGAGACAAGCGCCCTTTCCAACACCGTCAAGCGGACGGCCCTTTCTATTTTCACCCTGCTGGCGGAGGCGGAAGCCCGCGTACACGGCACGGCTCCTGAGGAAGTACATTTCCATGAGGTGGGCGCAGTGGATTCCATCATCGATATCACGGGAGCTGCCATCTGCCTGGAAATGCTCCGGGTGGACGCCGTTTTCACCGGACCGGTGGAGTTGGGGTCCGGCACCGTAACCTGCCAGCACGGAACAATGCCCGTTCCTGCGCCGGCAACGGCTTTGCTGGCGAAACATTTCCGGGCCACCCTGAATGGAACCGCCCATGAGGCCACTACACCCACCGGAGCCGCCTACATTGCCGCCCTGGCGCAGCCCGTCCCCTCTCCGCTGGCAGGCCGGATTACCGCAACCGGCTATGGGATAGGCCACCGACAGGGACTGTCCATACCGAATATTCTCCGGGTGATGCTGGTAGAAACGGAAGAAGTGGAAACTTCCCCGGAACTGCTGACGGAGCTGTGCGCCAATATAGACGATATGACGCCGGAACAAACAGCCTACCTGGCGGAAAAGCTGATGGAGGCAGGCGCTCTGGATACCTGGCAGGAGTCCGTCTGCATGAAGAAAGGCCGTCTGGCGGTCAAGGTTTGCGCCTTGTGCCAACCGGAACAGACGGACCGCGTGCGGGAAGCCTTCTTCCTGCACAGCAGCACGCCGGGCATCAGGCAGCATGGCACGCTCCGCCATCTTTTGCGCCGGGAAAGCGCTCCTGTCCCTACGCCCCATGGAACGGTTCATGTAAAAACTTCTTTTATGCACGGCCGACCCCATCACCGGAAAGCGGAATTTGAAGATTGCAGGACCCTGGCGGAAAAGACCGTGTTGCCTCTGGAGCAATGCCAGCTGATGGGGCTTTTTCCCACACCTTCCCATGACGACGACGCCACAGACTCCGTTTGAACGGCTGCGCGCCGTCCTTCTCCCCAGGGAGCGCCTTGCCGTCGCCTTGTCCGGGGGGCTGGACAGCAGTGTGCTGCTTGCCGCCGCCGTCCAAATCCTGGGAGCGGATCACTGCCTGGCCCTGACCGCGCAAACGCCCTACGTGATGGAGGAGGAAGTGCGGGACAGCACGGCGTTATGCCGCCGCCTGGGTGTCCGGCAGGAAAAACTGGCGTTTCCCATCCCGCCCGCCCTTGCGAATAATCCGCCCCTGCGCTGCTACCTGTGCAAGCACGCCCTGTTTTCCTCCCTGGCAGACAAAGCGGCGGAGCTGGGGTTCCCCCTGCTGGCGGACGGCTCCAATCTTGACGACCTGGACGACTACCGGCCCGGACGCAGAGCTTTGCAGGAACTCGGCATTCCGAGTCCCTTTCTGGAAGCTGCCATGGACAAGGCGGATATCCGCCGTCTGGCCTGCCGGCTGGGCCTTCCGGAATCAGTCAGCGGCAAACCGGCCTACGCATGCCTGCTGACCCGGCTGGAGCACAACCGTCCCGTAACGGAAGCCCTGCTGAGACGCGTGGACGCAGCGGAATCTTTCCTGAGGACCCTGGGGCTGAAAGGCTGCCGCGTCCGTGTCCACGGAGACAGCCTGGCCCGCATTGAATTGCCGGAAAAGGAAGGCGACCTGTTCTGGAACAGGAAACTTGCCGCCACCGTGGCGCGCCGACTGCGGGAACTGGGTTTCCGCCACATCACCCTGGATCTGGAAGGATATTCCAGAGGGAGCATGAACGAACCATCATGAATGACATTACCGCCATCCTGCACCAGTTTGAGGAAGGCCGCCTTTCCACGGAGGAAGCGGCGGAAAAAATCCGGGCCGCCACCGCTCCCGCCTCTTCCCACACGGATATTGATTACAACCGCCTGGAACGTACCGGATGCCCGGAAGTCATTTACGGCGCAGGAAAAACGCCGGAGCAAATTGAAGAGATAGCCCGCAGTCTGCTTGCCGCCGGACAAAATGTTCTGGCTACGCGCCTGAGCGGGGAAGCTCTGGACTACCTGACCCGCGCCTTTCCGGCGGCGGACATGCACCCGGAAGCCCGTCTCATGCGCATTGCTCCGAATCCCGTCCCGCGGACGAAGGGTTTCGTCGGCATCGTCAGCGCGGGGACCTCGGACCAATCCGTAGCGGAGGAAGCCGCCCTGACGGCGGAATTTCTGGGCAGCCGTGTAGTCCGGTACCGGGACTGCGGCGTAGCCGGCCTGCACCGCCTGGTCTCCCATCTGGACTCCATTCGCCAAGCTACCGCGCTGGTGGCCGTGGCGGGCATGGAAGGAGCACTTCCCAGCGTGCTGGCAGGCCTGGTAAAGGCCCCCGTGATCGCCGTGCCTACGAGCGTGGGCTATGGAACCAATTTCCACGGGGTGACCACCCTGCTCGCCATGATGAATTCCTGCGCCAACGGAGTTTCCGTCGTCAACATAGACAACGGTTTCGGGGCCGGATTCAATGCCCACCTGATCAACAGCCTGGCGTCCAGGCCCTGCTGAGGAGCGCCTCTCCATGACGGAACCTCCGGCATCCGTCATGGACAGATCCGCCGAATGGGCGTTAAATGTTCCGGAAACACCCCTTTCCCTCCCTCGTCATGACCAGATTTCCCCTGTTTCGTGCCTTTTCCTGCTCCCTGCTTGCCCTGGCTTCCCAGGCGCTCGGGTGGCAGCCCTCCGGAGAATCCGTCCCCGCCGTCCCTCAGGAATTCCGCGCGGCATGGATATCCACCGTTCATAATATTGACTGGCCCTCCCGTTCCGGCCTCCCCGGAGCAGCCCAGCGCGCGGAGCTGTTGAACATTCTGAATACCTGCGCCCAGTTAAAGCTGAACGCCGTGTTTCTCCAGGTGCGCCCGAATGCCGACGCCCTGTACCGCTCTTCTCTGGAGCCATGGAGCCAGTGGCTCTCCGGCCCGGGAGTCAATCCGGGGTATGACCCTCTGGCCTTCGCCATTCAGGAGGCTCACCGCCGCGGCATTGAATTGCACGCCTGGTTCAACCCCTTCCGGGCAAAGGCCAACGTCAAGCATGCCGTAGGCCGCAACCATGTTTCCCTCATGCGCCCCGATTTGATGAAACGAACCGGCTCCGTGCTGCTGATGAACCCCAGCGCTTCCGCCTCCCGCGACCACGCGCTGAAAGTTATCATGGACGTCGTGCGCCGCTACGACATTGACGGGGTGCACCTGGACGACTATTTCTACCCCTACCCCACTCCCGGCCGGGCGTGGTCTCCCGCCGCCTTTGGAGACGGGAAATCTCCCTCCCAGCGCCGGAGCTATATCGACGACTTCGTGCAGGACATGTACAAATCCGTCAAATCTTCCAAACCCTGGGTGCGGGTGGGCGTCAGCCCGTTCGGCATCTGGAGGCCGGGCGTTCCCGGCGGCATTGAAGCGGGAGTGGACGCCTACGAGCACCTGGCCTGCGACGCCCGCAAGTGGCTTTCCCGCGGATGGGTGGATTACCTAGCCCCTCAGCTTTACTGGCGCTGCAGCCCGGCCAAGCAGAGCTTTCCCGCATTGATGCAATGGTGGGCAGCCCAGAACTCCAGACGCCCGGTGTGGCCCGGCATTGCCACGGCACGCATCATGAGCAGCGAAGACCCGGGCCGCCCCGCCTCTGAAATAGCGGCTCAGGTCAACTATTCCCGCAGCCTTGCCAGAACCGCCCCCGGGCAATGCTTCTGGAGCATCAAATCCATCATGCGGAATGCAGGAGGCATCCAGAAATACCTGAACAGATTGTATCCCTCCATGGCTGTTCCGCCCGCCATGCCCTGGTGCGGAACCGGCACGCCCGGACAACCGCAGAATTTTTACGTGGCGGACAACGGGTCCACCGTAACCCTCTCCTGGCAGCCGTCCGGCAATCCCTCCAGGAAATGGGCCGTTCAGGCGCGCTACGGCAGCCGGTGGGCCACGCGCATCCTCCTTCCGGGCAGCCAGACCCGCGTAACCCTGCCCAAATCTTTCCTGAGAGATGCGGGGGCTGTCGCCGTCAGGGGCGTCAGCGCCTACGGGGCCCAGGGGCCGGCATCGGCCGTCAAGAGGTAGAAAAGCTTTTCCCCGACCCGCCACCCAGGGAGCATAATAAAACACCCGGGGTTCCAGTTTTTTTGAACAACTCCAAAACAACCCATGTCCAAACTCCCATGGATTCCCGTGGCGCGGACATGAACAGAAGACGTTTTATTGCTCTTTCCTCATTGGCGGCGCTGGGAACAATCAGCCAAGCCCGGGCAGCAGGGCCATTCCTACATTCACAACGCAAGATGACTAAAAAGCAAAATCCCTCCACGATCGGTTATGCCGACGGCAAATATGTGTTACCTCCCCTTCCGTACGCCTACGACGCGCTTGAACCCATGCTGGATGAAAAGACCGTGCGCATCCACCACGACAAGCATCATGCGGCCTATGTCGCCGGCGCCAATGCCGCGGCTGAAAAGCTCCGTGAAATTGCGGACGGGAAGCTGGACGCTTCCGCCACCACCAACTGGGTGCGCAACTTGTCCTTCAATGTTTCCGGCCATGTTCTCCATACCATTTACTGGACCAACATGACGCCTGATCCCAAAAAAGAGCCGCAAGGACCTCTGGCAGATGCCATCAAGGAAAAATTCGGTTCTCTGGAAGCCATGATGAATGAATTCAAGGCGGCCTCCCAGGGCGTGGAAGGTTCCGGCTGGGGCATTCTGGGCGTGGACCCCGTCAGCAAGACGCTGGTAATCTGCGGGGCGGAAAAACATCAGAATCTGGAAATTCCCGGCCTTGTCCCCATTCTCGTCTGCGACGTTTGGGAACACGCTTATTATCTGAAGCACCAGAACCTCCGGGCGGACTATATTGAAGACTTCTGCCGCCTGATCAACTGGGACGATGTGGAACGCCGCTACCAGGAAGCCATAGCTTCCTGACCGTTCTTTGCAAAGGTTGATTTTCTATACCCCTGACGGTACGGGCTTCCTTCAGCCCGTGCCGTTTTTTGATATACCTGCATCTCGCTCTTGCATCCGGCGCGGCAATAGGGCATACTGCCGCAGACTAATTATCATTTTCACACGTATGAAAAAAGTTTTCGTCTCCGGTTGCTATGATATTGTCCACGCTGGCCATATCCAGTTTTTTGAAGAAGCCCGTGCTCTGGGCGACTTTCTGATCGTCTCTTTTGCTTCGGAACCCGTGCTGTGGCACCACAAGCAGCGCAAGCCGTCCATTCCGGACGAACACAAAAAAGTTTTGCTGGAAAGCCTGCGCATGGTTGACAAGGTTATTCTGGGTACCGGCATGAAGAAAGGCCTGGATTTTGAAGAGGAATTTCTTCAGGAAAAACCGGACATTCTGGCCGTCACGGAAGATGACCTTTACAGCGATATCAAGAAAGAGCTGTGCGCCCGCGTCGGAGCCGATTATGTGGTGCTTCCCAAAACGCCCCCCAAATTCACTCCCGTTTCCACCACCATGCTGGTGAACCGCATTAAGGCTCCGTCCTCCGTACCTCTTCGCGTGGACTTCGCCGGGGGATGGCTGGATGTGCCCCGCTACTCCAGAAAAGGTTCCTATGTGGTCAACTGCGCCATCACCCCCATGGTTTCCCTCTGCGAATGGCCGTATGAAAAACGTTCCGGGTTGGGAGGTAGCGGCGCGTGGGCCATGTTGGAAGGGCGCGATCCGGTCGCTTCCGAACTCGCTCTGGGCGTCGGCTGGCAGGATCCCGCCGTCATCGCGGAAACGGGGTTGTGCGTATGGCGCTCCGGCAGTTCTCCGGTGCTGGACGTCAAAGGCACGGGCGACTTCCTGGAAGGCAGAATGGCTATTCTATACACGGGCGAGGAACACGACACTCCAAAAATGGCGGATGAACAACGGGACTACGTACGCATCTCCCAATCCTCCCTCATTGCCCGCACCGGAGTGCTGGAACGCAACATCAATACCCTGGCGGCAGGCGTAGCCCTGTATTACAGCGTACAGCTTGACGAAGGAATGCGGCCCCTGCCGGATATTCCCAACGCCCTTGCAAAAAAATACCTGGGGGGCGGCTACGGAGGATATGCCCTGTACCTTTTCCCCTGCCGGGATGATCGCGATCAGGCTGTCAAGGACAACCCGGCAATGAAAAAGGTGGAGCCTTATTGCCGCCAGCTGTTCAAGTAGACTCCCTCTTCCATGTCCCTGATGCGGAACAGCCTGGTTGCCTCCAGCGCTATCTTTGCCTGTCGCCTGACAGGCATGGTCAGGGAAGTTGTGTACACCTCCCTGTTCGGGGCTACCGGGGCCCTGGACGCCTTTTACACGGCTTTCCGCATCCCTAACCTGTTAAGGGACCTGTTTGCGGAAGGAGCTCTCTCCCAATCCTATACCAGCGTAGCCTCCAAAACGAGGGAGGCGCAGGGCGATGCGGCCGCGTGGGAACTGACCAACAAGGTGGCAACCCAGCTTTCCACCCTGATGATCGCTATTGTAACCCTGGGGATTCTGTTTGCGGGGCCCGTCATGGAAGCCCTTTACAGCGGGGATCACTCTCCGGCGGAGCAATTGTTCGCCACGGACCTGAGCCGCCTCATGTGGCCTTTCATCGGCTTCGCCTCCCTGTCCGCCCTCATCATGGGAGCGCTGAACATAGTGGGAGTTTTCGGATTGCCCATGCTGGCCTCCGCCGCTTTCAACGTTACTTCCGTCCTGTTCGGCCTGCTGATCGGATATTTCATTGATCCATCCTTCGGCCCCAAAGCTTTGTATGGTTTTGCCTGCGGCGTTACCATCGGGGGCATGGCCCAGATTGCCGTGCAGCTTCCCAAACTCAGAAAAACCGGCTTCCGCTGGAAACCCAATTTCCGCTGGGACGATTCCCGCATGCGCAAAATCTGGGGGCTGATGCTCCCCTCCGTGCTGGCTTCAGGCGTGACGCAATTCACCATCTTCATCAATACGGGGTTCGCTCTGGATCTCCAAAAAGGCTCCGTCACCGCCCTGACCACGGCGTTCCGACTCTGGCAGCTTCCCGTGGGGCTCTTCGGAGTAGCGACGGGCATGGTGGTGCTGCCCGCCGTTTCCCGCATGATGGTGGGAGACGGGAGAAAGGAAGTGGCCGTCCACATCGCCAAGGGGTTGCGGCTGGTGGCATTCTTTGCGGTACCCGCTTTTCTCATCCTCTCCATCCTGGGAACGGAATTCGTCTCCGCCGTATACCAGTGGGGGCGCTTTAACCAGGAGGCCGTGCGCTACACGGGGGAAGTGCTGGGGGCCTATTCCCTGGGCCTGCTGGGCTATGCCGGAACCAAGGTGGTGCAGCCCGTCTTCCTGGCTCTTGAAAAACGCTGGGTTCCTCTGATCGCCGCCGCCGCGGCTCTGGCCATCAGCATCGGCCTCAACTACTGTTTTGTCTATATCCTGCATAAAAACGCGGCGTGGCTGGCGCTGACCACCTCCGTAGTCACTACCTTCAATTTTCTCTTTTACTTCCTTTACCTGCGCCGCCAGCTGGGCGGCGCAGACGGACGGACGCTGCTTTCCGGGCTGTCCAGAATCATGGCGGCGGGAATATTGCTGGGTGCGGTGTGCTGGGCAGGCAAGACATGGTTCCTCCAGGGCTTCCTGAACTGGCCCTTCCCGGCCAGAGTGCTGGGGATATCCCTGGTCTGCGGCTGTGCCGGCATCGTTTATCTGGCAGCCGCTTTCCTGCTGAAAACGCCGGAGCTGGAAGCGGTGCGCGCCAAACTCCTGAAACGCTGACGGGAAAATTCCCTTCTACAAAGGGAGAAACGCCCTCCGCAAGAAAAAGAATGGCCGCCGCAAGCATTCTCCTTGCCAGGGGTGCGCTCAGTGAGTAAAGTTTTTCCGCTTATGCGGAGAATAGCCTGTTTTCCGCCAGGGCATCAAAATTTACGACTGCACCACAACAATGGACATGATTTCCCCCAGCATTGCGGCATTGACCCCTTCCCTGACCCTCAAGGTGACCAACCGGGCCAAGGCTATGAAAGCCTCCGGTGAAGAAGTTTACGGTTTGGCAGGCGGTGAACCTGAAATGGACACCCCGGAAAACATCAAGCAGGCAGCCATCGAGGCCCTGAACAACGGAGCCACCAAATATACGCCTTCCGCCGGTCTGCCCGCACTCCGCCAGGCCATCGCTGAAAAGCTCAAGAGGGAAAACAACCTGGAATACGATTTCACCCAGATCACCGTGGGAGCCGGCGCCAAGCATGCCTGTTTCAACGCCATCATGGCGACCGTATCCGAGGGAGACGAAGTCATCATCCCCGCACCGTACTGGGTCAGCTATCCGGAAATGGTCCGCATGTGCGGCGGCATTCCCGTCATCGTGGAAACTACGGCGGAAAACGGATGGAAGCTTACCGCCGAACAATTTGAGGAAGCCATGACCCCCCGCACCAAAATGGTCATCCTCACTACCCCGAACAATCCGACCGGAGCCGTTTATTCCGAAGAAGAACTGCGCGCCCTGGGAGAAGTGGCCCTGAGCGAAGACATCCTCATCCTGGCTGATGAAATTTACGAACACCTCGTATATGGAGACACCAAGCACGTCAGCATCGCCTCCCTCAGTCCGGAACTGTACGACCTGACCATCACCATCAACGGCTTTTCCAAGGGCTACGCCATGACCGGCTGGCGCCTGGGCTACTCCGCAGCTCCGGCCGCCATTGCCAAGGCCATCCAGATGATTCAGGACCACACCACGTCCAACGTCTGCACCTTCGCCCAGTACGGCGGCATTGAGGCCCTTACGGGAGACCAGAGTTTCATCAGCGACATGCGCGACGAATACGACATGCGACGCCAGTACGTTTACTCCCGCCTCAGCGCCATCCCGAACATCAGCGTTGTGGAACCGCAGGGCGCTTTCTATTTCTTTGTGGACACGAGCAGGCTGGGGCTCACCTCCCTGAACCTGTGCGACAAGCTTCTGGAACGCTACAAGGTCGCGGCCGTCCCCGGCATCGCCTTCGGCAATGACAAGGCTATCCGCATCAGCTACTGCACCACGCTGGACATTCTGAAGGAAGCGCTGGACCGCTTTGAAGAATTCTGCAAGGCGCATTAAAAAACGTTGATCATCATCAAAAGGCGTTCCGCTTAACGTGGAACGCCTTTTTATTCTTCCGGGTTTCCCGCCTGCAGCAAATCTGCGTCAAGGAAATGCGCGCCATGCCTCGCAACCGGATTGCCCTGCACGAAAAGACATGATTAAATAAATTCCATATGAATACCCCCGTTCTCAACGACAACCTGCGCGCCGCCACGGAAGCCCTTTGCAACCTGCTCGCCAAGGAAGACAAAATTGTGGCCTCCAAGGCAAAAATAGGTCTCTTTTTCCAGAATCCTGAAGCAACCAAGCTTTTTGAGGAAGTCAACGCTTACGGTGAAGAACTGCGCAACAAGCACCTGGCCGGGATGCCTCCTACCGAAGAGGAAATTTCCAAGTTCGACGCCCTGCGTGAAAACGTCATCAAGAATGATGCGGCCCGCGGCTTCCTGGAAGCGCGCCAGACCATTGACGAACTTCTGAACACCATCAATCATTATCTGGGCATGTCCATTGACTTGGGCCGCGCCCCCACTCCTGAAGAAATAGAGGAAGCCCGCCAGCGCGCCATGAGCGCCCAGTCTTCCTGCTCCTGCGGCGGCCAGTGCGACAAGGAAAATTGTGATTGCGAGGGCAAGTGCGACCACGACCACAAGGACGGCGGTTGCGGCTGCGGCAACCATTAAAACAATCTTTCAACTTTTGCCAAACGGCTTCACTCAACAAGTGAAGCCGTTTTTTCTTCCTGAAAACGCACGCAAAGATGTTGTCCTGCACGCCTGCAATTCCCTCCGGGAGACCGGGAGGAATACCGCGCCTCCTTATCGCTCACCGTATTTTTCCAAAGTTCCGATGCCTGCGCAGTACCGTCATGTTGCGTCTTCCCCTCCCCGCCCAAACAGGCAAGATGCTTGAATGGAATAGAAACCCGTGCTAGCCTCACCCTAAGGAATCATGACTTTTTCCAACCGTCCCGCTCCCCTCCCGTTCTTCAAAACGGATTTCCCACTATTCCTGGCTCCAATGGCAGGAGTGACGGACCCTATATTCCGCACCATCTGCAAGGAACTGGGAGTGGATGTGATGGTGACGGAATTCGTCTCTGCGGAAGGCATTCTCCAGGCATGGGAGAGGAACCGCAGGTACGCAAAGATAGAAAATGCCCATCGCCCCATAGGCATCCAGCTCTTCGGGGCGGACGGAAACCACATGGGAGAGGCGGCCAGAATGATCCTTGACCATGAGAAGCCGGATTTTATCGACATCAACTTCGGCTGCCCGGTTCCCAAAGTGGTTGGCAAAAATGGAGGTTCTTCCCTCCTGAAAGATCTGCCCCTGCTGGCTTCCGTAGCCGGAAGCGTCGTGAAAGCCGTAGGAGAACGAATCCCCGTCACAGCCAAAATACGCATTGGCTGGGATTTCCAGAGCCTGTGCGCCATGGACGCGTGCCGCCTGCTGGAGAATGAGGGAATTTCCATGATTACCATTCACGGACGCACCCGCTCCCAGCAGTATTCGGGGACGGCCAACTGGGACATTATTGACGAATGCGCGCGGGCCATGTCCGTGCCGGTTATCGGGAACGGGGATATTTCCACCCCGCAGGCAGTAGCGTATGTAAAAGAGAATACGGCCGTCAGCGGCGTCATGATTGGTCGTGCGGCCATGGAAAACCCATGGATTTTCGGAGACGCCAAGTATTATCTGCTGCACGGGGCCATGCCGCCGGCCAGAGCCCCGCAGGAAAAGACAAACCTGATTTTGCGGCATGCCCGGATGGCCCTGGAGTCCCGCCATTATGGGGACGAACTTCACACCATGCGCCATATGAGGTCACGAATCCTGGCTTATACGAAGGGATTTCCCGGCGCCAAGGAAATGCGCTCCCGCCTGGTGCGCGTATCCAGCATGTCGGAACTGGAAGACCTGCTTTCCAACCTTCCCGGCCAGAAGCCCTGAAAACAGGGAAAATCCCTCCTTCCGGGAGATTCCGCAGATTCGGGAAACGGCGGAGAGGGAAAGAGTTTTTTTCCTCCTTCGCACACGCCTGAAAAAAAATGCCATTTTGAGGGAAGCTAAGTTGACTTTACGTTCCGAACCTGTCAGAAATAGGGGAGTATCCTGCCGCTCCATTTCGGCAGACTTTCAACAATAGCATCCAGAGATCGACGTGTACTCCAACGAATCATATCTCATCGAACTTCTTACGCAGGCCGGATATCTGAATGAAGAAATTCTTCAGTACGCGCGCAGTCAAAAATCTCCCACCCAGGACCTGGTCGATTTTTTGATTCAGGCCAATTATCTTACGGAAGACGTCATCGCCCAGGTGGCGGCGTCCAACTCCCTTCTCCCCGTTGTAGACCTGGGCGCCATGCACATTCCCCAGGAGGTGCGCGAACTCATCACGCCGGAACTTGCCAGACGTTTCCGGGCCATTCCCATTTCCGACGACGGTTTTTCCATCAACATAGCCATTGACGATCCCCTGAATCTGGAGACGATGGACAGCCTGCCCCAGCTGATGGGACGGGACGTGATTTTCAGCGTCGCCACCCGCAGCGCGGTAGAAAGCCGGTTAAATGAATTTTACCGGGATCTGAGCGTTCCGGAAGAAACCGACGGACTGGAAGGGGAGGACGCTCCCATTATCCGGCTGGTGCAGCAAATGCTGACGGACGCTTTCAAGATGAGGGCCTCCGATATTCACATTGAACCCATGGAAAACAGGCTCCGCATCCGCTACCGCGTGGACGGCAAGCTGGTGGAGGTTGCCACGCATCCCAAAAAATTGCTCAGCCCCATCATCGCGCGCCTCAAGGTAATGAGCACCACCATGAGCATTGCGGAAAAACGCATGCCCCAGGACGGACGCATCCAGATGAGCATCGGCGGCAAGCAAATCGACCTCCGTGTTTCCTCCGTCCCCAGCAACCACGGGGAAAGCATCGTCATGCGTATTCTGGATAAATCCGCCCTGGTGCTGGGCCTTCCCCAGCTCGGATTTTTCTCGGATGATGAAGCCGTGTTCGACCGCCTCATTACCCTGCCGGACGGCATTATCCTGGTAACGGGGCCTACCGGCTCCGGTAAGACCACGACCCTCTACGCGTGCCTGAACCACATCAACCGCCCGGATAAAAAAATCATCACGGTGGAAGATCCTGTGGAATATGAACTCTCCGGCATCAACCAGGTCATGGTGAAAGCGGATATCGGCATGACCTTCGCCGCCGCCCTGCGCGCCATGCTCCGCCAGGCTCCCAACATCATCATGATTGGGGAAATTCGAGACATGGAAACAGCCAGCATCGCCATCAACGCCTCCTTGACGGGGCACCTCGTATTCTCCACCCTTCACACCAATGATGCGCCCAGCGCCGTGGCCCGTCTGGCGGACATCGGCATCAAACGCTTCCTGATCGCCTCCTCCGTCCGCGCCATCATGGCCCAGCGTCTCGTCCGCAAGCTGTGTGACCGCTGCAAGGTGGACGGCGCTCTGACGGAAAAGCAGGCGCATACGCTGAACATTGATATGTCCCGCCTTGCCCAGGGCCAAATCAAGGCGCCCCACGGCTGCGACTTTTGCCGCGGCGGCGGATTCAAGGGACGAATGGGCCTGTTTGAAATTTTCGAAATCGACGACGAGGTGCGCCGCATGATTAACGAGAACCTGACTTCCCCCCAGCTGCGCCAGCGCGCCCGGGAACTGGGCATGAGAACCTTGAGAGAAGACGGCGTACGCAAAGTGCTGGCCGGGCTTACTTCTCCGGAAGAAGTGCTGAACGTCACCATGGGAGACGCCAACTGATTTTTCCCCGCTATTCATTCTGCTTATTATGGACACCAACCTCACACTGGAACTTTTTATCGGCCGGGGAATGATCGACAAATCCCTGGCAAAGGACATCAAGGAGGAAATGACCGCCTCCGGCAAGGAACTGCCGGAAGTGCTTGCGGACTTCGGCATTATCGGCAGCAAGGACGACATCTGGCAGATGATCGCCAGCGACCTGGGTACGGAATTTATTACACTGGACAACTTCCAGCCTGACCCGAATGTGCAGAACATGATGCCGGCCACGCTCGTGCGCCTGCACGGGGCGCTCCCTGTTCGGCACGGCCCGGAAGGCCTGTACGTCTGCCTGGTGGATCCCCTGAATCCCCAGACGGTAGAAGACCTGCGCTTCGCCCTCGGCCAGGACATCCATGTTCTGGTAGCGCCGGATTACCAGATTTCTGACCGTATCAATGAACTCTATGGAGGCGAATCCGCCGCCATGTCCGACCTGATGCAGGAACTGAACAACATGCAGGTCAACAATGAGACGGAAGATTCCGCCGCCGCTCCCGTCATCCGCTTTGTGGACCTCGTCATTACGCAGGCCATCAAGGAGAAGGCCTCCGACATTCACTTTGAACCCTTTGAGAAGGAATTCAAAATCCGCTACCGTGTGGACGGCGCCCTGTATGAAATGCAGCCGCCCCCCGTTCACCTGTCTGTGCCGGTCATTTCCCGCGTCAAGGTCATGGCGAACATGAACATTGCGGAACGTCGCATTCCGCAGGACGGCCGCATCGTCAAGCAGATAGGGGACCGTTCCGTGGACATGCGCGTTTCTTCCCTCCCCACTCAGTACGGAGAATCCGTAGTGCTCCGCGTCCTGGACCGTTCTTCCGTCAACCTGAACATGGACAATCTGGGGCTTCCGGCGCATATCCACGAGTATATTCTGGACACAGTCCACAAGCCCAACGGCATTTTCATCGTTACCGGCCCCACCGGCGCCGGCAAGACAACCACGCTGTATGCCGCCCTGCGTGAAATCAATACCATTGATTCCAAGGTTCTGACGGCGGAAGACCCCGTTGAATACGACATTGACGGCATCATCCAGATTCCCATCAATGAAGCCATCGGCCTGGACTTCCCAATGGTGCTGCGCGCCTTCCTGCGACAGGACCCGGACCGTATTCTGGTGGGGGAAATGCGAGACATGGCAACAGCTCAAATCGCCATCCAGGCATCCCTGACGGGGCACCTGGTTCTCTCCACCCTGCATACGAACGACTCTGCCGGAGCCATTACGCGACTGGTGGACATGGGGTGCGAACCTTTCCTGGTGGCCGCCTCCCTGGAAGGGGTGCTTGCCCAGCGCCTGGTGCGCACCATCTGTCCGGACTGCCGCACGCCGTATGAACCCTCATCCACCATCCTCTCCCAGCTTGGCGTATCTCCTTATGAATTGGGGGACAAGCACTTTTTCACGGGCCGCGGCTGTGATAAATGCTCCAATTCCGGCTACAGGGGCCGCAAGGGAATTTATGAGCTTCTGGATATTAACGACACCCTGCGTGACATGATTACGGATCGCGCTCCTTCCGTGGTGCTAAAACAGAAAGCCATTGAAATGGGCATGTCCACGCTGCGGGAAGACGGGCTGAGAAATATTTATGACGGCAACACTACTATTGAAGAAGTGCTGAAATATACTTAATGGACAACCGGACGCCATTGCTTCCCCCCTTATTTCAACCACCAAGAAAAAACACTTAAAACATAATATATATGCCTAAATATCAATATACAGCACTTGACCATAAAGGCGACCAGAAAACAGGCGCCCTGGAGGCCAACTCCGAAGCGGAGGCCATGGAAGCCATCCGGGCGCATGGCCTGTACCCCACCCAGATCGTAGAAGCGGGCAAGGGCAAAATTCAGCAGACGCCTGCCGCCAAGAAAAAGGCCAAGGGGGCCAAGAAGCAAAAAGGCAAGCTGGGAGGCAAAATCAAGGCCAAGGCTCTGATGATTTTCACCCGCCAGCTTGCTACGCTGATTGACGCAGGGCTTCCCCTGCTCCAGAGTCTGAACGTGCTGGCCAAACAGGAGGCAAACCCCAACCTGCGCGTAACCATCGAAGCTCTGGGAGATTCCGTTCAAGGCGGTTCCACCTTCTCGGAAGCCCTGGCCCAACACCCCAGAATTTTTGACCGTCTGTTTGTCAACATGGTTAAGGCAGGGGAACTGGGCGGCGTGCTGGAAGTCGTGCTGAACCGTCTGGCGGAATACCAGGAAAAGGCTCAAAAACTGAAAAGCAAGGTGATCTCCGCCATGGTGTACCCCTCCATCGTCCTGTTCATCGCCGTAGGCATTGTGATCTTCCTGATGCTGGTCATCGTGCCCAAATTCAAGGCGATGTTCGCAGAGCAGAATCAGGAGCTTCCCGGTATTTCCGAGTTTGTGTTCGGCATCAGCGACTGGTTCATGGCCGCTCCCTTCTTCGTACCCAATGCCGTCATTCTGGCCGCTGTAGTCGCCATCCTGTACGCTGTCTTCACGGCCATGAGCAAGACGCCCAACGGACGCCGCAAGATTGACTCCGCACTGCTGACAATGCCGGTCATCGGCAATGTCCAGAGCAAAAGCGCCATCGCCCGCTTTGCCCGAACCTTCGGCACGCTGGTGACTTCCGGCGTTCCCATCCTCCAGGCGCTTACCATCACGAAGGACACCGCCGGCAACATGATCGTGGGAGACGCCATCGGCCTCATCCATGGCTCCGTCAAAGAAGGCGAATCCGTAGTGACGCCCATGTCCTCCTCCAAGCTTTTCCCGCCCATGGTGATCTCCATGGTGGACGTGGGGGAAGAAACAGGCCAACTGCCGGACATGCTCCTGAAAATCGCGGATGTGTATGACGATGAAGTGGACAATGCCGTGGGAGCCATGACCTCCATGCTGGAACCCATCATGATCGTATTCCTGGCCGTGGTCGTGGGCGGCATTGTGTTCGCCATGTTCCTGCCCCTCCTGCAGGTTATTGAAAAGATGGGGTAACCCGCTCAAGCAGAAGCAGATGAAAATTCACTCCGCATACCGCAGGCTCCGGGAGGCAAAGGGGTTCACCCTCATGGAAATCCTGGTGGTGATGGTGATCATCGTGGTGCTGGCCACGCTGACCATCTCCATTTACACCTGGCTTGAAACCAGAAAAAATGAACAGGCTACGGAATCCATTGTCCGCAAAATTGAAATGGGGCTGGAGAGCTACCACAGCGACCATGACCGCTATCCCTACGGCACGGAAGCTCCCTTCAACAATCACGGCGTAGCCGTGGCCGACGGGGAGGAATACAGCTCCAATGTAGTTTACATGGCCCTGTTCGGCGACCATAAGAATGAGGGTGTCCCTGCCAGGGATACAACCATTTACAATGACGAGCTGAATCCCTCTACGCAGCCCAAAAGCAATCCGACTGTCCGGGAGGTCCATGTGAAAGGCAAGGACGGCAGACCGGTTACCCTTTATATTCTGGCGGATCCATGGGGTTCTCCCTACCGTTACCGTCTGGGCAGCGAACAGTCCATCCCCACCAGAACTGACAGGGCCAGAAACCTGAAAATGGGCAACGGCCTGAATCCGGATTATGATTTCTGGTCTTTTGGAAAAGACGGGGATAGTGATTTGAAAGACCCGCACGCCCCTGAAAACGAAGATGACATCGGCAACCTGCCGAAATTCTGACTTTACCGGTATTTTGCCGCTCACGGCTTCCTTCTCCGGCAGCCTTCCTCCGCCAAAAGGCGGAGGAAGGCTTTGTGCATGCTAGGACTATTTTCTGGTATCCGTACGTCCTCTCAAGTATGATTCGGGCACTGATATGAAACGCATTTCCCTGATCATTCCCTGCCTGAATGAAGAAGAAGCCATTCCGGTGTTCAAGCAAGAAGTAGACCGGGTTTTCAAGGAACGCCTGGAGGGCTATTCCCCGGAACTTATCTTCGTGGACGACGGTTCCACGGACCGTTCCCTTGAAATAATTAAGAAAATGGCGGAATATTCCCCTGAGGTAAAATTCATTTCCTTCTCCCGCAATTTCGGAAAGGAAGCCGCCATCTATGCGGGCCTGGAAGCGGCCACAGGGGATTATGCCGCCGTCATGGATGTGGATCTCCAGGATCCTCCCTCCCTGCTCCCGGATATGGTGAAAGCCATTGAAGAGGAAGGGTACGACTGTGCGGGGACGCGACGCGTCACCCGGCAGGGGGAACCGTCGTTGCGGTCCTTTTTCGCCCGTGCCTTTTACAAGACCATTCACCAGATATCGGACACCCGCATCGTAGATGGAGCCCGGGACTACAAGCTGATGACCCGTCCCGTACTGGAAGCCCTGCTTTCCCTGAAGGAGTACAACCGGTTTTCCAAAGGGCTGTACGAATGGGTGGGGTTCCGGACCAAATGGTTTGAATATGAAAATGTGGAACGTGTGGCAGGACAAACCAAGTGGTCTTTCTTCAAGCTGTTTCTGTACTCCATTGAAGGCATTGTGGCTTTTTCCACCGCCCCCCTGGCGCTGGCCTCCATCATGGGGGTGCTTCTTTCCTTCATCTCATTCCTTTCCATCATTATCTTGACGGTCCACGAATTAATCTGGCCCCATTCCGCCTACGGCTGGACTTCCCTGGTATGCGTGTTCTGCATGATGGGCGGCATCGTGCTGCTGTGCCTGGGCATTCTGGGCCAGTACCTGGCCAAGACTTATACGGAAGTTAAAAAGCGCCCTATTTACATCGCCAAGGAACGTTCCATCAAGCCTTTTAACTGACCTTGCCCATGGACACAGAACCGGACTTCAGCATCATTACGCCCAGCTATAATTACGCCCGCTACGTGCGGGAATGCATAGAGAGCGTCCATAACCAGAAAGGAGCCACATTTGAACACATCATCCAGGATGCAGGCTCCACGGACGGCACCCTGGATATCCTGCATTCCTATCCTCACCTGAAACTGCATGTGGAGAAGGATTCCGGCATGTCAGAAGGCATTAACCGCGGCTTCCGCAAAGCGCGCGGGAAATGGGTAATGTGGCTGAATACGGATGACCGGCTGCTGCCGGGAGCTCTGGCGGCGGTCAAGGTCTTTGCGGATTCCCGCCCGGATGCGGATATCGTGCACGGAGCATGGAATTTCATCGGGCCGGACGGAGATATCCAACGCGCCATGAAAGCCCTGCCCTACAGCCTGAACATGCACATCTGGTACGGAACCTATCTGGCCTCCACGGCATTGTTCCTGCGCCGGAGCACTACTATTGAAGAGGGGTTTCTGCTGGACGAGCGTTTCCACTATGATATGGACGGGGAATATTACGCGCGCCTGGGCCGTGCCGGAAAGAAATTCGTGCATTACAACAGGCTGCTGGCGGATTTCCGCTGGCATGGCGACAATCTGAGCGCCCCCAACATCGAACGCCGGGACATGGACGCGGAATTAAAGCGCCAGAAGCAGCACGGGGAGGATGCCGCCATCAAGCGCATTTACGGCTATTCCTTTTCCAAGCACAGCTGCAACAATATCATGGACGGCTTCATGCGCGAGGCCTACCGCATGAAAAAGGCCTTCCTTTATCTCACCACTCCCTGGGAAAAGTAATCCGTTCTTTTCTGCTTTTCCCTGCAAAACCGCTGTATTCCCTCTTCATCATCCCATAGGAAGCACAGTTCCGACACGACCAAGGCCGCAACTGCGACAACAGCTGCGGCCTACAATGAACCGGACGGGAAAAAGGCGGCCTTCGCTTAATTAAGGCCGTCAAACAATTCTTCTTCCCGGAAAAATCTTGCCAGCTCTACAGCGGCGGATTCACGGCTGTCGGACGCATGGCAGATGTTCATCATGCTGTCTGTTCCGTAATCGCCGCGGATTGTGCCTTTCTCCGCCTTCTGAGAGTTGGTGGGCCCCAGCAGTTCGCGCACGCGCACAATAACGCCGGGCCCCTTCAGGGCGATGGCGATGACCGGAGAACTGGTCATGAAATCAAGCAGCTTCGGGAAAAGCGGTTCTCCGTTGATAACCAGGTCCAGAATGTGGGCGTAATGTTCCCGGAGAACCGGTTCGTCAAGCTGAATCATCTTTATGCCGCGCAGGCGAAACCCTTCGGACAAAAAACGTTTCAGAATGGTGCCGGAAAGGTTTTTCCGCACACAGTCGGGCTTCAGCAGAATCAGCGTTGTTTCTTCTTGAGTGTCTGGCATAAACTTAGCGAAGTTTCAGGATGAAGTGAGGGAATTACACCTTAATCCCCGTCAGGTCAAGGATAATTGCGCAACTGGTCTTTTCCGTCAGGAAAGGAATTCGTCACCAATTCCTCTTATAGGAATCGCACCGGTTCCGCCATCCGGCAAGCCAGCGCGCTTCTCCGCGGCCCGGGGGGCTGTTGTCCACGCGGCGCTGAAGCACCCTTTTGGCCGCTTCCGCGAATTCAACCGCCGCGGGCTGTCCGGGAGAAACAGGCCGCATTTCTTCCAGCACCTGCCTGAGCCCCCAGCCCCTCCCCCCGTACTGTTCCGCCGGATTGGTTCCTTCTCCCTTGAAATTCACGTAGTCAATCAGGGCGTACATGCCGTTGGGCGCCGCCGCCACGGCATAATAGCGGGCCGCCATCTCTTCCGGGCGGCGGGATTGGCTCTTGATACGCTCCAGAGCGGCCACAGACCTGGCAATAATGAAATCCGCCTGCATTTGCAGGGCCGCCGGACTGGACAACCACCGGCGCATTTGTTCAGGAAGACCGCCGCGAACATCCGCCGCTTCAAACTCATCCCTGGTCCGCCACGGAGCCGCACCGGAAAACCATTCCGGAACCCGGCCTCCCTTCCTGCGGCAGAAATGAATGAAAGAAGGGAAACTTTCCTCAAACCTTTCCGTGACTCCGGCTGGGAACCAGATGAAATGTCCGATGCCCAGGGAAGGAAACGCCTCTCCCCGGTTCCAGGAAACCAGCCCCTTTATTGTCCCGGCACATTCGTTTTGCCAGATTTTCCGCGCAATTTTTGCCTTCACTTCTGCCGTATCCGGCGCGGCCTGAACCCAGAAGGGCACGCAGCACGCAAGCATCAGGACGCAGCCTGCCGTTTTTCCATGCATGCAGATACTTTCCTTCCCCAACGCAGACAAGTCAAGCCGCTTCAAATTCCCGTGCCAAAGCCGGCATTTCATGCTACCCTCGCCGCACACGGCATGATTCTGGCGTTCAATAAACCTTACGGTGTTCTCTCCCAATTTACGAAGGAGGCTCCCCACCACCGGACACTGGCCGAATTCGGTTTTCCTCCCGGCGTGTATCCTGTCGGAAGGCTGGATGCGGATTCGGAAGGGCTGCTTCTTCTATCCGATGAGAAGGGCTTGGCGGACCGTCTCCTGAACCCCTCCGGCAGACATCCCAGAACCTATTGGAGCCAGGTGGAAGGCACTCCTTCCGAAACGGACCTGCGCCCGCTGGAACTCGGTGGCCTCCGCATCCGCGGGCACTGCACGCTGCCTTGCCGGGCACGCCTCATGCGCAGGGAGCCTGACGTGCCGCCCCGCATCCCTCCCGTCCGCTACCGCGCCTCCATTCCCACTTCATGGCTGGAATTGACGCTGGTGGAAGGGAAAAACCGCCAGGTGCGGCGCATGACCGCCGCCATCGGCTTTCCCACGCTCCGGCTTCTGCGCGCCAGAATCGGAAATTTCTCCTTGTCGGGACTGAAACCCGGCGCATGGAAAGAGCTGGATTCCCGCGAGCGGAGGCAGCTCATGCCGTAATATAGGCTTGATTCCGGGCAGAAGCCGCCCTTATATGTTTTTCCGCATCAGGATATCCACCTAGACCTTTTTACATGAAAGCCGAACTCGTCGAACAAGCCTCCAAAATCATTTCCGAGCCCCAGATGCTGATCAACGTGGTCTCCCGCCGCGTTGCCCAGCTTAATAATGGCCGCGCTCCGCTGGTACCCACCACGCCCCATATGGGCAACGCGAACATTGCCCTGACGGAGATCATTGAAGGCAAGCTCGTCTATCATGCGGAATCCGGCGACCTCCAGGAAGACAACCAATAACAATACATTCCCTTTATTGCCGTTCCGGACCGGAATTCCGTACGGAATCCTCTCTATCCAGCAAGGCCCCGGTCTCCCAGTCCGGGGCCTTTTCCTCCTTCTCCCCTTCGTGCCATGAGCTCCGACATTTCCACCAACAAAAAAGCCCGCCGGGATTACGAAATTCTGGACACCTACGAATGCGGCATGGAACTCAAGGGCACGGAAGTCAAGTCCATCCGCGCCGGCAAGGTGAACATTGCCGATTCCTTCGCCAGGGTGGAAAACGGCCAGATGCTCCTGTACGGCTGCGACATCCAGCCCTGGGAGACAGCAGGAGAATTCTTCCAGCACCAGGCGCGCCGCCCCCGCCGTCTTCTTCTCCATAAACGGGAAATCTTCAAACTGGAGCAGCAGACTTCCCAGAAAGGCTGCTCCCTGGTGGCCCTCAAGCTGTACTGGAAAAACGGCAAGGTGAAACTGGCTCTTGGCCTGGGCAAGGGCAAAACTCACCGCGACCAGCGCTACGATTTGAAAGCCCGCGTGGAAATGCGCGAAGCCCAGCGGGAAGTGGCCCGCATCAACCGCCGGTAAGCCAAACGGCAACCATGCGATTGACATCCGCCTCCTGTCGGAAGCTTTTTCTCTGCCCCTGCCATTTCTTGATAACCGGCATCCGCCCGGGACAAACGGCAGCGCCGCCAAAGGCGGGAAACCAGACATATTCCAGCACCCGGAGAAAAAACGGCCACAGCCGTCCGGAAATGCCCACAGAATTACAACTTCCAATCTACGGGCAATTCCACCTGGCCGCCCTTTTTATCATCATAACGGATGAAACCGTGCTCCGCACCGTACCAGTGCACATCCCTCGTCACCTTCACGTCAAAACAGCAATAACGGGCTATATCCATTAAAAGCTCCGTATTGCCCGTCTGCACATATTCCGCCCACCATTTGAGAGCCTGGGTGCCCACGGCCGTTTTTGAAGAACCGATGGAGGCGGCCGCCACGGAATCCAGCTTGACGCGCACTCCCCCGCGCTGTTCGATGTCCTTGCACAAATCAAGGTTGTTCGTGATATCAATCATGTTCCACATCGTATAACGCTGCAACACGCCATAGTCGAAATGCTCGTGGTTGTAACCCACCACCAGGTCGGCCTGGGAAAGCTGCCGGATGAGATCATCCACCATTTCCTCGGAATAAATCGTATATTTTCCGGAAGCCGTGGAATAAGTCACACCCACGGAAAGGCGCATCTCGGCCGTATTGTGCCAGCCGCCCACCTCCGCCGCGGAATGACGGGTTTCCAAATCAAAATACACGATGTCTCTCATCGGGTGAAAACGTACATTATTTGCCACTTTTGGACAAGTCCCACTTGAACGGGAGGCATGTTTGTGATGAGAATAAGCGCATGCAGCCCCGTTTCCACATCGTCATGTTTCATCCGGAAATTCCGCATAATACGGGAGCCGCCGGACGGTTGGCTCTGGCAACGGGTTCCAGGCTCCATCTGATCAAACCTTTGGGGTTCAGCCTGGATGAAAAGCATGTGCGCCGTACGGGGCTGGACTATTGGGCCAAAGTGGATCTGCATGTCTGGGACAGCCTGGAGGAATTGAAGCAGGCGGCAGCCCCCGGCGCGCAATTCTGGTACCTGAGCACCAAGGCGCCACGTTCCCATTGGAATGCGGTTTTTCATGCGGGGGACTATCTGGTTTTTGGACCGGAATCCCGAGGACTGCCGGAAAGCATGCTGAGAGAGTACGCAGATACCGCCCTGACGATTCCGATGCCCGGGGAAGGAGCCCGCAGCCTGAATCTATCCACAGCCGTAGCTGTTGTTCTTTATGAAGGACTGCGCCAGACAGGCATTTGACGAGGCCGCCGTGGCCATCACGGGAAAAAGGGATCTGAAAATGCCTGCCGGCTCTTTTCCGGCATATTTCCTGCGCATCAAATATTTTTCTACGGGAAAGGCATAAAACTCCACCGTAACACGGGCCACCCGGTCAGACGGGTTGCGGGGGACTCCCGCCAGCCCTCCGGAATCACTTGAAAGGGGCCTCTGCAAAAGCGCCATGTGCCCCACTATATGGAAGGCCGGTCAAAAGAACATCAACGTCTAGAACTAACCGCTAATATAGAATCTCCGGAATCCCGCAGCCAAAAGGCTCACCGCCAGTACTACGGGAATCATTTCCCCAGCCAGACGGAACGGGGAGAAGGAAGGAAATGCCCAGGACAATGAACAAACATTACGGAGAAGCGGGAGACACTTACAGAAAAGGCGCCGGAAGCCATATCCGGCGCCTTTCCCGCTCAAAACTTGTCACCGCATGTCTATCGTAGGAACCGGAATGCGGTCCTTGGGCCCCGTGTAAAGAGTCAGCGGCCTGTACAGCGTGTTATCTTCCATTTGTTCCAGCACCTGGGCCACCCAGCCGCTACAGCGGGCAATGGAGAAAATGGCGGTAAACAGCCTGGAGGGAATCCCGATGCTGTAATAAACCGTGGCGGAATAAAAATCCACATTGGCATTCAATCCCTTGCGCTCCCGAACAAGTTTCGCGATGCGTTCCGACATGCGTATCCACTTGGGTTCTCCGATCCGGGAGGCGAGGCGGATGGCCATGCGGCGCAAATGCGGGGCGCGGGGGTCCAGCACGCGGTACACGCGGTGGCCCATGCCCATGATTTTTTCCTTCCGCGCCAGCTTGTCCTCAATGTAAGAGTCCACCCGGTCCTCCGTGCCTATTTCCTTGAGCATTTCAATCACGCCCTCATTGGCACCGCCGTGAAGCGGCCCTTTCAGCGTGCCGATGGCCGCTGTGATGGCGGAATACATATCCGAAAGCGTGGCGATGCAGACGCGGGCCGCAAAGGTGGAGGCATTCATGCCATGGTCTGCGTGCAGGATGTAGGCTACCTCCAGGATATGGGCTTCATCCTGATCCGGTTCCACCCCCTTCAGCAACCACAGGAAATGTTCCGCCTCGCTCAGGTCTTCCCGAACGGGGGGAAGGTCCAGCCCCTGGCACAAACGGTAGTAATACGCCACCATCACGGGAACCTTGGCAATGAGGCTGAGGCCTATTTCCTTCAACTGCCCGGCGTCCTTCGTCCGGTCGTCATACATGCCGAGCATGGAAACAGCCGTCCGGAGGGCGGACATGGGCCGGGCGGACTTGGTGGCCGTTTTAAAGAAATCCAGAATGGGCTGGGGCAGGTCGCGGTCGGAACGGAGGCGCTTCTTGATGCTCTCCAATTCCTCCCGGTTGGGAAGACGCTTGTTGAGAAGCAGATAAACCACTTCTTCAAAACAGCACATCTCCACCAGATCATCAATATCATAGCCCAGATACAACAGACGCCCTTCCTCGCCGCGCACGTCACTCAAAGCGGATTCATTGGCGATGATTCCTTTTAAACCTTTGGGATATGCGAGGCGTTCGGAAAAAGTGTCATTGCTCATGTTAAAAAATACTACTGGTGGTGAAGATTACCGGTTAAAAGTCTAACAATCTTCCAGAAAGTCAAACCTTAATTACGCCTTCACGGCCCATGCGGGACGTTTGGCGCGGGTGATGTGCGGAGCCCTTATATACAGCGGTTCCGCCGGACTTTCCAGAAGTTCTTCTCTGCGGGCCTCCGTCTGGGCCATCCACGCGACTCCGAGCGCCCCCGCAGAAGGACACACGGGAACAATCCCCGACATTTCCCGGGCGGTCAGATGTTCCGCCGTTTCCGTGGAAAAAACGGGCACGCCTTTTTCCAAACACTCCGCCACGCAGGCGCGGGCCTGCTCCGCGGACAATACTGCCGGCACATCCGTCAGAACGCCGTTTTCCAGCTTCCCCCACGTCCAGCCGCCACGCCGGGCGTCTGACATTACGCAGGCCTTCCCATGCAGCAAATCCAGCCCGTTCCATGAGGAAAAAGCCGCCACGCGGGAACCGTGCACCAGGGAAAGACCGTCCGCCACGGCGAGCGCGACGCGGATTCCGCCGTAAGAGCCCGGACCGGAACCTACCACGATTTCCTTCAAACGCCGCCCTTCCAAAGCATCCAGGACCTGCCGCACCGCTTTGAAAATAGCGGAAGAATGATTGCGCTCCGCTCTCCATGCCGTCTGGCACAGCAGTCTTTCCCCGCTCCAAGCCGCAGCGGAAGACTGCACACAGGAAGTTTCCAGAACCAGCAGGACATCTTGCATGCGGCGGATTATACAGGAACATCCAACGCGCATAAAACATTTTTTCCTCCGGTTTCCGGAAGAGGCAAATTTGGTTCGCATTTCTCGCCAAGTCCCTTTATGCTGGCTTCAGACCTCACACCGCATGCCCAAGGCCCCCAGACACACACCGCCGCGCCAGGACTGGCGCCGGTATGCAGAAACCGCCCGGAAACCAAGATCCGCGGCAAGCCTCGGCGACATGATGAGGCAATGCAACCGGGACGCCTGGGACAAGACTTACCGCGCCCAGGTCTCCTCCGAATACTGGGAGGACGAATGCCAGGAATTTTCCTTCATGGACCTCCCGCGCAGAACCCGGTTCACCAGGCATGCCGTAGCCACCCTTATCCTGCTCCCGCTGGCTCTGATCACGGCCATGTCCCTGTGCGACCAGCTGGCCCATGCCTCCGGCAGCCTCAATATCCTCTTCTCCATTCCCGTATGGTACGCCCTGATGGGAGCTGCCGTGTGGGTGGTGCTGGGCAGCAGCAGGCTGTTCACGTCCTCCCTGCTGTACCTGTACGTATTGGGGCATGAACTGACGCACGCGCTGGCGGTTATTTGCAGCCGCGGCTCCATCCATGCTTTCAAAGCGGATCTGGACGGAGGTTACATCCAGACGGATAAAAACAACATCTTTATCTCCCTTTCCCCCTATTTCCTGCCTCTCTGGGCCATGCTGTGGGGATTGGTATGGGGTGTAACGTACATCTTCTGGCCTACGGTCACCTGCCAGGCCCTTCTTTATTCCGGCCTGGGCTTCTGGTGGTGCTTCCACCTGTTCTGGACGGCGTGGATCATTCCCAAGGATCAGCCGGACCTGGCGGACAACGGCACCTTCTTCTCTTTGATTCTCGTATATTTTGCCAATCTTCTTCTCTTCTTGGCGCTCCTGCGCCTGTTCAACGCCGTCAGCCTCCACCGCTTTCTGGCGGACTGCATCCACAATGCGGAAAAATTGTGGGACGTTCTCAGGGACCTCGCCATGCTGGCTGCCGGGCTGTTCCTGTAAAAAATATTCTTTTCCTTACACGGAATGATGAACGGCAGAAGGAGAAAAGGAATCCAACCTTTCGACAGAAAGGAGATTCCATGCACACCACACGCTTGATTATTTTGACGATGGCTTCAGTTTCCCTGATGGGCTGCAATCCCAAGGAAACGGTAAACGCCCTCACTTCCGACCAGAACATTACCCAGAAGATGGCCGTGAGATTCGCGGAAAATATGGTTGGCCTGCCACGCGCCCTGGTCGTTTCAGATGCCAGAAAAGCGGCTCCGGGCGACAAAGTCACCGTCAAGGGAGCAGTGATCGGAGATGACCCCGTCTTTTCAAAGAACATTGCCTCCTTCACCATTGGGGACCCGGCTCAGCTCCTGGTCAACATGAAGGAGAAAGGAGTTTGGGCCGCCGGTACGGTACCTGTGGAAATACGGAAAAACAATACGATGACCGTCCAGTTCGTGGATGAACAGGGGCAGCCCATCAAACACTCCGCCAAAGGCGTGAACGGGCTGAAAGAACAGGACGCCGTCATCATTACCGGAACCATTGATCCCCATTCCACTCCGGAACGTCCGGTGCTGAACATTGAAAGCATCGTGATTGAATAATCCCCCTTCTGCGCCAAACCCTGATTCATGTCGAACGGTTCAGGCGTTTTGCGCCTGAACCGTTTTTCATATCAGAATGCGCGCATGGGATTTGATCCAGCATCATTGGGAATAATAACGTTGGCCGCTACTTCAGCGGTAGCAGGCGCGGCGTCCGCGTCTGCACAGAAAAAAAGCGCGGAAGCCACCAGACAGGCGGCGGATGCCAATGCCGCCACACTCAGGAACGAAGCGAACCTCCAAAAACAGACAGGGATGGAAAATGCCAAACGCATGCAGCAGGACGCTGCGCGCCAAATGGGAGAAGCCCGACTGGACGCCGCCCAATCCTCCCTGCTCCGGGAAGGTTCCGTTCCCATCAGGGAACAGGCTCTGGCGACGCGCCTGCAAACCCGGATTCAGGACGAAGCGGCGGAAGCCATGAGGAACGCCCAATCCCTGTACAACCGCGCCAACATGGAGCAATACATGGGCCGCGCCAATGCGAGAGCCCAGAAAACCTCAGCAATGGGTACCCTGCTCTCCGGATTCGCCCAGGGAGGAAATACCCTCCTCAAATGGTAAAGATCCTGACACGTCCTTGCCTGCCCCGCACATCACCGGGTCACAAGACCAGCATTCTGCCGCTTACCCGCCCCTCCAGGGCAAGCAATTCCCGTTTGGCATCAAGCCCCCCGCCGTAACCTGTCAGTTTCTGATTGCTGCCGATGACGCGGTGACAGGGCACGAAAATGGAGATGGGATTGGTGGCGTTAGCGGACGCTACAGCCCGGACAGCCCTCGGATGATGAATGCGGCGCGCCAGCTCTGCATAGGAAATGGTGGAACCGTAAGGGATGTTCATCAATTCCCCCCAGACTGAATTTTGAAATTCCGATCCCGTAAATACAATGGGTATATCAAAAGCTCTGCGTTCCCCCTGGAAATATTCACGGAGCTGGCTTACCGCCTGTTCAATAACCTCGGAAGTCCCTTCTTCATATTCAGCGTTGAGACGCCGACAAATGCGGCGGTCTATCGTGCTGCGGCGTTTTTCCTTCGCCCAGTCGCAAATGCAAAGCTTGCCGCCATGGGAGCCAATCATCATTTCTCCAACGGGCGACAGATAACGGATGATGTTGATTGCCTCCATCTTCTTGTCCTTGTCATTGCATAATGCTCTTTCATCCATCCCTTGTACGGCTGGAAAGCATTGCTCCATGCTGCCCGGTTCATGCCTCAAAGCATCATGTTCCGTCCCAAAGGCTCTTCTCCGGCAGCCTTTAGCACATTTTCTTGCTGTCTGCAATCATTCTTCCGCATTTGCTTTTTGTTTCCAATCAGACATGAATTCCAGGTTATCACGTCCTACCCCGAACGGGCGCCGATAATCCGGATACCTGCTCTCCCCTTGAACCATTCCCCATTCAATCAACCATGACGATACCTCGCACAAGAGAGGCAAAATCCTTGCGTTTTTAATGCTGATGCAAGGCTCTGAATAATATTGGGTGGCGTCCCCGGCAGGAATCGAACCTGCATCTAGTCTTTAGGAGAGACCCGTTCTATCCATTGAACTACGGGGACCGTACATGGCCCGTGCGCGACAATAAACGGGAAGTCCTCCGCGCTCAAGCAAAAAGCAGAATGAGTATGCCATGCATCGTGATTTTGAACAGTGTTCACCAGAACGATTTTCCCGGATTTTCACAACTTCCTGTTCTCCTTCCGTTCCCCGCTCTTCCCTGGACGGATACGGTCATTGTTCTGATTGCCTGCCGGAAGCGGCCCAGAATAATGAAATAACCGTCTTCCGCTGCCCCCTTGGGGCCGGAAGGCGCCTCCACTCCCGCAGAGAATCATTCCTGCTGAATATTATCGCCAAAAACAACGGAAAGAAAACAGTTCCCAGAAAGCTCCGTCCAGATGAGCCAATTCCGGGAAAACAGAGGCGAACCGGAACCCTGCATGGGAGCATATCCTCCAGAACGGCCCCCTGGAAAGGGAACAGGCCATACAAAAATCTTGAGCAGGGAGCGGAAGGACCGTAGCGTTGCCGTATCATTCCCGCCATGCTCAACTTCGTTTACGATAACAAAACCACTCTTATTTTCGGAAAAGGCACCCACCATGAAACGGGAACCCTTCTCAAGCCGTTAGGCAAAAAAATCCTGCTCCATTACGGTAGCGGCAGCATCAAACGTTCCGGTCTTTACGATGCTGTCACGGCGTCCCTGAAAGCCGCCGGCGTGGAGTATGAAGAATTGGGAGGCGTTCAGGCGAACCCCACGCTCCCCCTGGTGTATGAGGGCATCCGCCTCTGCCGGGAACACGGTCTGGGCCTCGTGCTGGCCGTGGGAGGAGGCAGCGTGATTGACTCTGCCAAAGCGATTGCACTGGGCGTGCCCTACGAAGGGGACGTATGGGAACTATACCTTTCCAAAAAACAGCCTCAGTCCGACCCTCTGCCCGTCGCCACCGTGCTGACCATTCCCGCCGCAGGCAGCGAGAGCAGCCCGAATACGGTCATCACCAATGAAGAGACCAGAAGAAAACTGGGGTACGGATCCCCCAAACTGCGCCCCGTATTCAGCATTATCAATCCGGAATTGTTCTTCACGCTCCCGCGCCGCCAGATGGCCAACGGCGTCAGCGACATGATGAGCCACATTTTTGAGCGCTATTTCACCAGAACCCTGCATACGGACCTTTCCGACAGCCTTTGTGAAGCCACCCTGCGCACCATCATGAAAAACGCCCGCATCCTGAACGGGGACCTGAATGATTACAACGCCTGGGCGGAGATTGCGTTTTCCGGCAACATCGCCCACAACAACCTGTTGGGCGTAGGCCGCGAACAGGACTGGGGCTGCCACGCCATGGAACACGAATTGAGCGCACTGTACCATGTGGACCACGGCGCAGGCCTGGCCGTCGTCACCCCGGCGTGGATGAAGTATGTTTCCCCCAAACACCAGGAAATATTCGTGCAATTCGCCGTGAATGTGATGGGTGTGGAAGGTTCTTTCCGGGAACCGGAGGCCATCATCCGGGAAGGCATTTCCCGTCTGGAACGTTTTTACCGGGAATTAGGGCTTCCGACGACTATGGAGGAGCTGGACATCCTTCCCGGGGATTTCCCCCTGATGGCGGAACAGGCCATCAGTGTGCGCGGCTCCGTCGGAAGCCTGGAAAAGCTGGATGTCCGGGACATCCAGGCCATCTACAAACTGGGTTGCAGTAATCTGCAACACGCATGACGAAAGGGGTAAAACGTCCATTCATGAAGTTCCCGGCCTTCCAGCGCTCCCGGTGTTGTTAACAGCATTAAGACACTCTCCCTTTTCCCGCAGCCTACTTGCAACTTGCCAACGATTTTACTTGGAAGTAGTCTGGCGGAATGAACAGATTCTTTTCCGCTCTTTTTCTGGCGGCAGGATTGCTGGCCTCAGGAATGCCGTCTCCGGCGGACGCCTCCACCCCTCCGCAACAACATGCCCCTGCGGAAGTTAAAAGTTCCCCTGTTTCCCCGCAGCAAAGGAAGCAAGCTGTTGAAAACATTGAAAAGCTTCTGGGTAAAAGGCTGTTCAAAAAAGCGGCGGAACAGGCCCTGAAACAACTCCATGAATATGACGACCAATACAGCGGGACAGATCTGCTTCTTTACTGCCAGGCTCTTACCCGTCTCAATGTCCTGGATGATTCCATCAATCTGAATTCCATTTTGCAGGAACAGATGAAGCGTCACGGAAGCAACCCCCATTTCCTGATGGACGCCGCGCTCCTGTACCAGAACGCCTGCCATACGTTCAAACTGGTGGACGGCGCCTATATCCGCGGCGCCGGACCATGGGATGGGGAATATTCCGGAGAAGCAAGGGACCGAGTGGAAGCCCTGCGGTGCCTTGTCAAGGCCATGCGGCTGGCGGAAAAGGACAACAACATGAAACTTCTGGGGCAACTGCGCTTCATCACGGCGCAGGCGTTGCTGGTGAAAGGCAGCCGCTACAGTTCCCCTTCCCCCTTCCAAGCTTACGCCGCCCTGGGAAACCTCACCAGCCTGGAGGAACTGCCGGGGTACGTCGCCAGGGAGGAAGCCTCCCCGTTCCGGAACGTCGCCACCGTGCCCGTCGAGGTCAATGCCAAAACGGGGAAGCCGGAAGTCGTCTTTTATCATGCCTCTTCCTCCTGGGAGACGGCTAAAAACGACGGAGAACGCATGCGCTGGCTGCTGGACGCCGCCATTCAGGCGAATCCGGAACTAGCCAACCAGGTCAATTATTTCACCGCATCCTGGTGCCGCCGATTGTTCTCTTATGCCAATACGGCGCCGGATCAGGAATTCGTGTACGGTCCCGGCAACGCGGGAATGGTGGCGGGCGTCAACCCGGCTGAATTAAAAACGAACCAGACCGTCGTTAAAACCGACCGGACGGGCAACGGTAAATTCCTGCTCGCCACCCTTCCCCCGGATTATGATTTCATCCGGATTGCTTCCGCCGTCCGGATAACTCCGGAGCCGGATGATTACGTCAACGCCGCCCATCTGGCAGCGGACGAGTTCCTGGCCCGCAACCAGAGGCCCGCCGCCGCGCAGTTATTAGGAAAAGCCCTTCAGAACTGGAACGCGCAGTCCTGGGACAAGAAAGACAGGAAGGAATTTCTGAACGTGGCGGGCAACCTGAAGAAACGCATCGCCTCCATCACGGAACCCAACGGGACATTTGATACGGATAAAAGAACGCTGCTGGCAGGAGAACCGGTGACCGTCTCCTTCTCCTACCGCAACGCCTCCCGGGCTTGCGTAGCGGTCCGCCCCGTAGATATGAAGCGGTGGCAGGAGGAGCGCATGGACAAGATCCAGACCTCCAAAACGCTGGAAAAAGCTTACAGAAACGGGTATTCCAATCTGGGAAACCTGCTCTCCAACCTGCTGCATGACTCATCCTGTGCCCGCTATCTGGGGGAGGAAATCAAGGGGGAGGAAATAGCCCTGACTCCCGGGGACCGGCACCTGAACCATATCGCCCATATTCCCGTTCCCACCCGCAAGCCCGGCTGGTATCTGCTTACCGTCACCCTGGAAAATGGCTACCGGTTCCATCGCTTTCTCACTCTGTCGGACATGGTGCTGGTACGCCGTTCCGTTCCGGAAGGCAATCTCTGGTTCCTGGCGGACGCCGGAACGGGAATGCCCGTGGAAGGAGGCAGCCTGCGGTTCCTCCGCTACCGGCAGGATAAAACGCTCCAAAAACGCCAGGTAAAGGGGATCACGGACAAGGACGGAACCATGGTGGAAACAATACCTCCCCGCGATTCCAGCGCCTCTTCTTACAACATGTTCCTGGGCATCGCTTCCAAGGGGGAAAGTTATGTGCTGGCGGGAATATCTGACTACGGCTGGGAATCCGGCAATTACCTCATGGATACGGCCAACAAGGCCTCCGACTCCTATTCCTGCTTTTTCCTGGAAAGCCAGCCCGTGTACCGCCCCGGACAGACGGCCCGTTTCAAAGGCGTCCTCTTCCGCCCGGACATCGCGAATCCCGGAACAAAAGACTGCGCAGGGAAAAAACTGACGCTGACCATTGCCTCCCCAACAGGGGATGAAAGCATTTTCCCGCCAAAAACCGTTACGACGGATTCCACAGGCAGCTTTGAACTGGAACTGCTTATTCCCGCGGAAGCTCCGCTGGGCCAGTACGGAGCCAAGCTGAAACTGCATGACTCCGCAGACCCGGATTTCCGGCTGTATGCCCCCCTTTTCCGGATGGAAGAGTATAAAAAGCCGGAATTTTCCGTCAGAATGGACGCTCCCGCCAAACCAGTCCGGCTGGGTCAGCCCATTCCCGTCGCCATTCAGGCGGATTATTACGCGGGCGGCCCCGTAAGCGGGGGAAAGGCAACCATCACGATTACCCGGACGCTGGGAGCGGATGTCTGGACGCCTTACTGGAAATGGAGCTGGCTGTACGACAGGTATTTCAGCCCGTACAGCATTCCCTTTTTCCCGGATGCGCCTCTGACCGTCCTGGAAAAGACGGTTCCGCTGAACAAAGACGGAAAAACATCCGTAGAATTATCCACGGCGCAGGATGCCCGGGATTTCCCCTCCAGCAACATCACCTACCGCGTTTCCGTCAGCGTGACGGACGCCTCCCTGCGGGAAGTTGCCGCTTCCGGACAGGTCATTGCCACGTTCCGTCCGTTCAATATCTTCACCACCCTGAATCGCGGCTATGCCCCCGCCGGAACGCCGGTTCAGGCATCCATTACCGCGGCCACGGCGGATGGCGCCAAAATTGCCCATGCCAGAGGAACCTGCGTCCTGCGGCATATCCGTGCGGACGGCAAACGGGAAACTCTGGAAACCTGGAACATCGCCACCGGAAAAGATGGGGAAGCCTCCCTGTCCTTCCAGACCGGGGAATCCGGCCTGTATGCCCTTTCCACAACCCTGGAGGACGGGCACGGCAACAGGGTAGAAGAGACCTTCCAGTTCCTTTCCTACGGCAAGGGCAAACAGAATCCTTTTAAAATCAATCCCCTTTCCATCACTCCGGACAAAAAGGAATACGCTCCGGGAGATACGGCCAGGCTGCTCGTCACCTCTGATTATCCGGACGCCCGCGTCTGGATCTTCCTGCGAAACTCCTGGAAAAACGAATCCCGCAGCCTGGTTCCCCTGGACCGGCAGACAGCCCTTGTGGAATGCCGCCTGACCCGGGAAGACATGCCCAATATGGGCGTCAACGCCTTTACTGTCAGAAACGGAGAACTTCATACGGCTTCCGCCGAACTGCTGATTCCGCCCGCCGGGCAGATTCTGGAACCTGCCGTCACGCCGGGCAAATCCCAATACCGGCCCGGTGAACAAGGCAACGTCAGCATTCAGGTCAAGGGGCCGGACGGCACCCCCGTCAGAAACGGCGTCGTCACCCTGGCCATTTATGACAAGGCTCTGGAATACATCGCACGCCCCAATATTACGGAAATCGCCAAAACCGTATGGGGCAGCCTGAACGAAACCGGCTTCCTCAGCCTGAAAAAAATGACGGCTTCCGGAACGCAGCAGGACCGAGGTCCGGACCAGCCCTATTTCCAATCCCTGCTCTACAGAAATTACGGCCCTATGGAGAGAAAGGCCAAAGGAACCGTCAACGGCTTTGCGGAAGCAGAACTCGATTCCGGCGTTGATGCCGCCGCAGGCCGCGTATTGGCTACAGGAGCGGTAGCCCCCGCCGCCGCTCCTGTCATGGCTATGGCCGCGGACAAGAAAGGCGCAAAAAGTGATTCCCATGCAGCCGAACAGGGAAATGCGGACGTACAGGAAAACGGTTCCCCGCATATTCAACTGCGCACCCATTTTGCGGACTGCATCAAGTGGTGCGGCACGCTCAAAACGGATGAAGAAGGAAACGTTGCCGTCCCTGTGGAAATGCCGGACAATCTGACTACCTGGAAAGCCTCAGCCTGGGTCATCACCCCCGGATTGCAGGTGGGGCAGGCTTCCGCGGAATTCCTGACCACAAAGGACTTCATGGTCAGCATGCAAGCCCCACGCTTCTTTGTGGAAAAAGATGTCGTGATGCTCAGCGCCCTGATCCGCAACCGGACGGACAAAAACATCCGCGCCCGCGTTTCCATTTCCCTGAAAAACAGCTGTCTGGAACTTCTCCCGGCTGACGCTCCGGCCGTGAAGGGGCTTTCCGCAGATTCAGACAATTCAGCCGCGCGGGAAGTGGACGTTCCCGCCCAGGGGCAGACGGTCGTCAACTGGTGGACCTCCGCCGTCAGGGAGGGAACCGCCGCCGTCGCCATGGAAGCGGCGGCAGGCTCTACCGGAGACGCCATGCAGATGAACTTTCCCGTACTGGTGCACGGCATGAAGCAGCTCCATGCGGAAAGCGCCGCAGTGCTCTCCGGAGAACAGGAAAAGACGCTCTCCATTTCCCTGCCGCAGCAGCGGCGCAGGGAGGAAAGCGAACTGGTCGTCAAGGTCTCCCCCAGCATCGCCCTCAGCATGGTGGAAGCGCTGCCTTATCTGGCGGAATACCCCTACGGCTGCGTGGAACAGACGCTCAACCGTTTCCTGCCCGCTCTCGTCGTCATGGACACGCTCAAGCAGCTCGGCCTGAATCCCGGAGCAGCGCTGACAAGCCATCGCAATCTGAATCCCCGGGACATCAGGGACAAGGCCTTCCATGACAGCGTCATGAAGAAGCTGGAACGCAACCCCGTTTATGATGAAGCCGCGCTGAAGAAGATGGCCGCCAGGGGAATCTCCTCCCTCCGGGAGAAACAGCTCTCCAACGGTTCCTGGGGATGGTTCGGAGGAGCCAGCGAGGGAGACCCCGTCATGACGGCCCATGTGGCGCACGGCCTGAAGATTGCTTCAAACACGGTCAATGTCCCGGAGGGGATGCTTTCCAAAGCCGTCCGCTGGCTGAGAAACTATCAGGAACGCCAGACAGCTCTTCTTGAAAAAGGAGACGAATACCGGAAACTGGAACAACTGCCGGACGGCCCTGAAAAGAAGGAAGCCATCCGCAAGCTGGGGGATTACCGCCTGACGGCCTCCGCGACGGATACCCTGATCTACTCCGTCCTGGCGGAATGCGGCGTTAAAAACCTGCCCATGGAACGCTACCTGTTCCGCGACAGGCTGGAACTTCCCGTCATCAGCCAGATTCAACTGGCGGAAATCCTGCTGGACGCCCACCGCATGGACGACTTCAAGAAGGTAATGCCCATCATCTCCCAGTTCCTCCAGCAGGACGACTCCCTGCAAACCGCCTGGCTGCGCCTTCCCAATGAAGGCTACTGGTGGCGGTGGTACGGCAGCGGCGCGGCCACGCAGGCGGCCTACCTGAAACTGATGGCCAAGAGCGACCCCGGCAATCCCGTCACGGCGCGCCTGGCAAAATGGCTGCTCGACAACCGCGCCAACGGTTCCTACTGGGACTCCACCAAAGATACGGCGGATTGTCTGGAAGCCTTGTCTGCCTACCTTCTCCAGACCAGGGAAGGCATGGAGGACATGGAAGCGGAAATCCTGTACGACGGCGTTCCGGTTAAAACGGTTTCCAGCACGAAAGAAACCCTGTTCACCTTTGACAACGCCTTCCGCATGAGTGGAAAAGACCTGACGGACGGCAGCCATGTCATCACCATCCGCAGGAAAAAGGGCAGAGGGAACATTTATGCCCATTCCACCCTCAGCTACTTCTCCCAGGAAGATCCCATTCCCGCCGCGGGGAATGCCGTCACCGTGGAACGCTCCTACTACCGCATCCGGAAGGAAACGGTGAAAGACGGTTCCGTGAAGGACACCCAGACGGATGCAGGGGAGCTCGTCTCCCAGGGCAGAGACCTGACACGGCGCACGCTGTTGAAAGACGGAGACGTCATTGCCAGCGGCGACACCATTGAAGTGGTGATGACCGTGAAAACGAAGAACGACGTGGAATACCTCATGCTCCGGGCCCCCAAGCCCGCAGGCTGCGAATCCCGGGAAACCGCCAGCGGCTACGCCCGGCTGGGAACCGTCTTCGGCTACAGGGAAATAGGGGATGAAGAAATACGCCTCTTCCTTTCCTCCCTGCCCATGGGCCAATACCAGATCAGCCACCGCCTGCGCGCGGAACGTCCGGGACGCTTCAGCGCCCTTCCGGCCGTCATTGAGGCCATGTACGCCCCGGAACTCCGCGGCAACAGCCGGGAACACAAAATCGGCATTTCCATGCCATAAGACCTTCTGGAAATATCCGTCATTCCACGATGGCCCCTGGCGGATATGCCGCCGGGGGCCTCCGGAACCAGACCGGTCAGGGGAAGAGTGCTTGTCTGCCTTCCCTCACACTTCTTTTCTCTCTCAGTCAGTTCCCTCAACGAAAACGTGTTATAGCAAAGCGTGACGGAATAACGATGTCGTGTACCTAAATGCATCAACACTGATAAAAACACATCTACATATAATTTAGTATTGACATACCAAATTATATGTAGCAATTTACTCCCACGACCTAAAAAAGGTATCCGTATGAGCAATCGTATATCGTATAATAAAGACATTTTTAACGCCATTGATATTTTAAGAAGTTACGGATTCAGCGGCCAACAAGCCCTACTCGATACCCTGTGCAGAGTTACAAGAACCAAGAAAGTTCTGACAATTTCTGAGACAGATACCGACACAGTGTATCGCACAATGCAGGAAGTAACTTCTTCAATGCCTCGTTTCCCCGGAGACGCCGACATGTTTTACAAACTGTACAACATTCTATCTTTCATTGATGGGTACGCTATTCTTTCCTATTTAAATGCATCCAGCGAAGGTCGTGAGCTTGCAGCACCGGAAGTACTGGTGGAGAAATTTGCAGAATATATCACAGACAAGATTGAAAGCGTTCTCATTCCTGAATGTGAGAAGTACGGACCCGGTCTTCTGGATATCATCGAGAGCCATCCGGCTATCAAGTTCACCTTGACCTGCAAGCAGGAATTGAAATACGAGTTGCTATCTTCAGTTTACGCAGTATTCAGCAACGTAAAGGTTCAGATGGCTGACATATACAGTTACGGTTTCACTTCCGAACGTTTTGACCTTATTGTTGCTATTCCGGTTTTCGGTGGACGCATGCTGGTAAACGATGAAGATTTCATCAGCCGTGAACCCGACCTGATTGCGGTTCAAAACCTGCTCTACCATATAAATATGGATGGCGAGCTTGTAATCGTCTTACCGGCCAAGATCACCTTTGGTAGTGGAAGCACTGCATCACTTAGAAGTTATATCGAAAGCAACTATAAAATCAAGGAAATCAGCTCCTTACCTGCCGGACTGTTCACACCATATACCGCAATAAGAACGTACCTCTTCGTTTTCTCACCTGGCACGACTGACGATGTGGTTTTGAAACAATATGAGCCAGACAAGCCTATCAGGAGAACTTCTTCCTGTCAGAAACTCGTTGTAGCAAACGAACAGCTTCTCTTTAGTGATGAGTTTGCTGAGCTCAGTGGCTGGAACATCGATATGGCGTTTTTCGAGGAAGAGGATGCCATCAAAGCCTTTTCCGCTTCTCCTGTGAAAAAGCTCCATCTTAAAGATGTGGCCACCGTTTTCAGAGGTAAAGCTTTGAATACCAAGACCGAAGGAGGAAATATCGGAGTCATCAACATTTCAAACATTAACGATACAGGCATTGACTATTCTGGCCTTGACTACATCGTTGATGAAGAGCGAAAAGTCTCCCGATATATTTTGCAGACCGGAGATGTTTTGGTGACAGCCAGAGGCACTACCGTTAAAATCGCAGTATTTGAAGAACAGTCTTCTATCTGCATACCATCTGCAAACATCAACGTAATTCGTCCGAAAGATGTGCTGAACGGCACCTATTTAAAACTTTTCCTTGAATCTCCCGTAGGAACGAAGATGCTGAAAAGTCTACAGCGTGGAACCGGTGTCGTGAATATCAATTTCAAGGACATGAGCGAGTTGGAAGTCCCTGTTCTTCCTCTCGAAGTGCAGGAAGCACTTGTTCAGGAATATAACACCGGCCTGAACCTTTATAAGGAAACCATCGCCGCAGCCGAAGAAGGCTGGCGTGGAGTGCAAGCAGAAATCCAATCAAAACTCTATTAAGTCCAATATTTAGGACCGTTGCTTTGATACTATAGATATGGAGGAATATATATGGCTACTATTTTTAATGAAGATAACACCATTGAACAGATGATACTTTCCACCCTTCAAGGAAATGGCTGGAAATACATTCCTGCCGAGGAACTCCCTCGTATGCATTCGGATGTACTCGTCGAACCGATGGTAAAAGAGGCGCTCATTCGCCTTAATCCTGAAATCGCAGAAGACCCTTCCCGTGCTGATGAAATTATTTACAAGCTCAGAACCGTCATCTTGTCTGTTCAGCCGCACAACCTTGTCACTCAGAACGAAGTCTTCAAAAAGATGATTTTCGAAGAAAACTCCTACCCTTTTGGCAAGGATGGACGTATGGTTCCGATCCGCTTCTTCGGAACTATGCGCAAAGAAGATCTTGCTCTCAATGAATATGTTGTGACCAATCAGTGGGTATACCCGCAGGCCGAAGACGGCAAACGTCTGGACATTGTTCTTCTAATCAATGGTTTTCCGATTGCTATCGGCGAATTGAAAACTCCAGTTCGTAGCGCTATTACTTGGCTGGATGCGGCTGGTGACATTTCTGCCTATGAAAAGAGCATCCCCGCAATGTTCGTAACCAACATCTTCAACTTTGCTACCGAAGGTAAATGCTATCGCTATGGCTCCATCAATATGCCTATTAACATGTGGGGACCGTGGCACACTGTAACGCATAAGGTGGAAGGCGGCCTCGCAGATGTAAAAATCAGTGTTGAGGATATGATTACGCCTGAGAACGTCATGGACATTTTCCAGTTCTTCACGATGTTCGCTACTGACAAAAAATATCGCAAATATAAAATCATCTGCCGTTACCAGCAGTTTGAAGGCGCTAACATGATTGTGAGTCGTGTTATCGCCGGTTACCCGAAGAAAGGTCTCATCTGGCATTTCCAAGGTTCCGGTAAATCCCTGCTGATGGTCTTTGCAGCGCAGAAACTGAGAATGATCCCAGAACTCAAAAATCCGACCGTTGTTATTGTTGACGACCGCATTGATCTGGAAACGCAGATTACTGCTACCTTTAACGCCTCGGATATTCCGAACCTGACCAGTGCTGCCACCAAAGAAGAGCTCCTTTCTTTCTTCCGTGGGGACATGCGCAAAATCCTCATCACCACTATTTTCAAGTTTGGTGAAGTTAGTGGTGAGCTTAACCCTCGTGACAATATTATCGTCATGGTCGACGAGGCCCACAGAACGCAGGAAGGCGATCTGGGTGAAAAAATGAGAATTGCTCTGCCAAACGCATTCTTCTTCGGTCTGACCGGTACTCCTATCAACCGCATCGACAAGAACACCTTTGCTACCTTTGGCGCTGAAGAAGACCGCACCGGTTATATGAGCCGTTACTCTTTCTCCAATTCCATCCGTGACGGAGCCACCCTTCCTCTTCACTTTGAGCCTGTTCCGGTAGAGCTCCATGTGGATAAGGAAAAACTGGATCGTGAATTTGAAACCATGACCGACGAGGCTGGGCTCAGCAAGGATGAGAAGAACGAGCTTTCTCGCAGAGTGAACATGAAAGCAATCATGTACAATCCTGCCAGAATCCGCAAAGTGTGTGAACACATCGCTAAACACTTTAAGGAAAAAATTGAGCCTAATGGCTACAAAGGTCAGGTCGTTGTTTATGACCGTGAATGCTGCCTGATGTATAAGGCTGTCCTTGATGAACTGCTTGGCGAAGAAGCCAGTACCATCGTCATGGATACCAATAACGATAAAGAAGACCGTTATAAGAAATATCGCCGTGACCGTGATGCAGAAGGCAAGGTGCTGGACATCTTCCGTGACCCTGCCAGCCCGCTGAAGCTCGTTATTGTTACCGCTAAACTGCTGACCGGTTTTGACGCACCGATTCTTCAGGCGATGTATCTGGATAAACCTATGAAGGACCATACCCTTCTGCAGGCAATCTGCCGTACCAACCGTACTTACGACCAAGGCAAAACGCATGGTCTTATCGTTGACTACATCGGCATCTTCGATGATGTTGCACGTGCTCTGGATTTCGACGAAAACAGCATGCGTAAAATCATCACTAACATCGAAAAAATCAAAAAGCAGCTTCCTGCACTCCTCAAAAAGTGTCTGAGTTATTTCATGGGTGTTGACAGAACAGTCGAAGGCTGGGAAGGTCTCATGGCGGCGCAGGAATGCTTACCTACAAATAAGGAAAAAGACGCATTTGCTGCCGACTACCGTGTACTGAACCGTGCGTGGGACGCTCTGTCTCCTGACGGTTTCCTGAACGCTTATAAAACCGACTACCAGTGGCTGTCCCGTGTTTACGAGTCCGTGAAACCGACAGATGGCCGTGGTGGTTTGATCTGGGCCTCTCTGGGTGCAAAAACAATTGAGCTTGTCCATCAGAATCTGACCGTCGGCGAAGCTGATGAGGATATGGAAATTCTCGCAATGGACGCTGACCTGATCGATGATTTCTTGGAAAATCAGAAAGATTTGAAGAAGACCACCAAAAAGGTCGAAATCAATCTTGTCGCCAAAATCATGAAGCACTCCAAAGACCAGAAATTCATCAAGCTCGGCGAAAAACTGGAAACTCTACGCGAAAAGCACGAACAGGGCCTGCTGACCAGCATCGAATTCTTGAAACTTCTGTTGGAACTAGCTAAAGAAGCGGCACAGGCCGAAAAAGAAGTTGTGCCGGAACAAGAAGTTGATAAAGGCATCGCTGCGTTGACAGAACTTTTTAACGGTTTGAAAAACTGCAACACTCCCGTCATTGTTGAGCGCATCGTTGCTGATATCGACAGTATCGTTAAGCTTGTGCGTTTCGATGGATGGCAGAACACCACTACCGGCAAACAGGAAGTCAAGAAAGCCCTCCGAAGCGTTGTTTGGATTAAGTACAAAATCAAGGATAAAGAGGTCTTTGATAAGGCTTATAACTACATCGAGCAATATTATTAATATCACCGAAAGAAAGCAAGAAAATTAAATGATTGGAGCAATTGTTGGCGACATTGTCGGTTCCAGATTTGAGTGGAACAATCACAGATCGAAAGATTTTGATTTCCTTACTCATAAATGTTTTTTCACCGACGACTCCGTCATGTCTCTGGCCATATGCGATGCCTTATCGCATTGCAAACCCGACTACAGCGATTTAAGTAATGTTGCGGTCGAGTCCATGCAGCGTATTGGTCGCCCTTATCCGCATTGCGGTTATGGCGGTTCCTTCTATCGCTGGATGTACTCAGACAATCCGCATCCCTATAACAGCTACGGAAACGGGGCTGCAATGCGTGTCAGTGGATGCGCTTATGTAGCCAATTCCGTCGCAGAAGCTGCAGCGTTTTCAAGAGCTGTTACCGAAATTACTCACAACCACCCGGAAGGTATCAAAGGCGCTGAAGCTACAGCTGTTGCAGTGTATCTAGCCCGTACCGGAAGCAGTCTGATGGAAATTCAGGATTACATTGTAAATCACTATTATCCGATTAACTTTACGTTGGATACTATCCGTGATACCTACCAATTCAATGTATCCTGCCAAGGCACAGTCCCTCAGGCACTCGAAGCATTCTTTGAGTCCATTAGCTTCGAGGATGCCATTCGCAATGCCATCTCTATTGGTGGCGACAGCGACACATTGGCGGCCATCACCGGCGCCGTGGCTGAAGCCTATTACGGAGTACCCATTAGTATCAGAAAACACGCTCTCACATTTTTGGACGAGCGTCTTCTGAAAATCTTACTGGAATTTGAAAACAAGTATCCTGCGAAGTTCGAAAAAAATCAGGGAAAGGGCAACGTTGGTGTAAAACCTTCTACCGGCAAAAAAGTAAAGACAGGAGGTCGTGCTGAAATGATACAATCCGCTATGGATTTCGCCGATATGGAACTGGAAGCCAGCACCGCTCATCCGGAAGAAACAACCAGTCAAAAGCTGTTCTCCCATCTGTTTGAAGCCTGCAACATTCTGCGTGGCCCTATCAATCAAGACGAGTACAAGAGCTATGTAACGCCTATCCTTTTCTTCAAGCGTCTATCCGACGTTTATGATGAAGAAACCCAGGCCGCACTCGAAGAATCCGGTGGCGACGAAGAATACGCCAACTTCCCGGAAAATCACCGCTTTGTTATTCCAGAAGGCTGCCATTGGCAGAATGTTCGTGAGACAAGCGAAAATGTCGGTAAGGCTATTGTTACAGCCATGAACGGAATTGAACGAACTAACCCTGACACCCTGAGCGGTGTGTTCAGCAGCTTTGACGATGCAAACTGGACTGACAAGACCAAGCTGTCCGACGAGCGTCTGAAAGACCTGATTGAACACATGTCGAAAATCAAGGTCGGCAACAACAACTATTCCGCTGACGTAATGGGCGACAGTTATGAATTCCTGATTAAGAAATTTGCTGACCTCTCCAAAAAAAATGCGGGCGAGTTCTACACGCCTCGTTCTATCGTCAAATTGCTCATTATGCTGATGGCACCTAAGGCCGGAGAAACGGTTTACGATCCAGCCTGTGGCACGGGGGGCATGCTTATCGAGGCTATCCGATACATGCACGATGATAAATTAACCTACGGAAAAATCTATGGTCAAGAAAAGAACCTCGCAACCTCTGCTATCGCTCGAATGAACCTGTTCCTACATGGCGCACGTGATTTTAAAGTAACTCAGGGAGATACCCTGCGCTCTCCAAACTATCTATCGCATGGTTCCCTTCGGACCTTTGATTGCGTAGTGGCAAATCCTCCGTTCTCGCTCAAAAACTGGGGTTCTGATCAGTTCAGTAGTGACATTTACGGCAGAAATATCTGGGGAAGCCCAACCGATTCCAACGGCGACTTTGCATGGCTCCAACACATGGTTAAGTCTATGAATTCGAAAACAGGTCGTTGTGCCGTAGTGCTGCCCCAGGGCGTACTCTTCAGAAGCGGCAAGGAAGGCGAAATTCGTAAGCAGCTTGTGGAATCCGACAAGCTGGAAGCTATCATCACTATGGCAAGTGGCGTCTTCTACTCCACCGGTGTTTCCGCTTGTATTCTGTTCCTGAACAATAACAAAGTTCCTGAACACCGTGGCCGCATTTGTATGATTGATGGCTCCGGAATTTATACCCCTCAGAGAGCGCAGAACATCATGACCGAAGATGACATTCAGACCGTATTTAACTACTACACTGAATACGAGGATGTTATCGAAAAGGTCAAAATCGTTACTATACCGGAAATTCGTGAGAAGGACTTCTCTCTCGCAATTAACAACTATATCGAAAAGAAGGAGCAGGAAACCGTTCCTCCGGCAGAAATCCGTAGACAGTATTTTGAAGCCTACGAAGAAATGATCGCTGCCGAAGAAAAAATGCGCCAACTCTTACTGAAAGGAGGCTACATCAATGAGTAAAAGAATAACTATTGAGGAACTGCAGTCTTATCTTTGGAACTCGGCTGTTCTTTTGAGAACTAACATTGATGCCGGTGCCTACAAGCAGTATATTTTCCCGCTGTTGTTCTTCAAACGCATTTGTGATGTATACGACGAGGAAACTGCTCTCGCTATCAAAAAATACGGTGACGATGCTGAAGAATTTGATGACGACGAAATCCATACCTTTGTGGTTCCAAAAGGTTATCACTGGAATGATGTTCGCACCGTATCCGAAAATGTTGGGAAAGCTATCGTTGAAGCCTTCCGCAAAGTGGAAAACGCCAACTTCGGTAAGCTGCAAGGCATTTTCGGCGATGGTGCATGGACAAATAAAAACAGACTCCCCGACAGGCTGTTAAAAGACCTTTTGGAACACTTTAGCGCCAAGACTCTTTCCATCACCAACTGCCCGGAAGACGAGCTCGGTCAAGGATACGAGTATCTCATCAAAAAGTTTGCTGATGACAGCGGTCACACCGCGCAGGAGTTCTACACGAATCGTACCGTTGTGCATTTGATGTCCGAGATGCTGAAGCCGGAATCCGGAGAATCCATCTATGATCCGACGTGTGGCAGCGCTGGTATGCTTATTTCGTCGATTGCGTATCTCAAAGAAAAAAATAAGGAATGGCGTAATGTTGCCGTGTTCGGTCAGGAAATCAACGCTCTTACCTCCGCTATCGGCAAAATGAATCTCTTCCTGCATGGCGTTAAGGACTTCAACATCGTAAACGGCGATACTCTGAAAGCGCCCGCCTTCGTCGAAAATGGCAAACTGCGGCAATTCGACCTAATCCTCGCTAATCCGCCTTATTCGATTAGCCAATGGGACCGTGCAGCCTTTGAAAGCGACAAGTATGGTCGTAACTTCTTAGGTGTGCCTCCGCAGGGCCGCGCTGACTATGCCTTCCTGCAGCACATCATAGCAAGCCTGAAGGATGAGGAGGATGAGAAAAAGCGATATGATACCGGTCGATGCGCTATCCTGTTCCCGCACGGAGTCCTTTTCCGTAATGAGGAAAGCGCTATGCGCGAAAAACTGGTTCGCAGCGATAAAGTGGAATGTATTATCGGTCTCGGACCAAACCTCTTCTACAATTCGCCGATGGAAGCCTGCATCATGATTTGCCGCATGAATAAGCGCCCCGACCGCAGAGGGCAGGTATTATTCATCAATGCCATTAACGAGGTCGAGCGTAAAAACGCACAGAGTTATCTGGAAGAACGCCACATCGCTCGCATCGCTGCCGCATATGAGAGCTATGCTGACGATGGCAATTTTGCAAAGGTGGCTACCATTCAGGACATTGCGGACAACAACTTTTCACTGAGTATTCCTCTGTATGTGAAAGCGGAGGTCAATGAAAAAGACGTGGATGACCGCACTATTCAGGAACATTATGATAGTTGGCTCGCAGCTTCCGAAATGATGAAGCTGAGCTATGAAAAATTGAACGCATTATTAGGAAAGGAGACAGATATCGATGAGTAAAGTTCTTCTTGGCGATGTCGCTATAGAACATAAGGAAACCTGCAAAGGAGACAAGGATGGCTATCCTATCATTGGCTTAGAGCACCTGATACCGGGAGAGATCACATTGACCACTTGGAACGAAGGCAGCGAAAACACCTTCACGAAGATGTTCCGCAAAGGCAATGTGTTGTTTGGACGTCGCAGAGCCTACCTGAAGAAGGCTGCTGTTGCTCCTTTTGATGGCATCTGCTCCGGTGACATCACCGTTATTGAAGCAAAGCCTGACCGCATCCTGCCTGAGCTACTGCCGTTCATCATTCAGAACGATGCACTGTTCGACTTTGCCATTGGCAAGTCCGCTGGCTCCCTCTCTCCTCGTGTAAAGTGGGAACACCTGAAAAATTACGAATTTGATCTCCCGGATATGGATAAGCAAAGAGAACTGGCTACCCTGCTCTGGTCTATGGATGATACTAAAAAATCCTACCAAAAGCTAATTTCTGCTACAGATGAACTGGTGAAATCTCAATTTGTCGGGTTCGTAACCCTCAATGATTTATTCGATCATGTTACTTGTTTAAGGAGGTGCGCATAATGGCAAAATATCGTTTTGAACAGATTGCAATCAACAGCACTGAAAAGAAAAAACCGGTCGAAAAAGACCGCTTCACATACATTGGACTGGAACACCTCGATTCCGCTAACTTGAAGGTTACTCGCTTCGGCTCCGACGTCGCTCCTGTCGGTGAAAAGCTCGTGATGCGCAAAGGCGATGTCCTGTTTGGCAAACGCCGAGCCTATCAGAAGAAAGTAGCCATCGCACCTTTTGATGGTATCTTCTCTGCGCACGGCATGGTACTGCGTCCTAATGTAGAAATCATTGACCCGGACTTCTTCCCGCTGTTTATCAGCTCGGATTATTTTCTGGACGCAGCCATCAAAATCTCCGTAGGTTCCCTTTCGCCGACAATCAACTGGCGTGACCTCAAAATTTTAGAATTTGACCTGCCAGATCTGAAAACACAGCGCAAACTGGCTGCAGTATTATGGTCCATCAATAACACGATGGAATCCTATAAAAAGCTGATTTCTGCAACGGATGAGCTCGTTAAGTCTCAATTTGTCGAGATGTTTTACGGTAAGGGATATCCAGTAAAGAAGATTGGAGATGTAATCGAAAAGAAGATTGATCGAGTAGCGAAAATCTTTGAGAAATCAGATGAGATACAGTATTTAGATATATCATCGATTGATAATTCTTCCAAAATGGTGACAGGATTGACACCCTATGTTCTTAAGGATGCTCCATCGAGAGCGCAGTATGTGCTGAAACAAGGCGATATAATGTACTCTACGGTAAGACCAAACTTGCAGAATATTGCAGTTAATCCATATTCTGATGATAACGTGGTAGGTTCAACTGGTTTCTGTGTTTTGAGGTGTACTGGTGTTACTACAGGGTATATGTGGGGTGTCATTAATAGCGTGCCATTTACGGAGTCTATGATAAATCAGGCCAGTGGTGCGAACTACCCTGCAGTTACAGATAAGGTGGTACATGCTTATGAAATTCCGATACCGCCTTTGGAAGAACAAGCTGCGTATGAGCAACTGGTAAATCAAAGCGATAAATCAAAATTTGAACTCGAACAGGCTCTTGCAGAGCTGACCGCAACCTATAAACGCATCATTGCTGAGAATCTTGGCTAATTGCTATGCTCATGGTGTTTCCTCTGCCCCGAGGAATTCCGGATAACGGAGGAAACAAAAAGAAGGAAACACCATGATCAATCAAATAATCGCAAACATACAACAGGACTTATCACAAATCCTGACTGAAAATCAAAAGGAAGCACTATCGCGGACACTCAACAAGCATCTGTCTAATCTGTCTGTAAACACCCCTGCGATAGAGAACACAACGCCGAATATGCTTCCGTTGTTTATCGCCGCAAAGCGTGTAGAAGGCTGTTCCGAAAAGTCTCTACGCTATTATGAATCGACGATTCGTAATATGCTGAAGACGCTCAACAAGCCTGAATGCCAGATCACTACCGAAGATCTGCGAGGTTACCTCGATACATATCAACGTCGAGGAACCGTCAGCAAGGTCACATTAGACAATGTGAGGCGCATCCTCTCCTCGTTCTTCGCTTGGTTGGAAGATGAGGACTATATCGTCAAGAGCCCTGTGAGGAGGATTCATAAGGTCAAGACCGGCAAAACGGTCAAGGAGACCTATTCCGATGAATCGCTGGAGCTCATGCGCGACCACTGCGATAACACACGTGATCTTGCCATGATTGACCTCTTGTCCTCTACCGGCATCCGTGTCGGTGAGCTCGTCAAGCTCAATCGCGGTGATGTGGATTTTGAAAACAGAGAATGCATCGTCTTCGGCAAAGGAAACAAGCAGCGCAAGGTATATTTTGATGCACGGACGAAAATTCACCTGCAGCGTTACCTCACGGAACGTACCGACGACAATGACGCGCTGTTCGTTTCTCTTCTGAAGCCGTATGACCGGCTGCAGATTAGCGGCGTAGAGATTCGTCTTCGCAAAATCGGAAAGGAGTTGAACTTTCATAAGGTACACCCGCATAAATTTCGACGGACGCTGGCGACGATGGCCATTGACAAAGGAATGCCAATTGAGCAGGTGCAGCAACTTCTCGGCCACCAAAGCATTGATACAACCCTGCAATACGCTATGGTGAACCAGAACAACGTGAAGGAATCGCACCGGAAGTTCATCGGGTAGCTGTTTGCAATTCTCAATTTGTCGAGATGTTTTACGGTAAGGGATATCCAGTAAAGAAGATTGGAGATGTAATCGAAAAGAAGATTGATCGAGTAGCGAAAATCTTTGAGAAATCAGATGAGATACAGTATTTAGATATATCATCGATTGATAATTCTTCCAAAATGGTGACAGGATTGACACCCTATGTTCTTAAGGATGCTCCATCGAGAGCGCAGTATGTGCTGAAACAAGGCGATATAATGTACTCTACGGTAAGACCAAACTTGCAGAATATTGCAGTTAATCCATATTCTGATGATAACGTGGTAGGTTCAACTGGTTTCTGTGTTTTGAGGTGTACTGGTGTTACTACAGGGTATATGTGGGGTGTCATTAATAGCGTGCCATTTACGGAGTCTATGATAAATCAGGCCAGTGGTGCGAACTACCCTGCAGTTACAGATAAGGTGGTACATGCTTATGAAATTCCGATACCGCCTTTGGAAGAACAAGCTGCGTATGAGCAACTGGTAAATCAAAGCGATAAATCAAAATTTACTGCTCTGAGATGTTCAACTCTCAATATGGAGGGGATTTCCAGACGGAAATCCGCTGCTTTCTGGCATTAACCCATCCATCTCTCTTCCCCGACCTTGCCTGACGCCTCCCCCATGTCCATATAACCGCATTTTCCGATGTTCCGCATTTTTTCATGAGCTGACAACACGCCATTACACCGAATTCCTGCCGGTAATGATGGAAAAAAATAGGTGGAAAATCCCTCCATTCTGATGTAACATCTTCGAGCAATCCTCTGCTTTCCTTTTTTCTGGGGGATCCTGCTTTCCTGCCATGAACCGATTCTTTCTATCCTGGGACAAACCAGCCTGCCGGGCTGTGGCGGAACGCCTGCTTTCCCTGGGAAATGACTTCCACCGGCATCTGGTGCTGGTTCCCACACGGGAATCCGGGAGGCAGCTGAGGGAATTTCTCGCCTCCATTTCCCGTACACAGGCAACCTTCGCTCCCCAGGTCATTCCGGCAGACCAGTTCCCCCGGATGGAAGAAAAGGAAGAAACGGCGTCCGCTCTGGAAGAACTGGCCGGGTGGCTCCTGGCTCTGGGGGACTCTCCCCACCGCCTTTACCCCCGCCTGTTTCCACGCGCCATGCCGAAGGATTTTTCCAGCATGCTGGAAATGGCCGGCAGCCTGCAAAACTTGAGGCACGCCATGGCGAACCAGGGCATTTCCTGCATCATGGCCCACCATGCCTGTGCGGGCAGAGACGAACGCTGGACGGACCTGGAAAGGCTGGAGGAACAATGCGCGCAACAACTGGAAAGCTGGAAGCTTGAAAACAGAACCGCCATGAAGGCGGAAGCCCCGCCCCGGCTGCTGAACTCCCTGCGGGAAACAGGAGGAAACATTATTCTGGCCTGCACAGCGGAGGTGCCGTCCCCCCTGCGCCATGCCCTCCAGCATGCGGAAAGAAATGGCGTACCCGTTCAGATATGGATCCACGCGCCGGAGGAAGAAGCCGACTCCTTTGATTCCTGGGGATGCCCTCTGCCGGAAGAGTGGTCCCGGCGCCCCATCCAAATCCGCGACGGCCAAATCAGAATGGCGGCCAATCCGGCACGGCTGGCTGAAGAAACGTGCCGCATCATCGCCCGCACAGCGGAAGGAGGAACGCCGGACATCGCCCTGGGCGTTTGCGATCCTGACATGAACGTCGCCCTGGACGCAGCCCTGCGCCAATACGGCTGGGGCCTCCACAATCCGGAAGGGAAGCCTTTTGGCGGAAGCGGCGTCATGGACCTGCTCCGCAACCTCCAGCGGGCGCTGGAAGAAAAAGGGACGGCGCGCCCCATCTATTCCCTGGCCCGCTCTGCCCTGCTCTGCGCCTCCCTGGGAATAAGGAACCAGCAAAGTTGCTGCGCCGCGCTGGACAAAATCCAACAGAAATTCCTTCCGGAAACGGAAGAATACCTGCTTTCCAGGCTGAAAGAGGCTCATCCCGGCGCTTTTCCTTCCATCCAGGCCATTCTGGAATGGCGGAACCGGATGGCGGAACCGGGAATGCTGGGGGAACGGCTGATGGAATGGTTTCCGGCCCTGGCAACAATCTATGGCCCGGAGGCGGAAGCCATGGAAATGTTCCATTCCTGCCTTTCCGGACTCATGCGGCTGCAACAGCGCTCCACCGAGTTCTCCAGCCCGGGGGCGGCCCTCCTGCTCCTGATGAAATGCCTCCAGCCGCTGCGCGTCAAAAACAGGAGAAAAGCTCATGCGGCTCTGGATTCCCTGGGCTGGATGGAAGTCCATTTCCGCCCGGAAAAACACCTCATTCTGACGGGACTAAACGAAGGGACCGTACCGGAAGGGGGCGTTTCCGACCAGTTTATGCCGGAGGAGCTGCGGGAGACCCTGGGCATTGATTCCTTTAACCGGAAAAAAGCCCGGGACAGTTTTCTGCTGACCGCCCTGCTCCATTCCCGCGAACAGGAAGGCAGCCTCACCCTCCTTCTTTCCCGGACCAACAGCAGGAACGATCCTCTGACCCCTTCCTCCCTGCTCATGCGCTGCACGGAGGCGGAGCTGCCGCGCCGCGTAGAACTGCTTTTCCAGGAAATCAGCGATGCGCCCGCGCCCCTGCCCTACCAGCGCGGGAACTGGCATCTTCAACCCGCGGAAGGCTGGAAGACCGCTGCGGACATCGGCGCGATGGCACCCGGCTACAAAAACCCGTGGAAGGAAAGAGGACTTCCCTTCTCCCCCTCCGTCCTCAAAAGGTTCCTGGCCTGCCCCATGCGCTTCTGGATGCGGGAGGCGTTGCATATGAACGAGGAAGAATTCCTGCCGGACAAAGAGGACATGGCCGTCAACGAACTGGGCACCATGCTGCACGACGTGCTGGAATGCTTCTGCCGGGAGCACGCCGTCCTGAAAGACGGCATGAACGCAGCCTCCCTTCAGGACGCCATCACGGAAATACTGGAACACACCTTCCGGAAACAATACGGCCCCTCCCCCCTCATGCCCCTGCTGCTACAAAAACGCTCCATGGAACAGAGGCTTTCCGTTTACGCCGTTCAGCACTTGCAGGCCCTTCAGGAAGGATGGTCCTGCATTGCCTTTGAGCGCCAGGTAGAGAACTGGGCACTGGACGGATTCCCCATGAAATTCCGCATTGACCGCATTGACCGCCACGCGGACGGTCGCATACGGGTCATTGACTACAAAACGGGAGCGGCCTCCTCCTGTGAGAAAAAACATCTGGAACCGCTCGGACGGCCGGACGCCCTGTCCCTTCTTTCCCCGGCCCTGCATCCCTACACCAAACGCCAGAAAAACGGGAAGCTGGCGCACGCGCGCTGGAAAGACCTGCAGCTGCCCGTTTATGTGCTGTGGGCCTCGGAAACCTACGGGGGCCATCCCTCTGCGGCTTATTACGCCCTTCCCGCCAATCCCATGGACATCGGAATCTCCGCCTGGGACTCCCTCCACGACACCATGCCCGGGTATGAGGAATGCGCGCTGGACAGCGCCCGTTCCTGGACGGTGGAGCTGATGAAGCTTCTTCACGAAGGCCGCGGGCTCATCACCGCGGAGGAACTGGGCTGGACACCGCCCTCTTATGACGTATTCAAGGACCTGATGACTTCCCGGAGGGAAAGCCTGCAGGATCTGCTGGGCCTCCGCCTCACCCCCCACCTGCCTTTCTAAGATGCCGCTCCTGACCAACATGTTGATCTCCGCTTCCGCCGGAACGGGAAAAACCTACCAGCTCTCCCTGCGTTTCCTGGGATTGCTGGCGCTGAACGGCGGCAACCACCCCGAACGCCTCATCGCCATTACATTCACCCGCAAAGCGGCGGGAGAGTTCAAGGACCGCATTCTGACAGACCTGGCCGCGGGGGCCGCGGACGAAGCAGGCGCGGCGCGGCTGAAAGAACGGCTCTGGGCGGTCATCAAGGGAACGGATGGGGAGCCCGGCCTCTGGCCCGGCGCTCCGGAGGCATGGAAGGAGGAAAACCTGCATCGGGAACGCTTCCTCCATTTACTGCACATTCTGGTGCAGAATTTGGCGCGGCTCAACCTCTGCACCATTGACAGCCTGTTTGCCCAGATTGCCTCCGCCAGCGCCTTTGAACTGGGAGTCAGCGGCTTCAGCATGATTGACCCCACGGCGGAGAAACTGGCGCGCCGTGAAGCCCTGCTCTCCCTGTACCGGGAATGCTCCGTAAACAGGGAGCGAAGGAAGGACTTTGAGGACGCTTTCCTTTCCGGGGCGGATTCTGACGCGGAAGCCGCGGACGCGGAGAATTCCATGATGCGCCGCCTGGACACCTATCACGAACTTTTTCTGGATGTGCCGGATGCCGGGATGTGGGGAAACCCCGTCACGCTGGGCTTCACGCAGGAGGAGCTGGCGCCTCCCGTCCCCCTGGAACAATTTGACTCCGTCCTGCACGACCTGTTGGAACAGGCCAAAGCCACCCCCATACCGGAGAAAAAAAGAGAAGCGAATACGCGGGAAGACTTCATCAGTTATCTGAAAAGTTTCAACACCTACACGTTTCTGGGTAAAGTCTGGTTCCGAGGAAAGAGCGGTTCCAAGACGGACATCTCCCCGGAAAAGGCTCGTGCCAAATTTGCTGAATACTGGTCTCCGCTATTGGAAAAACTCATCCAGAGCTGGCTACGCATGGAGACGCTGCAGGTACTGCGCCGCACCCGCGCCACGCACGGACTGATGCTCCTGTTTGAGGACAAATACTCCTCCCTGGTCCGCAACAGGGGGAGGTTCCTGTTCCACGACGTTACGCGCATGCTGGGAGGGGGCACCATTACGCCGGAACTCAAACGGGACCTGCAATACCGCATGTACTGCCGTTACGACCATTGGATGCTGGATGAATTTCAGGATACGTCCCAGCCCCAATGGCGCGTCATCAAGCCTTTCCTGGATGACCTGGCGGAATCCAAGGCCGGAAATGAAGGCAGCATTTTCGTGGTGGGGGATATCAAGCAGAGCGTGTACCAGTGGCGCGGCGGAGACCCGGAGCTGTTCCGCTCCGTTTCTTCACAGCTTCAACTGGAACAACGCGGCATGTCCACTTCCTACCGCTCCGTCCAGCCTGTGCTGGATCTGGTCAACGATATTTGCGACTATGCCCGGACAGCGCCCGGGTGCGAACCCGCCGCCCTGGAACAATGGGGGGAATATCCGGAGCACCGGTGTGCCCCCCATCTGGAAGGCCGCCCCGGCGCCTCCCAAATCTGGCAGGCGCCCAAGGAGGAAAACGTCTCCGCCAATGACCTGGTATGCCAGGCGGCGGCTGATATTCTGGAGCGTACAGGGGCCCTGCGCCGCGGCCTGGAAACAGCGATACTGGTCAGTACGAAGAACCAGGCTCTTGTCATCAAGGGATGGCTGACGGATCACGGCATCCCCGCAGAAGTGTGTGACGACGTTCCGGTAGGCGTGGACTCTCCGCTGGGGAAAAACCTGCTGTACTTCTTCCGCTGGCTGCTGATTCCGGGAGATCCCTTTGTCGTCGGTCTGCTTACTCATTCCCCGCTCCGCCCCCTCATCACGCCGGGATGCCCGGAAAGCATGGGGTGGAAAGAATGGCGCCTCCTGCTGGAACGGGAGGGCTACGCCGCCGTCATGGAGGAACTGGAACGGCGCCTGCTCCAGAGAGGGACGGAACTGACGGACTTCCACCGCGACCGACTGGCCGTCTGGCAGAATGAGGCGGAACAGGTGGACGAACAGGGCGTTTCCCTGGATGAATGGATCAGGCGCATGGAGGACCTGACCCGGCGGGAAGATCCCGCCGCGGGAACTGTCCGCATCATGACCATCCACAAATCCAAAGGGCTGGGATTTGACATCGTCATCCTGCCCCAGATCGGCAGGGATACTCCTTTCGCAAACGCCACGCATTTGACTCACTTCGTCAAAAAAAACAGGGATGGTGGAATAGAAGGAATCGTCATCAAACCGCCCAAAGAAATCTATCAAGAAATTCCGCAATTCCGGGAACTTTACGGGGAATGGCGCGCGCGGCAGCAATTTGACGGATTCTGCAAGCTGTATGTGGCGCTTACCCGGGCCAAGCGGGCTACTTACGTTATCCTCCCGTACCGGGAAGACAAGGGAGAAGAGACGGCAGATTCCATGTGGAAAGTGGTCCGTTCCTCTATCCGGTCCCTCAACCGGGGAACGGAAGACATACTTCCGGAATCCGGAGCGTCATGCCTGTACTCCCGCGGTCTTGAAGGGTGGTACGCGGAATTCCCGGAAATCATACAAAAACGCGCGGAGGAAAGCGCGCTGAAATGGCCGGCGCAAAAACCGTTGGCCAGAGAACGGATATCCCCTTCCGGCCTGTCGGAGGAAGCCTCCCCGCTCCAGGGAGAAAAACACGCGGGCGCAGGGAAGGCCGCCGCGCTAGGTTCCGCCGTCCACGCCGTGTTTGAACGGATTACCCGCTGGGATGGTGAAAACAAGCCGGAGTGGGCTCTCCACCCTGCTACGGAGGCGGAACGCATCGTAACGGAGTGCATGGACATCCCATCCATCCGGGAACTTTTCACGCCTCCGGAAACAGCGCGCATCATGAAGGAACAGCGTATTGAAGCCATTGACGGGAACAACTGGATTTCCGGCATCATTGACAGGCTGATTCTTGATGACGGAGCCGCCGTCATCGTGGACTTCAAGACGGATCATGCCGAATCCCCGGAACAACTGCGCGAGCGCCACTCAAACCAATTGAATGCTTATGCCCGCATTGTGTCCAGAATCACCGGAATACCGCTGGAACGCATAACGCGCATCATTGTTTCCACCTGCTTAAAGGAAACCGTTCCCATCCAATAAGCCTTTCTTTCCGGGCAAATCCGTTTCCCTGTATTTTCCCGCGCTTCATTCCAATTCCGGCTCATCTCCGGTATGGGAAAAAGGGGCACCCGGAAAACAGGCTGGAATAGAAATGCCCTGCCGCACAGACAGGAAGAGGAAAAACGCCAAATAAAAAACCGCTCCGTGTGAATTACGGAGCGGCGTTGATAACAAGGCTTTGTTGCTTTCCGGGTCAGGCCCTGCGGCGGCGCAGGAACAGAGCAGCAGCGCCCAGCAGGCTCAATGCTGCCGTAGCGGGTTCCGGAACCTGCGTCAGGGCAAGATAATTGAGGGCCGTCCGGCCGTAAGAGCTGGAACCATTCCCCTGAATCGTAAGGGTAAGCGTTCCATCTTCCCCCACGACAATGTTCTCCACCGAGGAATAAAGCCCTTTATTGGCGGTAGCGCTGGAAGTTCCAGCATTTCCCGGAGTCAGAACGCCGGAATTATCTCCCGTCACGGAAGAAATTTCAGCCCAGTTCCCGCTGGCGTCTGTACCGAAGCTTGTCCACACGGCATTGGAAGCATCGGCGTTTCCAATCGTCCAGGTCTGACCGGCAAACACGTCCTTGCCTGTGAAACCTCCAAAGATGGACAAGGCATATTCCCCGGCGGCAAGACCACTGAACGTTACGGTGAAATAACCGGAACCATCGGCCGTTTGCGTTAAAAGACCGTCACGAAAGGAGTCCCCCAGACTGAAAGGCATGCTGCCGTTGAAAGGATTTTTCCAATCGGCTTCTTCCTCAGCCGTCTTGGTGGTGGTATAACCGTTTTCCGATACATATCCTCCGGCCGTGCTCCACGCCAAAGAAACGCTTCCCGGCATGCTGCCCAAAGAGGCGGTGGCGTTATCATAATTCATATTGAGCGCGCCTTCCGTCGTGGCGTCACTGCGTCCGAAATCAATCTGTACCGTCGCCGCCTGTACTGCAAGCAGGGAACTCGCGATCAAAGCTAAAGAAAATAAGGATTTCTTCATGACAAAAGAGAGTAAACCGGTTCAACAATCCGGTGTCAATGGAAATCATGAAAACTTAATCATATACTACATTTATTTTTTATGGCATCAGTCATCTTCCATCAAGATGATAGAAATATATAACATGTTTAATGAGAATAAAATGGATTTTTATTGAAACAACCCGGCACTCACCGGATTGTTGATCCGCGGACATTAGCCGGTATCTAAATAAAAAAGGCCGCCCGGAAATGGATCAGTAAAACGGCAAAAAAATAAGCCGTCAAGGTTCTGGAACAGCCACCCGGATGCTTTCAATCCCCAAATACCGGGCCATGGAACGATTGATAAATTCATCCGGATCCCCGCTGCTCATGCGCCACATCACGGAAACATAAGGAGCCAACGGCACGGAATCATAAGGAGGAACCGTAATGTTTTTCTTGCCTTGTTCCAATTCACGGCGGATGAACATGTTCCGTTCCTCGCACTGGCGGTGGATACGGGGAAAAGCATCCAGATATCCGGAGCATATCCACAGGGCCGCGCCAGCCGCCGCCAGCAGTACGCAGAATGGAATCCAGCGCCTTTGCACAGCCTCCATCCATACTCCGTACAACCCCAGAATGCCCGTCATCATCAACACCGTAGCGGAAAACATGGCGTGCCATGCCGGAATCACACGTACAAAAAAGCTGATTGCCATGGCATGAGCCACCAGAATAAACAGCAGGGAGGCGCACATGCGCCGCCCGGCCTCCCCCCGCCAGATTTTCATCCCCGCTTTCACAGTCAGCAGGATCAGAGCGGCGGCGGCAACGGCCAGCAACATTTTAGGAATCAGCATGAATTCATAAAAGGCGTTTACCAGTTCCGGAATAGCGCCGAAACGCTCTCCCCAGGAATGAAGGACGGCAGCGCCGCCCGCCGTTTCCGAATGAAGTCGGGCAGCATTGCCCGGGGCCAGCAGAAGAAAGGCCCCTCCCAACGCATGGAATCCCCAGCCAATGAAGAACCAGCGGGGAAGAATCATTCCCCGGCTGCGAGCATAAAACCAGTACACGAACAGCATGCCCAGGGAAGCGGGAATCTGGTTCTCATTCGTCATGCCGGCGGCAAATGCCGTGACGCCTATCCAGAACCAGGAAAAAGGAGTGTCCCTAATCCGGGAAGTTCCTGCCCATAAGGAGCGGTACAGGCACAGGAAACCCAGCCAGATGGCGGCCGACCATGCGTAATTGGTCCCTCCGGACAGCCAGAACATCGTGATGCCCGGCCTGGATGAAGACGTAAGCAAAAGAAGCGCCCCTGCGGCAAACAGCAGCACATCCCGCCAGTTTCCGGAATTTACCCTTCTTCCCTGCGCCAGGAAAAACATCATCAACGCCAGGGAAAAAAGCACGAAGGGATTGACGGCCAGAAAAAGCCATTTTCCCGCCGTAGCCGTAAAAATAGCGAGGAATTCCCCCAGCCGGGGATTCCAGTGCATGTATGACCACCAGCACCGCTCCAGCACGGGCTGAAAGGCAAGGCGGTGGTCCGCCCCGAACACGGAATGCATCAAGCTGTCCCCGGTGAAAGGAGTCCACCAGGTAAGCAGCATGGCATACACAAGAAACGCCAGCACCACCACCCGGAACAGGAAACGCGCCGCCAGTGACTGCTTCATGGAACAAGCCGGAATAAAAACGCCGTCCGCAACTAATCCGCAACGGCCTTGAATACCGGGGTGGGCAGCTTGTCCGGCTTCTTGCCAAAGAAATCTCCCACGTCTTTGAATGTCACGAACAGGAAGAACCCCATCAGCAGGAACACAAAGCCGAACTGGACGAATTCCAGGACTTTTGCATTCAGGGGGCGCCGGAAAATCAATTCAACGGCATTCATGACCACATGGCCGCCATCCACCACCGGAAGAGGCAGAATATTCAGAATCGCCAGGTTCACGTTCAACACCACGGAAAACCACAGGGCCAGCTTCCACCCTTCATCCAGGGAGAACATCTTGTAAAACTGATTGGCAATTCCCACTGGCCCGGAAAGGTGCTCCACGCCCACGCTGCTGCCGGGGGCCACCACCTTCGCCAGGGTATCCCCCATCCATTTCAAACTTTGCCTGATCTGCGCCCACGGAGAAGGATGGACGGTGACGTCACGTCCCACGGAGCTCAGGTCCCAGCTCACGCCCAGAATAGGCTGCGCTCCCCTGAGCAGGGAGCCGTCCGCACTATTGTGCCAATTCTCAGGTAGCTTCCCCTGGATATTCACCTGCCTTGCCCCCCCATCCCTGTCCGTCACATCCAGCAGGAGCGGTTCATTCTTCTTCAGCAGAGCGTCCAGCGCGGCAGGGTTCCAGAGGCGTTCTCCGTTGGCGGCCGTAATCTTATCGCCCGGGTTCAATCCGGCCAGAGCGGCAGGAGAATTGGGAAGCACTTCCCCAATCACGCAGGGCATGGCCTGCATCAATCCCACCTGGCGCATGCCGGAGCGCTGCCACCAGGACGTTTCCGGAATCCGGAATCCGCAGGAAATTTCCATCTCTCCTTCATGTCCGGGCCTCTGCACCGTAAAAACCACACGGTCATGCTCGCCCAGCATGATCAATTCCCGCACGCCTTCCATATTGCCAGCCCACTTGTCCACAGGATGGCCGTCCACCTTCACAATCTTGTCCCCGGGCAGAATGCCGGCCTGCGCCGCAGGACTGTCCGGCGCAACGAAACCGACCGTAGTCACGCCCATCTCCACATCCGGCTTGCCCACCATCCAGACGGCCACGGCAAACAACACAGCCAGCAGAAAAGAAGCGGCAGGCCCGGCGGCGGCAACGATAATCTTGTCCAGGGGAGTGACCGGCTTCAAATCCCTGGGAAGCTCCGCATGCCCTTCAATGGCTTCCATAGGAGCCATCTGTGGCAGGGAAACAAAGCCGCCGGCCGGAATCCAGCCCAGCCCCCACTGTACGCCGTTCACCGTTTTTTTCCAGATGGGACGGCCAAACCAGATTTGAAACCTGTCCACATACAGACCGCGCCAGCGGGCAGCGAAAAAATGACCAAGCTCATGAATAAAAATCATGAAGTTAAACAACATCACCACACCGAAAATAATGGCGATGGTGGTAAGAACGGAAAGAATGCTGTCCATGGTAGTTTTTGCTGTTCAGGCTACCACAGAACGCTCCTGTGAACAAGCTTCAAAGATGTCCTAATGACAAAGTGAATGCTGATGTTCCGAACGGATTTCAAAAGATGCCGGCGACCGGCACCGTTATGTCCGGACATGAAAACAGCCTCCGGAAAATTATTTCCGGAGGCTGTCGGTTAACGTTTACTGAACAGATGGATGCTCCCGCACATTCAGGCGCGGAGAGCGGCGCCATCCTTGGCTTCAATGGCTTTCTTCGCTTGAGCAAAGATGGCGTCAAAAGCCTTTTCGTCAGAGACGGCCAAATCGGCCAGAACCTTGCGGTCCAAATCGATATTGGCGGCTTTCAGGCCTTCCATAAAGCGGGAATAGGTCAGACCGCGGTCGCGGACGGCAGCGGAAATACGGGCAATCCAAAGACGGCGGAATTGTCCCTTCCGACGCTTGCGGTCACGGTATTCATACTGCCAAGCCTTGTAAACAGCATCCTTGGCGTAGCGGAAGAGTTTGCTGCGAAAACCGCGGAAACCCTTGGCGCGCAAGAGAATGCGCTTACGGCGCTTGCGAGAGGCCGGTCCATTAGTGGCACGTGGCATAGCTTATTTCTATTTCTATCTTGAACAGACTGTTCTTCCTCACCTCCCTGCAGTCTCGCCTGTTCTTATCTTCTCATCGGAAGAAGGCTGCATGAAGGCCCCCCGTTCAGCGGGGGGAAAGCTCGGCATTAGTCGAGCGTTTCCGCGGTTTAGGCGAAAGGCAGGTTCTGCTTGACTGCCCAGACTTGCGTCTCGTCCACCAGAGCCACCTTGCCAAGCTGGCGCTTGCGCTTGCTGGACTTCTTCTGGAGGATGTGGCGCTTGCCTTGTTTACGGCGCAGTACCTTGCCCGTGCCGGTAACCTTGAAACGCTTGGCGACTGCCTTGCGGGTTTTATTGATACCACCTTTGCGGGTCATGGTGGAAGGAGATTACAGGCTTTTTCCAAATACGCAAGTATTTTTATGATTTTTTCCGTCAGACTACGTCAGACGGTATCTGCGTCGCATATTGTCCGTCGCCTTCTGATGCAGGCGATTGCATAAAGAAACAAAATGGGGAGCGTCATGATGACAGGCAACAGGTAGCGGATCTCGTAAGTAGTGGCAACCGCTCCAATCACAAAAACGGTCCCATAAAAAGGGACGAAAGGGATCAGATATTTCCAGCGCCGGAACATGCAGACAAGAAGCAAAGTGATGAAACAGCCATAATACAGACACAGCTGGGGAGACCGTCTCACGCAGGCATTGGGAGACATGTTCCATACCATCTGGCTGTTCAAAAGGAGGATCTTTGCCGCTTTCAGAGGGTTATCGACAGCGACGGAGAAAAACAAGCGGGTGATCATTTCCCCTTTATCCGTCAGGGTTGTATTGAACGAATATCTGGCCCCAATTTCCAAGGAAGGGAACAGACCGCTCCAAAGATATTTCTCGCCGCGCGCAGTCGACACAACAGGGTGCAAGGAATCATGAAAATGATGATAACGTTCCAGAATCATTTCCCTGGGCATGATTTCCCGTTCAATAAGTTCCATATCCTGCTCGCTCACATGCCCCCCTTCCGCAACGACATCGCAAATGACATGCGCCATTTTGGCATACCTCGTGCCTGTTCTCTGCTGATCCGCATGCAACGCTTCAGGAAGTACGGCAGAGGCGAACAGCCAGCATGCCAGAGCAGCCGATAAAGGAATCCACAGGCGACAACGCACCTCTTTCTGACGCAGCATGCAGCACGCAAGCACAGCAATGGTAAGGAAAAACGGAACGCTTCCGTCGTAGCGAAAACACCCCATTCCCGCCAGACCCAGAGCAATCATCCACAGGGACGATTTTCCCGTCTCCAGCATCTCCATGCAAAGGCCAAGAGTCAAAGTCATCACGGAAATGGCATAGGGCGTATCCTTAATGACGGTCGTCACCAGATTGAATTGGTAAATGCTGAACAGAATCGCCGCAAGCACAATGCATGCGGGAATTTTTTCACGGATCCCCCAGGAAAGCATCATCAACAGAACAAACAGAAAGAGCAATAACTGGACTAGAACGATTGCATGAATATGATGCCAGATTCCTAAAATTCCCTCGCAAAACAATGTGTGGGTCAACGTGTGGGTGACGCCATAATGTCCGCTGAGGATCTGCGGATATTGACAATGTTCAAAGTCCCAGCAAGTTGCTGTCCCTGTGCGTATCCAGACGAGCGCCAGTGCGAGCGCAATCAGCCCCGCAACGCCCCACTTCTGTCGTTGATTCCAGTTTGACTGATGCTCTGCGCCATACCACAAAATGCTGTTCAAAGCTTGAAGAGACAGACACAGCGCCGCAAACATAAGACAGAATACACCCGCATTCCTTAAAATTGCCCTCGCGTCGTTAAAGCAGAATCCTTCCACGCTGAACACATAAGATAAAGGGAAAAGAACCAGGGCGCCAGGAGCGGCAAAAAGAACAATCCATCGCCAAGGGACGGCGTGTTCTTTTACGGGCATTTTCCATAAAACAAACAGAGAGCAGATGATGATCAGGGCAAACGAAACAGAGAACATGGCAAACAGGGGGGGCAAAACTGCCGTCTATTTGCTAACGGATTAGAAATCCGTTGTCAAGGTAAAATGTTCTAAAAGGGCCATTTACGCATATTCAAGCGTGCATGAAAATGTTGCTGCTTATTCCTGGATCAGAGGTATTTTTCTCATTATAAACGATTTTAGCATATGAACAGGCGTTGCGGATAACAACGGATTTCTAATCTGCGTTAGCGTCACACCCTCACATCTCTTTCAGCAATTAAGCGATCACTCGAACATCACATCGTCCCCAAAAAACAGGGATGCGAAGAGCAGGAAAGAAGCATGGAACAGTCGTATTGCCGGAAATTGAATTCAGACAAACACTCCTCCTTCATGCTTTTTTGCCGTCTCCGCGCATTCTTCTGATTTCATCCCGAATCAAGGCGGCGCGTTCAAATTCCAAATGGGAAGCAGCCTCCTTCATTTCCGCCTCCAGCCTGGCGATGCGTTCTTCCAGCCCATACCCGGCTTCATCCTCCGCTACGCGGAAGGACTCATCATCATCCTCGGCATACAACTTCAACTGCCCCTGTTCGGAACGGCTCACCGTCTGGGGAACAATGCCGTGTTCCCGGTTGTATCTCTCCTGAATGCCCCGGCGGTAATCCGTCAGCTCAACCAGCCGTTTGATGGAATCCGTCATCACATCCGCAAACAGGACGCACTCTCCATTCAAATGCCGCGCGGCGCGGCCCGCCGTCTGCACCAGGGACGTCTCATTGCGCAAAAACCCCTCCTTGTCCGCATCCAGAATGCACACCAGGGAAACTTCCGGCAAATCCAGCCCTTCCCTGAGCAGGTTAATACCTACCAGAACATCTATCTTCCTGGCTCTCAAAGCACGCAAAATTTCCACGCGCTCAATCGCATCCACATCCGCGTGAATATAGGACACCTTCAACCCTACCCCTCTCAGGTACTCCGTCAAATCTTCCGCCGTCTTCTTGGTCAGCGTCGTAACCAGCACGCGTTCATTTTTGGCGACGCGTTCATTGCACATGGCAATCGTCTCGTCAATCTGCCCTTTCAACGGGCGGATGGTAATCTTCGGCTCCAGCAGCCCGGTAGGCCGGATAATCTGCTCTACAATCAGAGGAGTGGAACGCCTGGTAGGGTCAAATTTTTCCACCGGTTCCGTGGATGGGCTGGGAGTGACGCGAATGTCTTTGGGGGAGGTAAACAGGATTCCTTTGAACCCTTCCGGAGCCTTCTCTCCGGATCTGGCGGCACGGCGCACGGGAATATACGTCTTATTATCCGCACGGCAATTCACCAGTTCAAACGGCCCCGGAGTAGCGGAAGCATACACTATCTGGTTCTGCCTTTCCATAAACTCATGGAATTTCAAGGGCCTGTTATCCAGGGCGCTGGGCAGACGGAAACCATGCTCCACCAGAATATTTTTTCGGCTCCGGTCCCCCTCGTACATGCCGCCCAGCTGCGGCACCGCCACATGACTTTCATCAATCAGGGTCAATGAATCCTTGGGAAAGAAATCCAGCAGGGTGGACGGCGCGCTTCCGGGCAGGCGGCCGGACAAATGGCGGGAATAATTCTCAATCCCCTTGCAGAAACCCAGCTCTTCTATCAGCTCCAAATCATAATCCGTGCGCAATTTCAGCCGCTGCGCTTCCAGAAGGCGCCCATGCTTCTCAAACCAGCCTATGCGGTCCTCCAGCTCCTCCCGGATAGCCTTCAACGCCGCCGCCCGCTTCTCCGGAGCGGCCACATACTGTTTGGCCGGAAAAAACGTGTAGCTCCCCAGCCGCTCCCTCACGCGCCCGGTGGCGGAGTCGATCAAAGAAACCCGCTCCACTTCGTCGCCGAAAAACTCCACGCGGATTGCCTCACCTTCCGAATAGGCGGGAAACACCTCCACCACCTCCCCGCGCACGCGGAACGTGCCGCGGGTAAAATCAAAATCCTGCCGCTCGAACAGGCGTTCCACCAGATGCTTCAGAAATACGTCCCGGTCCATGACGTCCCCCTCGCGCATGCGCAGCGTCAGGTTCCTGTAATCCTCCGGAGTGGACAGGCCGTAAATGCAGGAAACGGACGCCACCACAATCACGTCCCGCCGCGTCATCAGGGAATTCATGGCATTCAGGCTCAGGCGGTCCAACTCGTCATTAATGGCGGAATCCTTCTCAATATAGGTGTCGGAGCTGGCGATATACGCCTCCGGCTGGTAATAATCGAAATAGGAAACGTAGTAGTCCACCGCGTTATTCGGAAAGAAGCTCTTCAGCTCCGAATGAAGCTGCGCGGCAAGCGTCTTGTTATGGGAAATCACCAGCGTGGGCCTGTTCATCCGGGCAATCAAATTCGCCATGGTGAATGTTTTGCCGCTTCCGGTCACTCCCAGGAGCCCCTGGTGCTTGTTTCCCGCCTCCAGAGATTTGAGCAGCTTGCCGATGGCCTGCTCCTGATCCCCGGAAGGCTTGAAGGAGGAATTCAACTCAAAAGACGACATACGCGATGCCGTCAGTATAAAGACCCCGTGCCGCCGGGCTAGGACAATGTTTGACAATTTCCCCCTCCTGACCCAGTATATGCGGCATGTACATTCCCACACAGGAAGAACGGTATGCAAAAAAAGGGCTTGTTTCCCTCATCCTGTGCGTCGTGGTCCCTTCCTGCCTGTATGTCTCCCTTCTGTCCAAGCAGCTGATGATGGTGCGCGGGCATGAATGGGAAGCTGTCATGAAACTCTTTCTGGCGTTCACCTACCCGCTGGCGGCCCTCTTCGCCATGACGGGCATTCCGTTCTTCTGGTGGTCTGTGGGCATCTCCCTGGCGGTTCACGCCGGCATCGTCGCCTGGCTGAAAACAACGCCTCTGCTACCCCCTAAAAAAGCCGTCTGCATCGCCCTGTGCCTGGGGATGCTGGACTTCCTGTTCGTGAAACTATTCCCCTTTCCGGAGCAAATCATGGGGTGAGCCTGCCCGCGAAAACATGCGGGATATTCCATCCTCCGGTTCAGGACTGTTTTTAGCCGGCCCAACAACCTTCTTCTTAATTTCACGCGCCGTTTTTTGGCATTAGCCTCGCACTTCTCATAAGGGAAATATGCGCTCCGGAACCATGACAGGCGGGCAACACCAGCCTAAGACAAAGCCTGCCTTTCTCCGGCCGCCAGAAAGAAGACGCCCAACAGGGCAGCCGACTTTCCCATGGGTTCTCACCACAGGCGCTTACAGCAAGCGCGTCAAAGGCAAAAACTCCTGTTTAATCTTGAACGTCAGAGTCCGGTATGGCAGAGTGCGTCCGTCCGTTCGTCGCGCCTGTGGCGAAATTGGTAGACGCGCCAGACTTAGGATCTGGTGCCGAAAGGCGTACAGGTTCGAGTCCTGCCAGGCGCACCATGTTCATAATAGAGGCATATCATTAACAGTGATTACCTATATTTCTTGAGATAAGGGGCAATGAAAGCCGTCCCCAGTCCAACCAGGGCAATCAGGGAGAAGGACCACCGGAGGGAAGAAGCATGGGCGATATGCCCAATGACCGGAGGCCCCAGCAGGAATCCCAGAAAGCCGATGGTAGAGACGGAAGCCAGCGCCATGCTGGGAATCATTTTCCGGGATTTCCCGGCCATGCTGTAGCAGAGCGGGACAATGGAAGAGGTGCCAAACCCCACCAGCAGGAAGCCCAGCGTGGCTGACCACAACATCGGGAACAGGACGGAGACCAGCAACCCGGAGGAAATGAGGATGCCGCTGGCGCGCAGAACCCGCACAGGCCCGAAGCGCATCACCAGGCGGTCTGCCGTAAAACGCCCCAGGGCCATGGTGCTCATGAATGCCACGTAGCCCATCTGCACCAGCCCCGGGCCGGGGTTTACCACGCTTTCAAAGTACACGCCGCTCCAGTCAAACATGGTTCCTTCGCTCACCATGCTTCCGAAGGCGATCAGCCCGATGAGCAGTACATAGGCATCCATGCTCCGGAACATGCCGCCGCCCTGGGAGGAGGAACGCCGGGCATCCCTCGGCAGAAGAGAGGGGGAAAAAACGGCCAGAATAATCATGCATATCAGAAAAATGGCGATGAAGTGCGTCTCCGCAGAGATATGCCAGTCCACCATGGCAGCTCCCAGCAAAGCGCCGAAAAAACCCGCCAGGCTCCATAACCCGTGAAACCGGGCCATGATGCTGCACTGGTACAGCCGTTCCACTCCCACTCCCTGCGTATTGACGGATATATTCGTCAGATTGGCGGCTACCCCAAAGAAAAACAACCCGGCCGCCAGTTCCCAGAAAGACCCCGCCATCCCCAGGCATACAAGCACGGCAGGATAAAAGACGGATGCCGCCATCAGTATTTTCCGGCTGCCGCAGCGGCCAACCAGGTAACCGGACAGCACCATGGCGGACATCTGCCCCACCGGAACGGCAAAGAGCACGGAGCCCAGGTCGGCATCGTTCATCCCCAATGCGCTTTTAATATCCGGGATGCGGGAGGCCCAACTGGCGAATACCAAACCCTGAAGAAAATAAAAGGCGCTGACCGACAGGCGGTAAACACCTTGCGTGGTTTTGGGAAGAGGCACATTCATGCTGCATTTCCTGACTGCGCAAACGCTACCCCTACTCCCTTTTCCTGGCAAGAGAAATCATCTTTTATACAATAAGATGTTACATGCAAAAAAGTCATCCGGGAAAAGGACAGGATTTACGGATATTTCACCCCCGCCATTTTTCCAAAGCAATTTTTCTTTCACATAAAAAAACGCCGTATTCCTCATGGAACACGGCGTCAGGGAGAAGGAACAAAAACGGTCAACGGGGATCGTGGTGCCAGTTCAGAGCACCCTTGCCCAGCGCATACAGGTAGGCCACCAGCAAAATGCCGATAAAAATGCACATGGCCGTGAACGATTCCGGATTCATCATAATATAGTCCCGGAAATTGACGGCCCAGGGATAGAGGAATACTACTTCCAAGTCAAAAATGACAAAGAGCATGGCCACCATATAGAATTTTACGGAGAACATGGGGGCACCTTCCCCCATGGGAATCATCCCGCATTCATAGGGGATGTCCGCAGGTTTGCGCACGGAAGAACGTTTGCCCATCAAGATACTGAGCAACAAGATCATGCCGGCCAGCCCCAGGGCGGCCGCCACCTGCACGAGCACTGAAAAAAATTCCTGATTCATGACGTCTGGCACGGATGTACCACAGACATTCCGGAAAAGCAAAACTAAAAAGGGCAACAGCTTTCATGCTGACGGGAGAGACGGGGAAATTCCGTCTCCCGCCCTGCCAGACAGTACAAAGGCAACAAGTCCGTTTCATGGAGGCGCCAACGGAATCCTGAGGGAAGATTTTCCCCTGCGCGCAGAAGGCAAACCGGGCATTTTCCGGTGAAAACGCGGAGCGGCACCAGCCGACAACGGGAAGCGCCCCCTTCATTGCCGCGAATAACAGGATTATGCTCCCATCAAATGGAACATCCACCTCCCGGCCGCTTCCATCAAAATAATGCACCCCGCCAATATTCCCAAAAAAATTCCCGCCAACTTGAGCAGCAGAAAGCCCATTCCCAGAAAAACACCGCCTATGCAAGCGAACACGGCCATCACCAGCATCTCAAAAAAATCTGACAAGAACATCAGCATAACCCTGATTTCATTCCTCCCTGGCAATTAGGAACGGGGTCTTCTGCAATCCCCGGCCCTTTCCTGCGGAGAACAGGCTTCCAACATCTTTTCAAGTATCTGCATCACTCCGTTTTCCTCATTGGACGGCGCCTCGAGGGCAGCCATGGAACGGATTTCCGGCACGGCATTCGCCACGGCATAGCTGAAGCGCGCCTGCCGCATCATTGGGGCGTCATTCATCTGATCCCCGAACACCATCGTCTCCTCCGGAGAAACTCCCAGTTTCCGCTGAATCAATTCCAGGGCGGCCCCCTTATTGGCCTCTTTCCTGCTGATATCCATCCATTTCTCTCCGGACACCGCCACCTGGAAACCATGTTCCAGATGCTTCAGCCGGGGATAACTGTTTTCCCCGGCGCCCAGAAAATCATACACTGCTATTTTCAGAAATCTGTCCCCCTGCACATCCAGCAGATTCCCCACTTCTTGACAGCGTGTGTAATATTTGCGGGCCTCCCGGACGAATTCCGGCTGTTTGTCCTCAATATATGCGGAATCCCGCCCTGCGAGGACGATGCAGGTCCCTTCAATGCGCCTGATCCCGGCAATCAAACCGGCTACCGTTTCATGATCCATATCCAGAAGCAGCCACTCTTCTCTCCCCTCCGCCGCATAGGCGCCATTCTCGGCAATGAACAGCATCCGGTCCGCCACAGGGGCAAAGGTTCGTAGCAACCCGTCATACTGGCGTCCACTTGCCGCCGCAAAACGAATGCCGCGAAGCTCAAGCTCCTTAAACAAGGGAAAAAACGCAGGGTCCAGCTCTCCCTTTCCTTAAGCAGCGTCCCATCCATATCGGACGCAATAAGTTTGACGGAATCCATAACGTTGCCAGAATCATCGTTTGTCCTCTCTTCCAAGGCAAGAGCGGCTTCAGACAGCACGGACCGGACTATGAAAGGAGAAAGCAGCGGGCCAACAGCGGAGATAGAGTTTTCCCCTTCGTCTTACGGGAAACTTTCCATTTCTTCCATCAACCTCCGTTTCCTTTATTTTACCGTGATTGCAACAACGACAAATGCAAATAATTTGAAATCAACCGCACATCTGCAATATCTAACATATTATACCGGATTGCAAATCCGGATACAATTCAAATAACTGGAATTAAATGATCCACGCCATAAACCCCATAACTTTTTTGAAAGCCAGGTCATGACACCATATTTTCCGTTTCCTTCGTAATTCGCTTTATCCACGGGTTCTTTTCCTAGATAAAGCGGAAAAAATTCTCCTCCGGATTTGCAATCCGCCACCCGAATTCCCGCCTCATTTGCCCCGGGCATTCTTTACTCATACGATTTTTTCATTGCCCGTAGTTATGGATTCCTGCATCATGGCGTTTCGCAGTACCCCTGCTTATGATACACATGACTTTAAGAAAGAAAACTCTCTGGTTTCTTGGAGCTTTGAGCTTTTTTGCCCCTCTTGCCGCAGGTTTCGCTATCTTCTGGCTCAACAGGAATAATTCTTCTTCCGTGGAATGGAATTTCAACCCCATCTGGACAAAATCGGAAAAAGAACAAATTCTTACCGCTGCGAACTTCACAGCCCATCGGAATCCGGAACGTTTCATTTACCGCGGGCTTTCCCTCAATTCACGCCATATTGACTGGCACATGTTCTCCGAGGTTTCCATGCGCCAATACATGCAGGACGAAATCAGGGAACGGCTTCAGATGATACGGAACACGGCGGAAAGCGCAGACGGCCGCTGCATCACTCCCTCTCATGAAACCCTGCTGCATCTTGCCGCCGGGCTCGGAGAAGTGCAGTTGCTGAACCGCCTTTTACAGCGCCATGCGGACCCGAACGTTCAAATTATCCTGCCGCAACAGGCTTTTCCCTCCATCCCGAACTCCGAACAGGGAAATACCCCCCTGACTTACGCCTGCCAGCCAGGCATGGACGATTCCATTCCCCTGCCGGTGCATAACAGGCTCTCCTGCATTCATCTCCTGATTCAACACGGTGCGGATGTGAATAAACCGGGGCCGCTGGGCTGGCCGCCCCTCGTCATCACCTGCGTGTCCGGCATTGGAGGAGCGCCTTATGAGGAAACGGCCCTGTTTCTCCTGAAATGCGGTGCGGATATTTCCCTCCAGCCTGAATTGAAAGGCCAAAAAACAAGCCTTCTCACCTGGGCCGCGGCCGCCGGATACCCACGGCTGATCCGCAAGCTCTGCGAAGCCGGGTATGATCCCAATTTCCGCGGGGAGATGGCCCCTCCCCTTCTTTCCCTGAATCTGAACACTCCGAACACCGCACTGCAAACAGCACATATTCTGCTGGAATACGGAGCGGACGTGAATGCGGCCATGCCCGCGTCCACAACCCTGCCGGAAACCGCGGGGGATACGGCCCTGCTGAACCTGTGCCGCCAGCTGGCTTTCATTGATGTGTCCTACCTCCCTCAAATCAGGGAACTGGTCAGTCTCTTCATCAGCAAGGGAGCGGACGTCAACCATCAAAACGCCGCAGGAGAAACTCCCCTCATGGCGTGCTGCCAGGGCATGCTGCTGGGAGACGATTCCCTGGACCGGCTGAAACTGGGTATCGCGCGTCTTCTGCTGGACCACCACGCAAACCCCTCCCTGAAAGACAAACACGGACGCACAGCCCTCCAGCGGACAGGCAGCCGGTCAAACGAACATCTCCAAATGGTGCTGAAATACCTGCCGGAATTAAGCGCTCCGCCGCTGCCGAAGAAGGAAAACCGCTGAATCCCGCCGCTCGTTACTTCACCCGGGCATTCACCGTATCCAGCAGAATGCCGGCATCCGGTTGGGAACCGGTGCTGATGAAATGGATATAGCTGGCTCCGTTGGGGGATTTATTAGACATCTTCAACGTTCCGGCCTTCTTTCCGTCCAAAGACACCACAGCCTGAGCCCCCTGCCACAGAAGGGAAATTTCATGCCACGCGCCGGGCGTGAAAGGCACTTTTTTCATCCCCAGCAACAGATGGGGCGCAGGTCTCAGCCTGATCGGGAAGGTGAACAGGGCATAATCCTTTGTAGTGGAATCACAGGCATTGAACAGCCGGTCCGTCAGAGAGACCTGAAGGCCGGAATCATCCGCCTGCTCCCCGTCCGCTGCACGGAAGCGGAATTTGACCAACCCTGTAGTTCCGTTCGGAAAGTTCCAGGAAGCTCCGCCGTTCCGGTAATCCACATTGGATTTTTCATTGACCAGTTCGGGATCATTCAGACGCTTGATTTGCAGCACCTTTTTCGCGCCTCCGGACGGGTCCGGAACCAGCTCTGCGGAAGGCTTGTGGTTATAACTGCAATGGCCTTTTTTCTGGGGGATATAAGTATGAATAGTCCACTGGGAATCCAAATCTTTCCCCGTCTGCGTGGCGCGCGTTTTGGCCCCTACCCAGCGGCGGTCCACAATAACCAGGCGGCGGTGGTTTTTATGCTGCCCCAGGGAAATAAGGATGCGGTTTTTGTCCAGCTGCACCATTTCGCTCTGGTGCTTGCCACGGTCTTCCGGACCATCCAGCGTAGCATAGCCGGGATGGTTGCGGTGTTCGTCCAGGATAATCTCCCGGAACCCGTACCAGGTTTTGCCCTCGTCCCCGGACATGGCAATGTGGTGGGAATCACGGTTCGTGAACACGTCCTCCCACGTTCCGTTGCCGGCTGTGGCGTTTTCAGGCAGAGCCATCGTATTCGTCCACAGGGAAACGATGGTTCCGTCATCCAGGCGACCCAACGTGTTCATGGTCAGGGTGCCGAAAAAGCGGGAAGGTTCCGGGCTGCTCCATGTTTCCCCGTAATCCCTGGAGAAAGCCTGCCACGCCTGATCCTGGGAAGTGCGGGCAAGCGCCCACAACGTACCGTCCTTCATTTCCAAAACCGTGGCTTCCACGGCGTTGTTGAACCATCTGACGCCCTGGTGGGGAGGCCTGGCTTCATGTCTGGGGGAAGTCACACCGTTCCTGGATACATGCCAGGTCAGCCCCCCGTCATCGGAAATATGGAACTTGGTGCCGCTGCCCATGTTGTGGAACGGCACGATCACCCTGCGGCCCTTGTTCACAAAAACGGGGGTGCGCATGATGCCGCCCAGTTTTTTCAGGTTTTTCCTCTTTTCCGGGTCTTTCCAGTCTTCTTCCAGTTTGCCGTCATTCGTGACGGCAAGCCACTTGCCGTCCAGCCCGCCCCTGGAAAGAAAAACAAAGCCTCCGATAGGCTGCACACGAATGACTTCCCTGGTCAGAGGGTTGCGCGCAATGGCCGGGGATTCCTTGGGAATGCCGCCGTAGTTGGGAGGATAGCCGGCCGGAGCGGCCTTCATTTCCCATGTTTTTCCGTTATCCCTGCTCACCAGGTAATCCGGTTCCTTGCGGGTACCGGAATAATGGCGTATTTCACGGGAGTCCACACGGATAAGGCCGCGCCCCGCGTCAGCCGGCGGAATGGCGACAACTTCAGGCTCCGGAACGGGGGCAGCCTTCTGTTGGGCATAACAGCAACAAAAGGAACCGGTCAACAATGCAAACAACAGGTTTTTCATAAACTAAATAAAGGCCGTATATTTCCTCAACCGGGGCTTTCTCTTCAAGCGCAATTCCCGCTTTCCTCCAAAAGATCGTTCATCAGGACGCTTTCCCTACTGCTTCCCTCCCCGGTATTTTGCATCAAGCTTTTTCAAAAGCACGGCCAGTTCCTTTTCCAAAACCTCATACCCCCTGGCATTGGGATGCACCACATCCTTCATGAATTCATTCTTCGGGGAAACACCGTCTGCGGAAAGAAGCGCCTTTCCCGGATTGGCAAAGAAAATGTTCTTTCCGTTATGCAGCCCCGCCAGAAGCCTGTTCGTCTGCTTCACCGGTTCCGCCAGGTTTTTCTCCTTCCGCGGGAGAACGCCCAGCAATAGAATTTTGGAAGAAGGGCATTTCTGGCGCACCAGGCGGACAAAAGCCCTGATATTGTCCGCACATGCCTGCGGCGTATCCTTGCGGTGCCCCAGATTATTGGTTCCCAGCAACACAATGATGACCCGCGGAGAAATGCCGTCCAGCTCCCCGTTTTGCACACGGTAATAGGCATTATCCACATAATCAAATCCAAAACCCATATTCGTCGCCGCATGCGGGCCGAATAATTTCTCCCAGGAACCCGCTCCCGTATTTTTTCCGTCACCGGAAGGCTCTCCTCCCCAATGGTGGGTAATGCTGTCCCCTATCATCACGTATTCAGGTTTGACGGTCCGGTTTCTTTTTTTAACGGCTTCATGCCGGGCATTCCAATCATACGGGTCCCGTTGATGGGGCTCCGGCTTCAGGGTAGCGGGCAACACGGGGGCCGGAACGGAAGATGCAGAAAACACCAGACAGTAAACCACCAGCAATATGGTGAGCATGCAAGATAGGAACTTCATGATAAAAAAGTGAAACCGGTTTTCATTTTAAGCAAATCCCGCCGGGCGATCAAGACCGCAGGCGGCACTTCCGCCGGCGGAATAAAAAAGACCACTGCCCGTCCGGCAAATCCCGCCATCATAAGACCCCAGGCAAACACCGCGTCCGGCCTTTTCCAAAATGCATTCCATTTCATCCATCTCCCGGCCTCTCCTGGAACAGGAGCGATCCCCCCTTCTTATTCTACTTCCATCAGAGAGAGGGCAGTTTGCCATACTTGCGGTCCATTTTCTTCAACAATGCGTTCAATGACCTCCCCGCATGTCGTCCCCCCGGCACAGGGATGCAGCCCATCCGCCGGCAGCCCGGGCTTTGCGGACACGCCGTCCTCCCCTGAAATTCTCCGCCGGGATTGGAGAAAAATACGTTGTTTCCGCCACTTTTCCGCAATCGTATTCCCCCCTCATCTCCCGTTCCGCAACGGACAAACAGGTGAAACATGCCAAGCCAACGCTCCCATATTCCGTTCACAAAGAATTAGCCTTGTTGTCCCCCGGAATTCACGATATAATTACGCGGCGCGGAGTTTTGCCGTTTCCGGACTTTCAGGGGTTGCGGAACGTTTTTCTCCGGTCTTCTTCACTACATTCCATTTATGATCAGCATAGTAAAAGACTTGACGGAATCCACCGCCCTTCCGCAGGAATGGCAGGGATTCAAGCCGGGAGCATGGACGGAGTCCATTGACGTACGGGACTTCATCCAGCATCATTATACACCCTATTCCGGCAATGAAGAGTTTCTTTCCGGCCCTTCCCAGCGCACGCTTCGTTTATGGGATGAACTGAAAGTCCTGCTGAAACGGGAAATAGACAACGGCGGCGTACTGGATGCTGATGAAGAAGTAGTATCCTCCATCACATCCCACAAGCCCGGCTACATTGACAAGGAACTGGAAGTGGTCGTAGGCCTCCAGACGGACGCCCCCCTGAAACGGGCCCTGATGCCCTTTGGCGGCCTGCGCATGGCCCAGCAGGCTCTGGAATCCTACGGGTTCAAGATGTGTGAGAAAACCGCGGATATTTTCAAAAAGATACGCAAGACGCACAATGAAGGCGTTTTCGACGCCTACACCTCCGACATCCGGGCGGCCCGTTCCGCCGGCATTATCACCGGCCTTCCGGACGCCTACGGTCGCGGCCGCATTATCGGGGACTACCGACGGGTGGCCCTGTACGGCACAGACAGGCTGATTGCCGAACGCCGCAAAGATCTCAAAAACCGTGAACATTCCCCCCTTACGGATGAGCTGATCCGTCTGCGTGAGGAAATGAGCGAACAAATACGCGCCCTGGAAGAACTCGCCCAGCTGGGCGCCTCCTATGGCTGCGACCTCACGCGCCCCGCTGCAAACGCCCGCGAAGCCGTGCAATGGACGTACCTGGGCTACCTGGCCGCCGTGAAGGAACAGAACGGAGCGGCCATGTCCCTGGGCCGTGTTTCCACTTTCTTCGACATTTATTTCACCCGCGACCTGGAACAGGGGCTCATCACGGAAGAGGAAGTTCAGGAAATCATCGACCAGTTCGTGATGAAGCTGCGCATCGTCCGTTTCATCCGCACGCCGGATTACAATAATCTGTTCTCCGGAGACCCCACCTGGGTGACGGAATCCATCGGCGGCATGGGAGAGGACGGGCGCACCCTCGTCACCCGCAGCTCCTTCCGCATGCTGCAGACCCTGTACAACCTGGGGCCGGCTCCGGAACCGAACCTGACCGTTCTGTGGTCCCGGGATCTGCCGGAAGCCTTCAAAAGCTTCTGCGCCAAGGTCTCCATTGAAACGTCCTCCGTCCAGTACGAGAACGACGACCTGATGCGTCCGCACTGGGGCGACGACTACGGCATCGCGTGCTGCGTGTCCGCCATGCGCATCGGCAAGCAGATGCAGTTCTTCGGAGCGCGCGCCAACCTCGCCAAGTGCCTTCTTTACGCCCTGAACGGCGGCGTGGATGAACTCAAGGGCAAGCAGGTGGCCCCGCCCTCCCCCCGCTATACGGAGGAAGTTCTCCACTATGATGAAGTGATGGCCCTGTACGACAAGATGCAGGACTGGCTCGCCAAAACTTACATTGACGCGCTGAACATCATCCACTACATGCACGACAAATACTGCTATGAACGCATTGAAATGGCGCTGCATGATCCGGAAATCCTGCGCACGATGGCCACGGGAATCGCCGGGCTTTCCGTGGCGGCGGACTCCCTGTCCGCCATCAAATACGCCACCGTGAAAGCCATCCGCAATGAAGAAGGGCTGATTGTGGACTTCAAGACGGAAGGGGAATTCCCCTGTTACGGGAACAATGACCCGCGCGTGGACGACATAGCATGCAGCCTGGTCAGCAATTTCATGGAAAAACTGCGCAAGCTCCACACTTACCGCAATTCCCTGCCCACCCAGTCTATCCTGACGATCACCTCCAATGTGGTGTACGGCAAAAAGACGGGCAACACGCCGGACGGCCGCCGCGCCGGGGAACCGTTCGCCCCCGGCGCCAACCCCATGCACGGCAGGGACAGGAACGGAGCCGTGGCCTCCATGCTCTCCGTAGCCAAGCTGTCCTATGACGACTCCCTGGACGGCATCTCCTACACCTTCTCCATCGTTCCGCAGGCCCTGGGCAAGGAGGAACGGGAACGCCGCGTCAAGCTCGTCTCCCTGCTGGACGCCTACTTTGCCGCTACAGGCCACCACATTAATGTGAACGTACTGGAACGGGAAACGCTTCTCGACGCCATGGACCACCCGGAAAAATACCCGCAGCTTACCATCCGCGTTTCCGGCTATGCCGTGAATTTCATCAAGCTGACCAGGGAACAGCAGCAGGAAGTCATCAACCGCACCTTCCACACCCGCTAACCCGGAAGACAAACGGATGCCGCAGGTTTTTCCACAAAACCATGACCCGGACGGGAAAAACTCCGTCACCGGTTTGGTTCATTCCGTGGAATCCTGCGGCACCGTGGACGGCCCCGGCATCCGCTTCGTCCTTTTCCTGTCCGGCTGCAGCCTGCGCTGCCGCTACTGCCACAATCCGGATACCTCCTACGTGCGGCGGGGTCGGACCAGAAGCGCGGATGATGTCCTCAGGGAAATAGCCCGTTACCGGGATTTTTTGCAGGCGGCGGGCGGCGGCGTTACCCTGTCCGGCGGGGACCCCCTCTTCCAGCCGGATTTTACCGGCGCCGTGCTGAAAGGCTGCCGAAAGCTTGGGCTGCACACCTGCCTGGACACCTCCGGCCATCTGGGCGCGAATGCAGACGAAAAAATGCTGGCGGATACGGACCTGGTCCTGCTGGATATCAAGGCATGGAATCCGGAACGGTACCGCGCCCTGACAGGCGGGGAACTGCGCCCTACGCTGGAGTTTGCGGAACGCCTGGCCTCCCTCCGCAAGCCCGTGTGGCTGAGGTATGTGCTGGTACCCGGCGTTACGGACAATCTGGAAGAAATTGAGGAACTCTCCCGCCATGCGGCACTCCTGGGCAACGTGGAACGCGTGGACGTGCTCCCTTTCCACCAGATGGGGAGATTCAAATGGGATGAATTGAAGCTGGATTATACCTTGAAGGACGTCCCGGAACCGTCCGCAGAACTGGCGGAACAGGTACGCGCCGTTTTCCGGCGGGAAGGCTTTCCGGATTGCGTGCATTAACCGGATTTGCGCGCCTTGGCGCCATCAACCGCAGCAAACCCCGGATACAGGAACCTTCCCCCCCTTTCCCAAATTATTCTTTCCCGGAAATTTCCCGCAAAGCATCCAGTACTTCCCGCACGGCAATGTGACGGTTGCAGGGGACATCCCGGTCACATGTCTCCCGGAAGCAGGGGGAACAGCACTGGTGGCTGTAAAGGGAGCGGTTGAACGTGCCCATAGGGCGGTACACATCCGGAAGCCGGGTGGAAAACAGAGTCACCACCGGAAGCCCCCGGAAAGAACAGAGGGACGGGAAATCGCCATCCACGGCTACCGCCGCCGCAGCGCCGTCCATCACGGAGAACAGAGCCTCCGGCGTTCCCACCGCGAGCTCCACATTCAAATGTTCCGCCAGCGCGGCGGCGCGCTCCCGGTCTTCTTCCAGAGCCGCCAGCACCGTCCTGCCCGGCAGAAGGGAAACCAGCTCCGTCCACTGCTCCCTGCTCCATTCACTGGCGCTCCCCAGACGGGAAAACGGAGCAATTAAAATAGGGGCGCCTTCCGCCGGGGCCGCTTTTTTCACAGGGAACAAAGACGGTTTGCCGACGTCCAGCCCATGCAGCCCACCCAATTGCAGATACAGCTGCACCCGGTGCACCGGGGGGGCGGCGCGCAGGACGGGGGCCTTTACCCGGAATTTGTATTTCCGGGCGCCGGGATGCGTGTCCAGCCCGGAGAACATCATGGGGCCATACGGTTCCAGCGCTTTCAGGGTTTCCATATCTCCATCCAGCATGACGCCCAGATCCAGCGGGCCTTCATTGTAAAATTCATCTGCCGCCAAAGCTTCCCGAAGCTGCTTCAGGGAATCGTGCGGCAGCACATGGGTAACTTCCGACACCGTCTTCCATATCCCCAGCTGGGCAGACGGGCAGATGACGTTCACCTGCATGTCGCACCGGACGGTTTTCAGGGCACGAATCAGGGGAACAGTCGCCAGGGCTTCATCCAGCGCCCCGGGAACGGCTACCAGAATGCGGTACGGCTTCAGCTCCATATTTTCCAGAAGCGCAGCCGTTTTTTTTATCCTGCGGAGCAAAGCGGTCAACGGATTTCCACCGGTGGTGCATCCAGAACACATCCAGCACGGATTCCCGGATCAACGTTTCCAGCCCCCTGTTCACTTCAATAGTATCTCCCGCCAGAGAGCCGTCCGACCCGGAAAAATCCACCACATTCCCCATATCCGCTATCCAGTGTCCGGGAGCGTCCGTGCGCACCGCTATGGCCACCATGTCCGCGCCCGTCCTTTTTCTCAGCAGAGCGGGCAGCGGAGTCGTGCCGGTCACCTTGCCGAAGAAGGGGACATACACCCCCTCCCATACAAACTGGTCGCTCAGCACGCCCAGGGCCCCTCCTTCCTTGAGCATTTTCATGGGCGCCTTAATGCCGCCCTCCTTGGAGAACATCTGAGTTCCACGTTCCGTGCGCCGCTGGTACACGTATTCCTCCATCAGCGGATTGTCAAACTGGCGGTACATGGATCCGTAACGCTCCACCTCCGGGTAAAACGCGCGTATTCTCGCCAGCGCTTCCCAGTTGCCGGAATGGGCTATGGCGCAGACCTGCCCGCGCCCTTCCAGCACAGGCGCGGCAAACTGTTCGTGCCCTCCGACCGTCACGCAATGTTTCAGCTGCTCATCCGTCAGGGTGGCCGTCTTCGCGGAACACAGGAAATTGGCAATAGTCCTTTTGAAATTTTCCCTGCTTAATTTCTGCAATTCCCTTCCGCGCAGGGCCGGATTCAAAACGATGCGCAGGTTTCTTTCCACAATGTTCCGGCGCTGGGGAAGCAAATGCCACGCCACGGCCCCTGCCGCGCGCCCCAGACGGTACAGCGTTTTCATGCCCACGAGCTTCAACAGCCCTTCCATGAGCAGAAACCCTTTCATTCCCAGATGATGAACAAACGCATTCCGGGAAGCCGGGGTGGAATCAGAAGAGGAAGAATCAGTCATAAGGAAACCGGAAAAGATGTTATACGAATCCCTTCCAGTCCACAAACCCTTTATTCCCCGGCTGCCCCCATTCCCGCACTTTATCTTTTCGGATAAATCATGTCTTCTCAAAATTGTTCCGCCGGACCGGAATTCAAAGCCATCCATGCCCACGGCATATTCCTCACAAAAGCATCCCCGAGGGGACCGCATCTTACTTTTGGCAAAGAAATGACTTTACAATTCTTAACTAACCGGTATATTCCGTCTCCCGAACCGAACACCAAACCGGAGTTATACACCATGAAAGTTCTTTCTTCCTTAGCCTCTATGAAGCGCCGCCACGCAGACTGCCAAATCGTGAAGCGCAAGGGCACGCTGTATGTGATCTGCAAGAGCAATCCCAAGTTCAAGGCCCGCCAGGGCGCTACGGCAGGTACGCGCCTTTCCAAAAAGGGCGTCAAGTAATTCCCTGGCCCAGCACAGATTTCAAGAAGACCGCCGCCCGCCGGGTGCCGGTCTTTTTTTGCTGACCAAGCATCTTTCCGTACAACCATGCTGCCTCCTGCCGTCCAAACCAAATTCCTGCATCTGTCCAATTCATTCTCCCTGAGGAATGGAGCTGCACTGGACAAGGTATGCGTCGCCTATGAACAGTACGGAAGCCTGACGCCGGAAAAAGACAACGCCATCCTGCTGTTCCATGCCCTTTCCGGCAGTCAGCACGCCTACGGCTACAATCCGGAAGTCCCGGACACCGGCTCCCTCTGGAAACCAGAAAACCACGAAGGCTGGTGGAACAGCATCATCGGCCCCGGCAAGCCGCTGGACACGGACCGCTTCTGCATTATCTGCGCCAATTACCTGGGAGGATGCTACGGCACCACAGGCCCCGCTACCCCCTGCCCTGCGGACGGCCAGCCCTACGGCTCCCGCTTCCCGCATGTGGAGGTCGCAGACCAGGCGCGCCTCCAGGCCCTTCTGCTGGACAGTCTGGGCATAGAACGCGTTCATCTTATGGGTCCCTCCGTGGGCGGCCTGATCGCCCTCAGCTTCGCGTGCCAGTTCCCGGAACGGGTACGGAGCTTCATCTCCATCGGTTCCGGTTACCGGGCTTCCATTGAACACCGCCTGTCCCTGTTTGAACAAATCCTGGCCATTGAGCTTGACCCGGATTTCCAGGGCGGAGATTATTACCGGGGGCCGGCGCCCAAAAAAGGGCTGGCGTTCGCCCGCATCATCGGCCACAAATCATTTGTTTACCAGGAGGGGCTGGAACAGCGCGCCAGAAAAGAGGTGGGTGGCCAATACGGCCTGCTCACGTGGATGACCCCCACCCGCAGCACGCAAAGCTACATGCTTCATCAGGGGACCAAGTTCGCGGAACGCTTTGACGCCAACTCCTATATCCGCATTGCGGATATGTGGGCGGAGTTCGACATCCGCGACCATACCCCGGACGGAACCTTTCAAACCGCCCTGGAAGGCTTCCGCCGCGCAGGGATTCCCGCGCTTGTCTTTTCCATTGATACAGACTGCTGTTTCCGCCCGGCGGAACAGCAGGATTTCGCGGCGCAGCTTGAAGCCGCCCATATTCCCACGGAGTTCCATACCATCGCTTCCACCAAGGGACACGATTCCTTCCTGCTGGAGCCGGAGCTTTATGCGGAACCCATCCGGCGAATTCTGACGGCAAAGCATCCGAAGAGGTCGGCGTAAGCTTTTTCCCGCCGTGAGAAGGTAAAAAGAAAAAATTGACCATGTCATGGAGGAACGGCCGGGTTCCCTGCACCGCGGAACCACACGGCGCTTTCATATGAAAATAACCTGATTCGGATGAACCCGGACGGGGTTGCCGCTGTCAAACCTTCATGACTGATCATTATTATACCTCCGAAACGGAGAATGTCGGGCAATTCCGCTGCGAAACCACCTTTATTCCTTCCAACATCACTTTTGCCACGGACCTGCCCGCTTCTTTTGAAGGCCGCGCAGAATTCCCCTCCCCCGGCGTCATGCTCGGCTCCACGCTCGCCTCCTGCATGATGAGCCTTGTTTCCGTGGTCGCGGCCAGAAAAGGAGTGGATTTGAAAGGCATGCGCGTTCTGGCGCGTGCGGCGGAATCATCCAGGGGAATTGAAAAAATTGAACTCAAGGCCATCATGCCCCTGGAAGGCAGCCACCCTCTCCGCGCCATGCTGGAAAAAACCGCCATGTCCTGCCCTGTGCGCCAGGCGCTGCGGCCTGATTTGGAAACGCCCATTGAATGGGAATGGAAGTAAGCCGCCATCAGGGCCAAAAACTCAAGCTTGAAGTTATCCTCAAAATCCCTCCTGTTTATAAAAAAGCCGCTGCGGAATCATCCGCAGCGGCTTTTCGATTGCCAACGTTTTTCCTTTAGAAGTTGTAGCGGTAGCCGACGCTCCCGTTGATGGAGCTGGAACCGCTGCGGACATCCGCGTTGCCGTCCACGAAAATGACGCCCTTGGTGCCCACGGGAACGCTCAGCCCCGCACCAATCTGGAAGGCCGTGCTTCCAACCTTGGCGCCATATACCGGACGCGTATAGGAAGGATCCGCCAGGAAGCCCACATTGGCCTGTCCGCGGCGGTCTCCCATATCCTGGGAAACGTTCACCCGTACCTCTCCCAGCGCTTCACGCCCGAAGATGTTGGACCCCATGAGGCCGGAAAGACGGGCGCCCACAGCGACTGCCGCCGTGGTCAGTTCCTGGTCTTCCACCCTCAATCCGGCATTTCCGGCAGAGCCGCTTTCCTGATAACCGTCCATGCGGGTCGTCACAATGGAAGCGTTGAATAAAGGCTGGAGAATCACGCTCCTGTCTTCATTGAGAGCGATGTCATACGCCAATTCGTACATGGCTCCGAAACCGGCCCCCGTCGTACTGCCGTGGGCCTGGTAAGAACCCGTACCATAGTTCACCGTGCGCGTCAGCGCGGCATCATTCCAGCCGCCCGTCAGGATCAGCAGATGGGACCATTTGCGGGACTGGTAGCGGACGAACAAATTGACATAGTAACTGTCCAGGTCTCCATCCGCCGTATCCGCAGCATTGGCTGTCAGGCTTCCGTAATTGGCCGTAAACGCCGCTCCCGCCGTAAAGCGGGCGTTGATATCCACGTCCATGCCTACCGTGCCGCCCCAGGTAGTAAGTTCGTAGCCGCTTTCATCGCCCTTGGTATCCAGCTTGGCATAGGACCCTGTCCCCTGCATCCACATATGGAAGTAGGGCATGTCCTCATGAACGTATGCGGGATTAACGCCCATCTGCGCCACGCGGTTGCGTATCCAGCCCATCTGGTCACGCAGGGAGTCGCGCTGGGCGATGCCCAGGCTGGTGACCGTGCTGCCGGCGGCGGCGGCCAGTTTGCGGGCGGCCCCGGAATAGTCGCCAGAGTTCTGGGAAAGAAGAACAGAGGTGTAGAAATCGCGCAAAACAGTGCCCTCCTCCATGTGGTAGCGGGAATTCCAGAGGATGTCCGCTCCCGTGGAGGCATTCCGCGTCAGGGACGAGTTACGGAAAATGTTTTCCGTGCGCGCCGTGCCGGTGAGGATGATGGCCGTCATGCTGTCATTGGTGGCCAGCTCCAGATTTTCATACATGGAGCCAAGAATCATGTCCTGAAGGGTGACGTTGCCGCCCAGGGACACCAGCGCGCCGTCCGTCGTCTTGAACAATTCCATATTCAGCGTTTCCGCGCTCCCGGAAACCAGGGTATCCAGGTTGTTCATGACCAGCGTGACTTCTCCCGTCCCGTCTCCCAGCGTAATGTTGCCGCTGGAAGTAACGAAAGGATTGCCCAGGCCGTCCACCGTGGTGGCGGAAGTGGTAATGGCAACCGTGCTGTCCCCCGTTACGCTCAGGCCGTCCGAGCCAAGCGTCAGCTGGGTTTTAGGATCGTCCGCACTGCCGATATTGAGCGTGCCGCCGTTCACGGTAATCCCATGATAGGAAGCCTGGGCGGGATTGCCGCCCTCCCCTGCCGCTCCGGCCAGGGTCAGGACGCCGCCGTCACTCACATTCAGGAGATAACCCGCATTGCCCGCACCCTTGAGAGTCTGGACGCTTCCGTTGCCGGATTTGACGTTGAGCGTTCCGGATGCCCCGTCCAGCGTACCGGTAAAGGTATGGGAGGCGGAGGAGTTGATCGTCATTTCCGCGCCGCTCAGCTTCAGGGCTCCGCCGCCCGCCAATCCGGAAACGGTATTCACGGAACCGGTTGCCGCGGACAGGGCGGAACCTTCACGGATGTCCAGCAGAACACCATTCAGGGAAGAGCCGTTGCCCAATGTCAGGGAGGAGTCCGTGCCCGTGCCGCCCAGGGTCAGCGTACCGTCCCCGGAGATAGTCACCTCCGTGACATGGCTACCGGCCTGCTGGCCGGTAAGAACCATCTGGGTTCCGTTACCCAGGTCGAGAGTTCCCCCCTCCGCGCCGGAAGCCAGTGTTTCCACCGTAGTTATGCGGGACGCGCCGTCATCACGGCCGCCCAGCGTTATGTCTCCGCCCGCGAGTTCCAGCTCAGTAAGGCTATTGCCGGCGCCGTTCAGGACGATGTTCCCTTCCGAGGAAGTGAGCCTGGAATCATTTCCGGTGAAGTTGCCCTCCACGGTGAGGGTTTCCGCGCCTTTTTTGACAAAATCCACATGGTCCCCGCTGATGGTTCCGCCGTAGCTGTTGCTGCCGGCGTCAACGTCCTGAACCAGATCCACCACGACGTGGTTGGTGGCCGCATCATCCGCCGTATTCGTCACCACCAGCGCACCGTCGCTGCCGACCAGATTGCTGACTTTCAGGCCGTCTCCGTTCCGGGAGGCTTCCGGCGCCCCGTTCAGGCTCACATGAAGCGTGGTGCCATTAATACCGACGGACTTGTAGGGATCCAGAGCGGCGTAATCGCCGATATTGGGGTCGTCTGAATCGGGGGTGGTGTCCACCAGATAGACAAGATCCGTATTGCCGCTGACCATCAGCGTCCCGTTCGCACCCAGGACTTCCGTCACGGTATAACCGAGAGAAGTCAGAAGAGGAGAGAATCCGATTTGCTTGAAATTGTCCACAGCAAGGGTTCCCGTTGTCAGTACAAGCCCTACGCCGTTAACGGAATCCCGGTTGGCGGCGAGCAGGTCCAGAACGCCCTGGTTGCTAAGGTTGATGGTTATGTCGGCGGCGGAGAGCGTCAGGCTGTCCGCATCAATGACGCCCTGTCCGGTTGTTCCGCCCGCGGTAAGGCTGCCGGAATCCAGCTTCAGCGTCACCGTCTTGCCCGTCATGTCCAGAGCCCCGGAAACGCCTGTAAGCCGGGAGTAATCCTCCATGACGATGGAGCCGACCATGGAACCGGACAAACCGCCCAGGTTGATCGTATTCAGGTCTCCCTGCGTTCCGGCGGAAGCGGCTACTTCCACATTCCCGGCGGTTTTGGCTTCCGCGTTTTCCAAGCTGCCCTTCGTAATCAGAATGACGTTGGCCGCATCCAGGGAAGCCAGATCAAGAACGCCGTCGTTGACGGTGACCCGCCCGGACCCCAGGGAGTCAGCCCCTCCCAAAGTAACGGTGCCCGTTCCCGCGAGGGTAGTGGAACCGGTGAACCCGGTGTTGCCGGCCGCCAGCGTTATCTCTCCGGCAGTATCGATGACCAGGGAGCCGTCTCCGGAGAGGGACCCGGCCCAGGCGCTCCCGTCACCCAGACGCGCCGTAGCGCCGCCCGCAATGGAGAGTGCGCCCTGGAAGGTGTTCGCTCCAGTGAGTTCCAGCGTTCCGGCGTTTACGGATACCGTGCTGCCGGCCGTGCCGCTGATGACGCCTCCGTAGGAGAAATCGCGGGCAAAGGCCAGCGTGGAGTTGTTCTGAATGTCAATGCTGTCCCCCAGTTTGGCCACATTGGCGGAATTCACGGTAACCGTGCCGCGGTGCACCTTGAGCTGACCGTCCAGGTTGACGCCGCCCGCCAAGGTAATATTGCCCGCGCCCTGGGTGGAGAACGCCGTTCCGCTCAAATCGCCGCTGAAGGTGAAATCCTTGGTGGCAAAGACCTGGTTGCCCGTAAAGACAACGTCATTGGCAAACGTTCCTCCGGCTGTTCCGTTCCATTCCGTACGGACGTTGGAATCCGCCAGTTTCAGCGTGCCGTCCGCACCCATCGTTACGTTATTCAACTGGAAATAGCCGGACGTCACGGACAGGGTTCCCTGAAATTCCGTACTCATGTTCAGAACATTGGCCCCATAGCTGGTTCCCAGGCCCACGGAAACGGTACCAGTGCCGGAGGCATTCAGGTTCAGCGCCGAGTTGTCATTAGCCCCGCTGACCGTCAGTACGGAACCGTCCGCCAGTTCCACGGTTTTCCCATTGGCCAGAGCCTTGGCGACGGTGGCGGTCACCTCCCCGCCCAGTATCATGGAACCGCCCGTCCAGGCCATGTTGTCTGCGGTAAACGCCGTGGCAAAAGAACCGGAAGCCAGATTGAGGCTGCCGCCCTGCAGGTTGATCATGCCCATTCCCGGCTGAACTTCCGCAGTAGCCAGCGTGAGCATGCCGTCCGTAACGGTAATGGCGCCGGACCCCAGGGAGTTGGCGACCTGAGCCACCAGTTCGCCCTGCTGGACGGAAATATCCCCGTTCCAGCCCGTGTTGTCCAAATTAAGGGTCAACTTCCCTTCGCCGCGCTTGGTCAGCGTTCCCTGGGCGATTTTTCCGGAGCCGTCGGAAACGAAGACATAGTCGCTGCCGGCGGCGTTGTTGACCGTGATGGAGGCCGGATTCACAGCCCCGGACAGGGTGACGGTTCCTGCTCCGGCCGTGTTGAAGATCAGATCCTTCCCGGCAGCCGTTTCCGCGGAGCCTTCAATGCCCCACATGGCGCCCGTGTTCGTATCGCTCCAGTTCACGCCTTCCGTTCCCTGCCAGATCCACACGTCCCCGGCGGAAGTCACTACCAGCTTAAGGGCGGTATTGGTCTGCTGCAGTTCGTAAATCAGCGTTTCGTCTCCGACATACCCGGCCCAGTTAAAGACGGCGCTGGCGGAATCAAGACCGCTGGCGGCGGAAATCAGGGTATATTCCCCGGCTTCCGTAATGCCTTCAAGCCCGTTCAGCGTAAGGTTGAACGTTCCGGAGCCGAAAGCCCCACCCACTCCGAGCGAGGAGCTGATATCCAGCGTCAGCGCGGCGTTGGCAGCCAGGTTTAAAGCGCCCGCAGTCGTCATCCGCGTATTGGCCGCCATCGTGATGTTCCTCAGGGAAGTAGCCCCTGAGGCAGTAAGGGCGAGCGTTCCCCCCTGAATATCCGTCAGCCCCGTGTAGCTGACCGTTCCTCCCAGCGTCAGCGTCTCATCGCCGACTTTGGTCAGGGACAAAACGCCGGATTCGTCATACGCAATGGAAGTGGCCCCGTACGAGAGAACAATACCGCGGTCTGTGAGCGTGCCGTTGTACGTGCCGGATCCCACCGTCAGCGTACGCGCGCCGCCTACGGCTCCCACCTGGGAATTCGCCGTTCCGTCCAGAGAGGCAATCTCAACATCCCCCAGCACGCGCATGAAGGCAAATCCGGTAGTGTCCGTTCCGGATGTCAGAGTAACGCCCCCCTGAGAAACGGAAGTGCGCAGATCCAGCCCGGCGCTGTAGCCGTTTGAGGCATTCATGGTGATCATTCCGGTAAATCCGGAAGCGTCTCCGCTGATGATGAGTTTGCCGTTGGCATTGTACCTGCCGTCGCCCGCTCCGCGGCTGTACGTCAGGGAACCGGCTCCGGTGAGCGTCCCGGTGAAGCCCATTTCCTTGGCCCAGTTTTCCCTGCCCACCAGGGAGACCGCCCCGTTGACAGTAACGGTTCCCGTAAAGTCATGCTGATAATTGGTGGCGTTTGCCTGGGAAGCATCCACCCATTTCAGGGAAACGGCATCAGACGCGTTTGTTCCTAAAATCAAATCGGAACCAATGGTGTGGTGGGAATTTCCCGAACTGTTGCCGGCAATAATCAGGGACGTGCCGTTCTCCAGCGTGACGGAAGAACCGGCGCCTCCCCAGCGGATGGGCGCGGTTCCGTTCCCCACCTGGACATCCCCCTCCTGCACCACGATGTGGCCGGAGTTGCTCCCCGTCAGTTTCAACAAGCCCGTGCCGGTTTTCCGGACAGTTCCTTCCCCAATGATGGCATTGCCGAAAACGATGTCGGACGGAGTTGCCAGAGCAATCGATGAACCGGCATCCGGAGAAAGGGAGAATACCGGGTTGGCGACGGCTCCCAAATCCACCGTCACCGTCGCTCCATTGGCCGCTCCCAGGAAAGAACCGGCCTCCCAGGTTACCCCCGTGCCAGGCAGGGCCGTATCATAACCAAATGCCAGAACGCCCTGCGACACGGCTACAGTAGTACCCTCGCCGAGTATGGAAGAGGTTCCGAGAACCAACGTTCCCGTTCCTTCCTTGGTAATGGCCGTACCGGCTATTTCTCCCGTCCCCGTCAATTCATAACGGGTGGTGGAGTTGCGGACAAGCATGGAGCTTGGCGAAACCTCGGAATCCAGCTGTACAACAGAGTTAGAGACTCCGGCCTGGTCTGCAAAGGAAACCGCCAGACCGTCCTCATACGAGGCGGGGGCGTCGCCATCCGTCCAGACGTTTTCCGCGCTCCAGGTTCCGCTTTCACCGCCCGCCCACAAGAGGAGGGTTCCCGCCGTATAAACAAGGTCTTTGCCGTTTTCGGAAACGGTGACGGTTCCCGCCACGCCGTCAGCAAAGGAAACCTTAATGGAAGATATATTGGACAGGCCTGTAGTTGAAAGGACGGACATGCCGTCTGTCAGGGAGCCGAATTCGGAAAGATCCAGGCTCAATTCTCCTTCAGCGGAAAGAGCGAACGTACCGTCCACGCTGATTCCCGTTCCGGCGCCGCCCGCCAGCGCCAGCACGCTGGAACCGTCCATGTTCAGGTTCCCCGTAAAGAAGGAATCCTGGAACATGGTCACGATGTCAAAACCGGTAATAACCGTATTGGAAAAGGAAATGGCATGATCCGCCGTATTTCCGTAACCGCCCAAAAGCAGGGAGGAGGTGCCCCTTACCGTGCCTCCTGATGCATTCAGCGTGCTGCCCCTACGGAATACTGCTTTCTTGACGGTAAGGGTAGCGTCCCCGTTTACGGAGGATCCTGTTCCCCCGCCGCCCGCATAAAGAGCGCCCGCATAAGCGCCCCCATCCAGCGTCAGGCTGGAATTGCCGCTGACGGTGGATGTTCCTGAAGAACTGTACCCGCCGCCGTAAACAGCCCCGGTAAAGACGGCGTCACTGGCAGCGGTGATGCTGACGTTGGAATCGCCTCCTATCGTATATGCCCCGGAACCGCCCGAATAGGAACCGCCCACGATGCTCTTGACAAAATTGCCGGATGCCTCTCCCAAATCAATCGTCACATTGGTGCTTCCGGTAATGGCGGCGCAGGACGCGGAATTGGCTTCATAAGCGCTGCCGCCGATGATGAAGCCCCGGACGACGGAGTTGAGCGAAATGGTTTCGTCCGTGACGCTTTGCATGTTGCGCACGACGACGTGCGTGCTGCCGTCAAGGTTGTTTACGGAATTATGGGCGGCTGTGCCGCCGCCTATCAAACTGCCCTTGATCACGGCATTCCCGTCCACAGATACGTAAACGTCTCCCGTAATGCCTGCCGCCTGGCCGTCCTTGTAATTGCCGCCCACTATCCAGTTGACGGAGGTGTCCCCCTGAATCTGAGTATGGACGTCCCCCGTAATGTCCCACTTCCCGGAACCTCTCCAGTTGTTGGCATAGCTGCCGCCGATAATCAGCTTGTAATTGCCCCCCAGCACATCCGTCCAGATGCCGGTGGTGATTTGCGTAGCCGTGGCATTGTCGGCTGTATTGTAGTAGCCGCCGGCCAGCGTCACTTCCGTCAGGTCTCCCGTTCCGGTGACGGCATTCACGGACCCGAATCCCTCCTGCATGGAAGAAGGCCGGATGCCGTAGAGGGACAGATCCTGCTGGTTCGCCAATATGCCGATAGCGGAAGAGGGAGCCTCTTCCAGACCCCAGGCAGAATCCCATACGGTCTCACTGGCGCCGGAAGCCGTAAAAGTGATGACTGTTTTTCCGTCCACAGTACTGATTGTGTACAGGGATTCGTCAACATCCGCCAGAGTGAAGCCAGACCCCAGATCAACGCCCAGGTTATAGGAGGTGTTCACCAGGGCTTCAGAACCGAACAGGTCCTGGAATTCCTGAAAACCGGAGAAATCAATGAGGCCGGAAGTCAGCGTCACGTTCTGCAGCACGCTGCCTACATTGTCCATGGAAGTATAATACAGGCGGCCTCCATCCACCGTCACATTGCCCGTGATCTCCCCGGAACCGTTGGCAAGGATGCCCATCGTTTCCCCTACCGTGAAGGCGTCCTGGAAATGCATGGTGCCCGCAGAAGCGGAAAGGACGCCGTTTCCCGACAGCCCCGCCACGGTCATGGTTCCGGCCCCCGCATCCAGTCTGCCCCCGGCAAGAGCGGCGTTGATAGAGCCGACCTTGGAGAGAACGGCGCCGGAATTGACGGTATAGGTTCCCGTAAGCGCTACGTTCTCGGAAAGATGCACCCATCCCGACTGGGCAACAAAGTTGCCGGCTCCGGTGATGGAGTTGCCAATAACATCCGCCGTTTCTCCCGCAGTACCATAATACGTCACATACTGGGAACCAGTGGAAGTGGTTACGGCAGCATTGCCAAGGGAACCGGAAGAACTAATTCCCAGGGAGGTGAAGTTACGCGTAACGGCAATCGTCCCTCCAATTTCATTGGAGGCATTGAGCAGGTTGTAATAGGTATATTCATTCGCGCCGCCGCTGATGGAGAAACCGCTTGCCGCGGTAAGAACACCGGAAAACTTCACGTTCTTGCCCCAGCTGGAAGTCAGATTGACGCCGCTGCCGAACGTCGTCGCTCCGGAAAAGTTAAAACCGCCGCTATTGACGGAAGTGGCGTTATAGCCGGCATACCCCGCCACGGAAGGACCGTCCTGTACGTTCAGCGTGGTGCCGTCACCCATCACCAGTTTCTGGGACCAGGTGACATTGCCGGAAAACAGGGAAAGAGTGCCGCTGCTGATTTTAAGAGTGGCATCAGGAGAGGACGCGGGAGTAAGCGCCGTACCATTGTTGGAATTGCCCAGGGTGAAGGTCCCTCCCCCCGTATAGTCCACTGTCACGGTCCCGCCGAAACTGCCGCCGTAGGAGGAAGAATTCCCCGTGATGGTCAGCGTAGTCCCCTCCCCGGTGATCAGAGCCGCGGTATTGTTGTATTCCAGCTTGCTGATGGAAGTGTTCACGCCGGCTTTCAGGACGGAAGCTCCCGTCGTGTAACCGTGGCCGCCCAGCTTGATCGTTGCGTATTGGGCAGCCTGCGCGTGGTTGAGATTCAGGATGTTATTCTGTGATCCTCCCGTCGTGTTGGAATAAAGGGAAATGATTCCGTTGAAGGTCCCTGCTCCGTTCAACGTCAGCGTGGAAAGGCTGGCGCCCCCGCTGGCCACGCGGTTTACCGTCAGTATGGCTTCCGGGGCCGTTCCGTTCAAATTGGTGATGGTGGCCGTGCCGGCTCCGGCAAAATTCAAGGTGGTAGAAGCCGTGACAGTACCAATGTCATAGGAGGCCGTACCTCCCGCCGCCACATTCACCTGCGTTCCGTCAAAGGCTACATCCGCCGCATAAGACTGTGATACTGTCATCAAAAGACCAGAAACTCCTGCCAGCGTGGCAGTGCCAAGCGTTACTCCGGAAAAGGAGGTCATCAGGGCAGCCAACAAATTCAAAGGGAGGTGTAATTTCATGTAACGTTTGATAATTAGGTATTTAATGAAACAAATAAGACCCTTTCCCACAACACGGCAAGGGGAATATGATTGTGAATATAAATAAGGAATTCGCAATCCGCTGTCAGGTTAATGCAGCAGTTATTCAACGTTTTCGGAATAACAGGATTGTATTCGATCAAAGAAATCAGTATTTCCCTCCGACAGAATCTGTCGGAAGGATAATCGATATTCTTTGACGAATGACGGAATTTTATTCGAGAAAACGTTGAATAATATGCTTAATATAAGCGAAGCGGATTGCGAATCCGTATTTTCATAACCTATTTCCAGATAAAATAAAATAGGCCTGCACAATAAGTTGTGCAGGCCTATCCTTAAAAGCCAGGGAGAAACGCGCGGTTCAGCCTCTGGTCCATTTTCCCAAAAATTCCCAGGCGTCCTTCCCTTCTCCAATATGCCTGAGCAGAGCGCTCCCAAGCACGGCGGCATCCGGACGGGCATCTTCCGGCAGCGTCTCCAGCTGGTCCGGCGTCTGAAGACCGAAGCCCAGCGCCAGCGGCACATCAAAAACGGACCGCGCACGGCGCATGGTTTCCGTAACGCTCTGCTCCAGATTGGCTTTCCCTCCGGTGGTTCCCAAAACGGAGACCACATAAACGAAGCCGGAAGTATAAGGCTTGTATTCCCGCATGCGTTCCACGGAAGTATTGGGAGCCACCAGAGTGACGAGCGTCAGGCCACGGGGGCTGAAAACTTCCCGGAACATTCCGGATTCCTCCAGCGGCATATCCGGTACGATGAAACCGCTGACGCCAGCCTCCTCCGCATCCCGGGCAAGCTGTTCCAGGCCATACTGGTAAAAGGGGTTTACATATCCCATCAGCACCAGCTTGGCAGCAAAACAGCCCTTACGGGCTTTCAGACCGTCCAGAATCCATTTCAGGCTGACGCCGCGGGCCAGGGCATCCCGGGATGCCTGTTCAATAACCGGGCCGTCCGCCACGGGGTCCGAGAAGGGAACTCCTATTTCAATAATATCCGCGCCGGATTCGTCAATGCGGGACAGGTGGGTCCAGAAAGAATCCTTGTCCGGGAATCCGGCGGTGATAAAAGGAATAACGGCGCGTCTGCCAAGGGCATGGGCCCTTTCCACGGCTTCCTGTAACGGTGGTTTCTGCATGTTGTTCATGGAAATGATGCGGCTTAAAGATTGATATATTTCCTGACGATTCCCAGGTCCTTGTCTCCGCGGCCGGAGAGATTGACCAGAACGTCCCCTCCCTGCGGCAATTCCTCCGCATGGTCCAGCACCCAGGCCACGGCATGGGAGGATTCCAACGCAGGAATGATGCCTTCCTCCCTGGTGAGCGTCTGGAAAGCGTTTAAAGCGGAGGCGTCGCAAATCATACCGTAATGAACGCGCCCCGTTTCCGCCAGATAGGCGTGTTCCGGGCCTACCCCGGGATAGTCCAGCCCGGCGGAAATGGAATGGGACGGCTGTATTTGCCCGTCTTCATCCTGTAAAAGCATCGTTACATGGCCGTGCAGCACGCCGGGACTGCCCAGATTGATGGGGGCGGAGTTATAGCAGCCGGGCTCACCGGTGCCTCCCGCCTCGACCCCCACCAGGCGGACGCCTTCATCCTCCACAAAGGGGTGAAGCATGCCGATGGCGTTGGAGCCGCCGCCCACACATGCCACCACCACATCCGGCAGCCTGCCTGCGCGATCCAGCATCTGGGCGCGGGCCTCTCGCCCAATGACGGATTGAAGCTGCCTGACCAATGTGGGGAACGGATGGGGGCCCGCCGCCGTACCGAAACAATACAGGGTATCCGCCTGATGGGAAATCCAGTAGCGAAGAGCCTCGTTGATGGCATCCTTCAACGTGCGGGAACCGCTCTCAATCGGGAAAACCGTAGCTCCCAGCAGTTTCATGCGCATGACGTTCATGGACTGGCGTTCTACATCCTCTGCGCCCATAAAGATGGCGCAGTCCATGTTAAGCCGGGCCGCCGCCGTGGCCGTAGCCACGCCGTGCTGCCCCGCCCCGGTTTCCGCAATAAGATGCGTTTTCCCCATCATTTTGGCCAGAAGGGCCTGGCCAAGGGCGTTGTTGATTTTGTGGGCTCCGGTATGCAGCAGGTCCTCCCGTTTCAGCCACAGGCGGAAGCCCAGTTTTTCCGAAAGGCGGGGACAGAACGTGAGGGGAGTTTCACGCCCAGCGTAATGGACCAGCAGATCCTGGAGCGCGTCCCGGTACTCGCGGGACGGCATGATGGAGTTCATGGCTTCCTCCAGCTCCATGAGCGGGGGACGCAGCGCTTCCGGTACGAAGCGGCCGCCGAAATTGCCGAAATATCCTTCTTTTTTCATGCGATGTGGTAAGGAGTGTAAGGGGTGAGGGGTTTGAGGGCCGCCAGCAGCTTCTGCGGGCTTTTCTGGCCGGGAATGGCTTCCACGCCGGAGTTCAGGTCAATGCCGTCCGGAGAGCATTGTTCCAGCGCCCTGTTCAGGGAGGCGGAAGAAAGGCCGCCCGCCAGAAACCAGGGCCGGGGGGAACTCAGAGACGCCAGGGAGGTCCAGTCAAGGGAAACGCCGTGGCCGCCGCCCTGGGTGCCGGCATCCAGCAGAAACCAGGCGCAGCTGTCCGCCCATAGCTCCATTTCCCTTTGCAGGGCATCCACAGATTCATACCGATCCGGCCACAATACGCGGATTACCTTTTCCGGACCGATGCGGCGCGCGCAGTCCAGAGAATGGGCGCCATGGAGCTGGGCGAATTCCAGCCGGGCCGTTTTCATGATATCCATGATTTCCTCCGCATTCTGATTCACGAAAACGCCCACGCGGCGGATCAGGGCGGAGTCCAAAGCCGCGGCGCGCGGCGGCGCAATGTAACGCGGACTTCCGGGATGAAAGATGAAGCCGCAGAAATGGGCTCCCATCCCCATGGCGGTTGATAAATCGCTCTGGCGGGTAATTCCGCACACCTTGATTGCAAATGAATGCTTCTTCATATTGTTTCTTCTAAAATTGCTGCCAGTTTTTCACCCGGCCTTCCTCCGTCCATCAGGGCTGTTCCCATCAATACGGCCTGAAACCCCGCTTCCGCGGCTTCCCTGAGATGCGCCCCGGCGCTCATGGCGCTGGCCGCGATCCACACCTCCCCCTCACGGCGGAATTTCGCCATGTCCAGGCAGGCCTGCCTGTCCGTTTTCAAGGTATCCAGGTCGCGGGCATTTACCTGGATGATGCGCGCGCCGGATTCCCGGGCAATGTCCAGGTCCGCCGGGTCAAACACTTCCACAACGGCGTGCATGCCGTAAGCCTCCGCCTGCTCCCTGAGAACGCGGAGCGTCCGTGCGTCCGGCGTCAGACGCACAATGAGCAGCAACGCGGAAGCCGGCGTAGAAGCCGTCTCCATCACCTGAAGCTGATGAAAAATGAAATCCTTGCGGAGGAGCGGAAGCCCGGCGCGGCTCATGCGTTCCAAATAGCCGATGCGGCCGCCGAAAAACTGTTCTTCCGTCAACACGGAGATGCAGGAGGCGCCCGACGCAGCGTACTGTTCAGCCACTTCCTCCGGTTTCAGCCCGGAGGCGATGACGCCGCGCGACGGAGAGGATTGCTTGAACTCCGCAATGACCGCCACCGGCTGGCCGTCCGGCGGTTCCGCAATGGCTTTCAGGAAATCCGGCCGGCGCCCCTTCCACGGGCGCGGCAGTTCCCGGCGGGAGGCCATGTCCATAAGCAGGGCTATTTCCTCCGCCTTGGCTTCCCGGAACCGGTCAAGCAGCATGAAGCGTTCTCCTTCCTATGCCGGCGCAGACGGCTTCCCGCGCTTTCGCCATGCAGACGGACAGATCCATGTGCTCCTCCAGCAGGAACATGGCTACCCCCACATTCAGAATCACCATATCCATCATGGCACGCGGGCCTTTCCCCGCCAGGATGTTCTTCAGCACATCCACGGCTTCCGACTTGGAATGAACGGCCAGTTCCTCCGGATTGCAGGGCTGGATGCCGTAATCCGAGGGGTCCAGGGACATGGGCGTCAAGTTGCCGTTGTGGACGATCATCATCTTGGTGGGCCCCAGCGGCGTCACCTCGTCATATCCCCCGGCGCCATATACTACGGCAGCCTTGCGGATGTGGGACTGGCGGAGCGTCTCCGCCAGCAGCTCAACGAGTTCCGGACGGGCCACACCCAGCAGGATGTGCGTGGGGCGCGCCGGGTTGATGAGGGGCCCCAGCAGATTGAACAGGGTGCGGATGCCCAGCTCCCGGCGGATGGGGCCTACATTACGGAAGGCAGGATGAAAATTAGGCGCGAACAGGAAAGCGAAGTTCCGCTCGTCCAACAGGCGCCGGACATCCTCCGGAGCTACGTCCAGCGGGAACCCCAGGCCTTCCAGAGCATCCGCAGAACCGCAGGAAGAGGACACGGCGCGGTTGCCGTGCTTCACCACCCTGTACCCCATTCCGGCCAGCGTCAGAGCCGTGGCCGTGGAGCAATTGAAAGAGTTGCGGCCGTCCCCGCCCGTACCTACCACGTCAATGCAGTCGCCCTCCAAACCTTCCACCCGGTTGGCGCGGCCCAGGGCAATGCCCACGGCGTGGGCCATTTCCAGCGGGGTTTCCCCTTTCATGCGGAGCCCCATTAGAAAGCAGCCCGCCTGGGCCGGAGTCATGCGGCCATCCATGATGTCCGCAAAGCCTGCAGCGGCCATATCCGCCGTCAGATCCTGTCCGGCGGCCAGGGCGTCCAGAATGCGGCTGATGCGCTTTTCCTTCTGCCCCGAGGGCACGACGTTATCCTGGAAGTTGCCCAGAAGCTGAAGCCCGTCCGGCGTCAGGATGGATTCCGGATGAAACTGAATGCCTACCCACGGCCGGTCATTGTAGCGCAAAGCCATGACTTCCCCTTCCGGCCCGCGGGAAGTAACGGTAAAACGGGGGTTCGGCTCGTCCTCCTTGGACTGGACCACCAGGGAATGGTAGCGGCCCACGGTCATGGGATTGGGAAGTCCGGCAAACAGCCCCGCGCCGTCATGGATGATGTCGGAGCTCTTGCCGTGCATGACATACGGGGCGCGGGAAACCTCCGCTCCGGCGAAGTAGCCCAGGAGCTGGTGCCCCAGGCACACGCCCAGCACGGGAACGGAAGCAGGGAGGCGTTTCAGGAACTCCAGGCACAGCCCGGCGTTGCGCGGATGGCTGGGGCCTGGGGAAATGCACACGGCTTCCAGCTCCGGGCTGGTCGCCAGTTCCAGGATACGCGGATCGTCATTCGCATGCACCACGGGCTTGCGTCCCAGGGCGTAAAACGCCTGCACCAGATTCCACGAAAAAGAATCGTAATTATCAATGAACAGAAACATGGTCTTCTCCTTTCAAAATAACGTCAATAATTTTGCCCTTGTTCATGCACTCCTGCCATTCGGCTGCCGGATCGGAATCGTATACGATGCCGGCTCCCGTCTGCCAGTGGATGCGCCCATCCTTCACCCACATGCTGCGGATGGTAATGCCGGAATCCATGTGAACGCCGTTTTTGTCCAACCCCAGCCACCCGATGCATCCGGCATACGGACCGCGGGGCAAAGGCTCTTCCTCCGCCAGGATTTCCATGGCGCGCACCTTGGGGGCCCCGCTAACCGTCCCGGCAGGGAAAGCAGCGCCGAGAATGTCCAAGACGCCCAACCCGTCGTTCACCTGGGCGGTCACGCGGGAAGTCATATGCATCACATGGGAAAAACGTTCAATCTCCATCAGGCGTTCCAGCTTCACGAAACCGGGCTTGGCGACACGACCCAGGTCGTTGCGGCCCAGATCCACTAGCATGACATGTTCCGAACATTCCTTCGGATCTTTCAGAAGATCGGCGGCCAGTGCGGCGTCTTCCTCATCATCCCTGCCGCGCCTGCGCGTTCCGGCAATGGGGGAAAGCTGAAGTTTTCCGTCCGTGCAGCGCACCATCAGTTCCGGTGAAGATCCGAACAAAGTCACCTCCGGCAGGCGCATGAAAAACATGTATGGGGACGGATTAATGCTGCGCATGCGGCGGTACAGCATGAAAGCGTCTCCGTGGAACTCCGCGGAAGCCTGGGAGGAAAGCACCACCTGGATGGCTTCTCCGTCATGCAGCAGCTCCTTGATATGCTCCACCCCCTTCATGTAAGCCGCCTGGTCCGGCGTGCGGGAAACCTCCCCTATGGAAGGTTCCTCTGCCCCATGGAGCGGGGCATGGGACAAATCACGGTGTTCGCCCAGGCTGAGCTGGGTAAGGCGATTGTACAAATGGTCAAAAACAATCACGGTGCCGGCCAGCACCAGGCAGGACTCTGCGGAAGAGGCAGGAATGGCCTGCGCCAGCCTGGGCTGGAACAGGGCGGCGGTTTCATACCCGAAATAGCCGTACAAAGCCCTCGTGATGGGAGCCTGCCTCATATCGTCCCCCACCAGCTCCAGACGCTGCATCAGGACGCGCAGCCCATCCAGGTAAGGCATGCCTTCCAGCTCTTTCAGGGATGCCAGGCGGTCGTCTTCGATGGAAAGGGAAAGCCTGGCGTCTACGCAGGAAACGGTCATCAGGTAATCGCAGGCGATGATGCTGTAGCGCCCCCATCTGCCGTCCACTTCCGCGCTTTCCAGCAGAAGTCCGGGGATTTTATTCTGAGTCAGGCTCAGAAACAGGCTGATAGGAGTCTCCAGATCGGCGCTCAGGCGGCGGCTGCGCTGTTGGAGAGTAATCATGGATGGTGTTTGCATGGATGATGGATGTAAGTTGAAAATAAAAAAACTGCTTTGACTCTCGGAGGAATCAAAGCAGTTCTTGAAAAATGGTCATAGCTGAATGCTATTACTGCACCTCGGGATTCCCCCGTCCGGACATGGGTACGCGCCACCAATAGCCGTTGCCATAATAACGGTTCTTGCTAAAAAAGGGCTGTACAGTGCTGAAACGCATCTGCGCGTTTATTACTCCTCTGCCTCTGCCTTGTCAAAAAAACTTTCTGTCCATGACGAAAAAACACCGGAGCTTTCCCAACAGAGCCCAAGGAAGCAAACCCGCCTCTGGAATTCACCGAGGCGGACTAAAATGAATTTTCTGCACCATTTTTATTTTTCATGCGTTGTATTTGCCGCACTTTACATCTTTCCTGCCTTTATTGGTGGCTCCTGCTGATAGGCTACTTCAGGTTGATCGTTTCCTTTTTGTCTTTGACAATAATTTCAAATTCCCCCGGTTCCAGCACCCGGCATCCGTCGGAATTGGCGAAACTCAAGTCCCGCGAAGGCTCTACGGTGAAGGAAACGGTTTTAGACTCACCGGCCTGTAATTCGACCTTCTGAAAAGCTATCAGGCGTTTCCCCGGTTGCGATATTGAAGCCACTTTATCGTGAATATACAGGAAAACAGTTTCTTTGCCGACCCTGGATCCAGTATTTTTGATGTCAATATTCACAGTTAGAGGCGTACTGCATGTCAACTCTCTGGAACTCAGGTCAAGGGGCCCGTATTCGAATGCAGTGTAACTGATACCGTCTCCGAACCAATACATCGGCTCGGTGGAAATGTCCTGATACTTGCCCTGGTGAGACCTGGCACAATTCCGCATATTGTAGTACATTGGGATCTGACCCTCCGTACGCGGGAAAGTAATAGCGAGCCTGCCGGAGGGGTTTTCCCTGCCGGTGAGAAGATCAGCCACAGCGAGTCCGGCTTCCGTGCCGGGATGCCATGTTACAAGAATAGATGATACCTGAGGTTCAATATTATGCAGGGAAATTGGTCTTCCTGCCGCCAGCAGAAGAACTATCGGCTTTTTCAACCCGGCCAGACGGGCAAACAACTTTTGTTGAGGAGAAGTCAGGGAAATGGTCGAACGGCTGGCATTCTCCCCATTCATACCGGAGGTTTCCCCCAGACAGAGAAGAATGACTTCCGATCGCTCCGCGGCCCGCACAGCTTCCTGAAGTTCCTCATCGGAACCTTCATTCACGCCGCACCCCCTGGCATAATGAAGATTGACAGAAGATGACAGCATTTGGCGGAGCCCCTCTTCAATATCCGTCACATCCCTGGCCTCTCCACGACCGCGCCAACTGCCGATCAGGGAATTCTTATCCTTAGCCAAAGGACCGATCAGGGCGATATTCCTGAGCTTGGGAGACAAAGGCAAAAGATTGTCTTTGTTTTTAAGAAGAACCATGGACTCCACAGCCATCCGGCGAGCCAGAGCCCTGTATCCGGGCAAACGCCAACGTTCCGCTGCCGGTTTGACCTCCACGTAAGGATGTTCAAAAAGCCCTAACTCAAATTTGACGCGTAAAACATGCCGCACAGCATCGTCCACGAATTTGGGATTCAAATCCCCGCTTTTGACAAGGGCAGGAATGAACTTCCTGAAAAATCCATCTACCATCTCCATATCGAGCCCGGCTTCAAGAACTTTTTTGACGCAGTCGGCCGCATTGGCCGCATACCCCTGGTCCATCAGTTGGCGGAACGGAACTCCAGTCCGACACGACAAAACCGGTGAACCCCCATTTGTTACGTAATACTTCCTTGAGGATATAGGCATTGGCCGACGCCGGCACTCCGCAAATGTCATTGAAAGCTCCCATCAAAGTCCTGGCTCCGGCTTGGACGCCGGCTTCATAAGGAGGCAGGTATGTTTCCCAGAGAGCCTGACGGGAAATATCCGTATAAGAATAATCCCGTCCGCCTTCCGACTCGCCATATCCGACAAAATGCTTCAAACAAGCAACCATTCTGTACGGCACAGTCTCTCCCTGATACCCCTTGACGGCAGCGGCGGCAAATACTCCCGTAGCATAAGGATCTTCCCCGTAGCCTTCCACAACTCGCCCCCAACGGGGATCGCGGCCGATGTCGATCATCGGAGAAAATGTCCAGTCAATGCCTGACGCCTTGCTCTCTTTGGCGGCGACAACACAGCACTCTCGCACCAATTCCGGATTCCAGGAACAGGCCTGGGCCAGAGGCACCGGGAAAATGGTCTTATACCCATGAATCACATCATAGCCGAAGATCATGGGAATACCCAATCGGCTCTTTTCCACAATAAATTTCTGATAGGCGTTACGCTTTTCCGGATCTTCCAGCGCACAAATCATCGAGCCCATCCGCGGGTCAGCCTGAACATTTCCTTCCACGAGATTGTTGACATTGTAATCCCGTCCGAGCACCCCCTGACTAAGCTGCAAGACTTTTTCTTCCAACGTCATCTGACTTAATAAAGATTCAACCCTCTCTTCAAGCGGTAATGCCGGATTTTTGTAGTCATCGGCAATAGAAGTTTCTTTGGCACCGCTGCCCGTACTACATACCAGCAACATGAGATAGGTAGATATTCCAGAAAGATTTTTCCAATTCATAAGTTATTTATCTTCTTGATTCAATAAAATACGCAAACATCTGCATGTTATGAATACGCAGAAGGAAAGAAAAAACTTACGATATCTCTTCCTTTCCGGAAACAAAAGAAAACAGGATCTCCCGCTGAAGTCCGCCAAAAGAAATGCCAACACCTTCCCGCCGAAAAACAGTTCCGCCACGATGACTCTACCCCTTCCTACGGTGCGGTCAATCAGGCCGGGGATGTCTTCTTTTGCATATCCGGCTTCCAGAATGAACTTTTCCACTTTGCCGTACTGGCCCGGGAATTCGAAAACAAGCAGTTTCATGAAGGATTTTTCAAGATGCTTGACTTCGTCGCCTGTAATCGGCTTGGCCTTGCTTTGGCCTCGTCATATTAACAGCCCTTCTTCGGAGGGCATTTCACATCGCAACTACTCGTCTCTTCTTTCCATCTTCGTCATCCCCCGCCATTGCTGGCTTTCAGGCTATTTAACCCCTAATCCACCCTATTTCAACTATACTGTCCCTTTTCACAGACAGCAGAATAAAAAGCCATTGAAAGAAACGGCCATTAAGAAACCGCTTGCCAGTGGACAGTTCTCTATCAGCCCAAAAAAGGGAGCCCGCCAATCCCGCGGGCTCCCTTCGTTAACCGTGAAAAAAATTTTCCTGTTTAAAACAGGGTCACGGCGATGTTCACGCCGGCGGTGACGATGGCCACCATGCTCATGAGCTTGATCAGGATATTGAGGGACGGGCCGGACGTATCCTTGAAGGGGTCGCCCACCGTATCGCCGATAACGGCTGCCTTATGGCTTTCCGAGCCTTTGCCGCCCACATGGCCCTGTTCAATATATTTTTTGGCATTGTCCCACGCGCCGCCGGAGTTCGCCATGAATACGGCGAGCACAAAGCCGGAAGCCAGGCCGCCGGCCAGCAGACCGAACACGCCGGGAACGCCGAAGACGATACCCATGCAGATGGGAGTGATGACCGCCAGCACGGACGGCCAGATCATTTCATGCTGCGCACCCGCCGTGGAAATTTCCACGCAGCGCACGTAATCCGGCTCTGCCTCCCCGGTCAGGATTCCCTTGATTTCCTTAAACTGGCGACGCACTTCCTTGACCATTTTTTCCGCGGCGCGACCAACGGCATTCATGGTCAGTCCGCAGAACATGAAGGACATCATGGCCCCCACGAAGAGCCCCATGAGCACCTTCGGGTTCATCAGGGTTACCTGGAAATAGCCCATGAAATCAGACAGGGAAGCAGTAGCGATTTTGGAAACCTCCACGCTTACGGCATCATTAATTTTGTAAATGGTATTGCCCGTGGCCTCACTCCAGTGAAGGATGGCAATCTTCAATTCTTCAATATAGGAAGCCAGAAGCGCCAACGCCGTCAGCGCGGCGGAACCGATGGCGAATCCCTTGCCCGTGGCGGCTGTCGTGTTGCCCAGGGCATCCAGGGCATCCGTGCGGCGGCGCACTTCCGGGTCCAGCTTGCTCATCTCCGCATTACCCCCGGCGTTGTCGGAAATGGGGCCGTAAGCGTCCGTCGCCAATGTCAGCCCCAGCGTGGAAAGCATGCCGACGGCGGCAATGCCGATGCCATATAGCCCCTTGCTCATTTCAGCCCCGGTGAAATGCCAGTCCCCGGAAGCCATGCCGTAAGCCAGCACAGTTCCCACGACGACAGTAATTACAGGAATGCAGGTGGAAATCATGCCAATGCCGATGCCGGAAATAATGACGGTGGCAGGCCCCGTCTTCGCGCTGTGGGCGATTTTACGGCAGGGATAGGAATCATGGGAGGTGTAATGCTCCGTGCTCTTGCCGATGACGATGCCCACCGCCAGGCCGGTGACGATGGCCCCCCAGATGCCGGCCCAGTTATCCAGGCCGATGAGCTGGAGCAGGAAAGCGGAGGCTATGGCAATCAGGAAGGAACTCAAGTTAATGCCGCGGTTCAGGGCTGCCATCAGCTCCGTCTGGGAAGCGCCGCGCTTCACGCGCACCGCGTACACGCCCAACAGGGAAAGAATGGTGCCGAGGGCGGCGATCAGCATGGGCGTAAGGACGGCCTTGATCGCCATTTCAGGAACGGCCATGTAAGCTGCCGCGCCTAAAGCGGCGGAAGCCAGAATGGAACCGCAGTAAGATTCGTAAAGGTCCGCCCCCATGCCGGCCACGTCCCCCACGTTATCGCCCACGTTATCCGCAATGGTGGCGGGGTTGCGGGGGTCGTCCTCCGGAATGCCGGCCTCCACCTTCCCTACCAGGTCGGCTCCTACATCCGCCGCCTTGGTGAAAATGCCGCCGCCCACACGGGCAAACAGGGCCTGGAGGGAAGCCCCCATGCCGAACGTCAGCATGGTGGTAGTGATGACGACCAGGCGCATGGAAAGCTCCATGTCCCCGTAAAACCAATCCAGCACCCAGTACCAGACGCCAATATCAAGCATGGCAAGGCCCACGACGGTCAGGCCGAGCACGGCGCCCGAGCGGAAAGCGATTTGCAGCCCGGCATCCAGGGAATGGCGGCAGGCATTCGCCACGCGGCCGGAAGCGTACGTAGCCGTCTTCATGCCGATGTACCCGGCCAGACCGGAGAAAAAGCCGCCTGAAATGAACGCGAACGGCACCCATGGATTCTGGATATGCAGGCAATAGGCCAGGAAAGCGAATACAATGGTAATCAGCACAAAGAAAATGGCGACAATCTTATACTGCTGCCGCAGATAGGCCATAGCGCCGCTGCGGACATGCCTGGCAATCATTTTCATGACCTCGTTCCCCTCATCCTGCGCTTTCATGCGGTAAAAAAAGATGCCCGCAAAAATGAGGGCCAGCACGGAAGCCGATGGGATGAGCCAAAATAAATCCTGGATGCTTATCATTGTCAGTACACTTTAAATTAAAGTGGTGGAAACATAGCATCAGCTCTTCTTTACTCCAAGAAAAAACCTGTGTCCGGAACGGAAAATGCCCCTTCCTGCAGAAAGACCAGCGCCACGGGAAAAGCAGCGCCTATCTATCCGCATTTGCGTCAATAAGAGAAAGCTCCTCCGGCGTAAACGGCGCGCTATCCAGAGCTTTCAGGCAATCCCTGATTTGAGAGGGACGGCTGGCGCCAATCAGGGCCGTGGTCACTACGGGATCTTTCAGCACCCAGGCCAGGGCCATCTGGGCAAGGCTCTGCCCCCGGCTCCTGGCCAGGGCGGCCAGACGGCGAATCTTATCCCCATGCTGAAGGACCCGTTCCTTTGTTAAAAAGACGGAGGAACCTGCCGCGCGGGAATCTTCAGGAATACCCTCCAGATAACGGTCCGTCAACATCCCCTGGGCCAGAGGAGAAAAAGCGACGCATCCGGTACCCGTTTCCCGGACAGCTTGGAAAACGGATGTTTCCGGTTCCCGATTAAACATATTGTAACGAACCTGATGCACCAGGCACGGAACGCCGGCCTCCCCGAGCATGGAGCACATCTGCCTGGCCTGTTCCGCCGGGAACTTGGAAATACCGGCATACAGGGCCTTTCCGGAGCGAACCGCCGTAATGAGGGCTCCGGCCGTTTCCTCAAGGGGAGTTTCCGGATCATGCCGGTGCGCGTAGAAAATATCCACATACTCCAGCTTCATGCGGGAAAGGGACTGGTCCAGGCTGGCAAGCATGTGTTTGCGGGATCCCCAGTCCCCGTACGGGCCGGGCCACATCAAATGCCCGGCTTTGGTAGCAATGACAAGTTCATCCCGGAAACGGGACAAATCCTGCATGAAAATACGGCCAAAGCATTCTTCCGCCGAACCGGGAGGAGGACCGTAATTATTCGCCAGGTCAAAATACGTAATGCCGGCATCAAACGCGCCGTGAATAAGCCGGCGGGCGTTTTCAAAATTATCCGCTGCGCCGAAATTGTGCCAGAGCCCCAGGGAAACGGGAGGGAGCAGCAGACCGCTGCGCCCGCAGCGGCGGTAGGCCGCATGGCTGTAGCGGCCGGGATCAGGAAGATAGTTCATCAGAAAAAAGGGAAATTACCGTGATTGAGACGGGCGCCCATGCCGTACGCCGGAACGCCATGCTTCCGTACGGTATTTGGAAGCCAGCAGTTCCTCCACGCGGGCATCCATGCCGGGGAACAGTTCCGCGTCCACGCACAGGGAATGTTCCTCCGCCAGACGGGCGGCCAACAATTCATCCCATCCGGAAGGAAGAAAACAATTCTGGATGCTCCCCTGGTGAAGAACGCCTCCGCGGACTCTTCTCTGGCCACCGCCAGCCAGTTTCTCCCCGCCGGGAAGGACAAGATCACTCGTTACGGGGCTGGAAAAACAGGCCCGGCCTCCATCCGGCGCATCCCCGTCCAGCATCACGCACTCCACGCCGCAATCCCTCAGGACGCGGGCCAGCGCCCCATGAATCCAACGGTACAGAACCGCGCTGGAAGGACGCTCTTGTTCTCCCTTGCGGTGCATGACCAGAGTAAAGGGAATATCCTGCCGATGATCCACAATTCCCCCGCCCGTCCAGCGGCGGACAAAATGAAGCTCCTCACCCGGGAAAATGGCGCGCGCTGTGGCTTCCTCATCAAAATAACCGTAAGTCACGGTCGGTTCCGCCCATCGGTACGCCCTCAGCACCGGTTTCCTGCCCCATTCCAGCAAAGCTTCGTCCACTGCCATGGCTTCCTCCCCGCTTCTGGCGACAGGATCACGCCACAGCACCAGCTCCGGCAGAGGGGATAAATTACCGACGATATTTGTAAACCCCAACATATTGCAACTACAGAACAATGAATGGCAGGAAACGCTCTGGGCAAAAGGCGGCAACGGACACTCCGTCCTCCCCCAATTTCCCGGATACAGGCCTAACGGTTCATAGGCAATGCGATCCGCTGGGTGAAAGACCGGGTATAACGTTCAAAAAATTCTTCAGGAGAGGGAGCGGGACGCTTCTTCTGTCGGATCTGGTCCACAAGGGCCATGCCTTCATCCGTCACCACCGTCATGGAAATCGTCACGGCAGTAACGCGGCCGGATTTCAAATCATCAATATTCACGCTGCTGCCTACGATATCCAGGCGGTTGCCATACACATCCATCTGGGTGCAGGAGCCGAGGCGGTTGGCGCCCGTAGTCATGACAGGAACCAGCACGGATGCTCTTTGCGTGGCATCCTTGTCCGATTTGTTGCTGCCGGAATTGCCGATCTTTTTCTGGTAATCCACTTCAAAAATCAGCGTCATTTCCACAATATTCTCCACCAGGAAGTTGGAAGGGACGGTTTCATCCTGCCGGTACCGTTCGTAAGCGGACCAGAGATCCTGCTGCCCCAGAAGGTTCCGCACGGTATCTTCCGCACTGATCAAGTTGCGGTACAGGGAATAAACGGGAAAACCGTCAGACTCCGCCGTAGCGTCCTGATCCAGAATCTGATCGCGGTAAAGAAGCTTGTACCCCACGCAATTCACGTCACCGATGATGCGGTCATTACGCATATCCATGCTGGATTTGGCCGGGTTGCGGTCTGTAGCCGTGGTAAAGAAAACCAACTGAGAGGCATTCGTGACTTTGGCGCCTTCCGGCCCCATGGTCATCAGGTTCACGCGGGCTTCATCCAGGGAGGACGCTCGACCCTTTTTCCTGGAAACCGCAGTCTTTCCCGCACGGGCAACCAAGTCGCTGTCCCGCTGCACCAGCATCCACTCAAAGGGATTCCCGGGCCGGAACTGCATGCTTTCAAAATCCTTGGTCATGGTATCCATGGCCGTGCGGGCAAGCGTCGTGGTCCGCACATCCTGCAACACCCATCTCCAGATATCCACCCCGCGGGAAGTCAGGGCCACAATGACCAGAACCAGCACGGTAGTGATGGTCATGGCTGCCAGGAGTTCAATCAGGGTGAACGCGCCGGATTTGATTTTGGCAAATGTCTTCATGTTTTTTCAGAGGTCTTCAGATAATGCCCGCTAACGGCGGAAAGCGAGATTGCGCGTAAACACGGGAGTCTTTAAATTTTCCCACGTCAAATGCTGTAAACGTTCGGGATCCGTATTCAACAGCTGGAAGAACTCCGCCTGGTACAGGACTTCCGCCCCCCACGGCAAATTCAGGCCGCCTCCTTTCTCCGGCGTATAAACATACAGGGAAGGTTCCTTAATCACCTTGCCGCGGTTATAAGGATTGTAAATCGTTCCATACTTGGGGGCCAGTTTATACCCGTAAGAGCTGGAATCCATGCGCTCCACCACCAGCTGGGTCATGCGCACGGCGAAGACGGGACCCACAAGGGCCTTGAAATCATCCCAACGCTCTTTGTTGTTCGCCAGGCAAACCCCTGTCACTACCGCCGTATTTTTGCCGGGAACGCTTCCGCCTTCCTCCAGCCAGGGCTGGGGAGTTCCGTCCCTGCGGGCTCCTTTGGTCAAATCCGCCCTGTAATTGTAAACAAGAATGGTCGTAGCGGGTCTGGACGTAAACTGCATCCAGTAAAACGCCTTGTCAAAAGCGGAAACATATTTGGATGAGGAAGACTTTCTGGCGTTGGACGCGGCACGCTCGGAATTGCGGAGTTCTCCCAGTTCCGCCGTCAGGGCGTGAACGATGCGGTCCGCTTCGCGAATGGTCAGGGCGGACTGAACCGTCCTTCTGGCAGGAATAAACATGGCCATGAACACGACGATCAGCACGGCAACCACGCCGATCGCAAGCACCACTTCCGTCAGGGTGAACCCCTTGGCACGAGACTGTTTCATACACTTGGTCAACATAAAATGAAAATCCGATATTACATCATGGAAACTAATTGGGTATCACCTGCTCCGTCGTCCTCAGACGGCTGATATTGCCTTTGGGATAAATCACAATGCCGCCTGCCAGGCCCGGTTTGCCGTCCACCATCGGGGTTGGCCTCTCCTCCTTGCCGTTCCCGGCGGAACCGGCAACCACCACCAGGCGGGTGGGGGCGTTCGGCTGGGACATGCGGCCTTCCTCGTCAAATTCAATGAAGTAAATATCCGTCATTCTGTTGCCGGGAAGGTTGACGGTATCCTGCCCGTCACGGCTGGCAAAATCGCGGGCCGTGGATTTCTCGCCCCTGGCCTTCTTCGAACCTTCCAGAAGGGTGCTGTAGGCAGGACTGACGTAAAAACCGGCGGGAAGAGTCTGCAAACGGTTGACCAGGTGCCACTTCCCGGTGCGCGGATTTTTGGACATCACGCCCAGGGTGCGCATATTGCGGGCTTCGTCATCAGGGGTACTCACAATAATCAGGCGGCTCCACGTTCCTTTGCCCATGGCATCCAGCCGCGCCTCCTGCACCAGGCCGTCCACCATTTCAACGGCGGCCTGAAGGCCCTGCCCCCTGCCCCCACCTCTTAACATGCTGGCGGCCAGGGCCATCATGGCCACCATAATGGTGATCACGACAATCAGTTCCACCAGGGTAAACCCTTTGCTCCCTGACAAGGAACAGCGCAGAGCCATTCCGGAATGCTTGGAAAAATATCTCATACAGATAATGCAGGATTAAACAACGATTTTTGGCATGCTACCCGTTTCAGACGGACACGGCAATCATTTTTTGAGGAACGGGAATGCCTGATATATTCCTGTCCAACAAAATTCCGGCAAGGAATTGTCATCCGGGAATCACCTCTCCCGCCATCCTTCCGGAAAAGGGAAACATCCGGCCGTCTCAAGTCCCGCATTTCAAGACGCGAATAAGACCAAAACGACATGAAGCGCGCCTTCTCCCCCTTTTCCGGAGCCTTCATTTTCCCCGTTTCATCTCCATCTCCCCTGCGGAAAAGCATCAAGCCCTTTCTACCTCAATTCCACCCACACGCCGCGGTGGTCGCTGGCCTGGAAGGAGGAGGGAGAGTCAAGAATGCCCATGGGGGGCTTGCGGCCGAGGCGCTTCTTCAGAGTATTATTCAGGAAAAGATGGTCGAAAGAATGGTAGGTATCTCCGTCTTCATAGTAAATGGTCCAGGTCTCCCCGCGGGAATCCCTGGGCTTCAAACGGTTCAGGCGGTATTCCGTTTTAACCGGTCCCTGGATGACCTGCACGGCGCTGTCTGACGGGCCGTCATTAAAATCTCCGTACAGAAGCAGAGGCATGCCGTCCTGAGAGGCAAGAGCTTCATTCAGGTAGTCCCGCAGGGCGTAGGCTTCCCTTCTCCGCGTGTCCTCAGCGGAACCGTCACGGCTGAGGCGCGATTTCAAATGAATGCCCACCAGGCGGAACAGCCGTCCGTCCGGCATGCTGACCGTGGCGTCCAGAATGCCCCGCAGCATCGTCTTTTTCCGTTTCGTCTCTCCGGATACAGGCATGTCCGCTACGGAACGGTTATCCGCGATGCGGTATTTGGAAAGAAGAGCCAAACCACGGTCTTCCCCATCCCGCATGACAAGAACTTTGTACGGCAAATGAACGCCCTTTCTCTTCAGCCGCATTTGCAAGTCACGAACGGCAGCCTCCCCGCCCATTTCACACAGCCCCACGATTTCCGCCCCCGATTGATGAACCAGCTCCGCCACGGCTTCACGGGCTTCCACAGGTTTGTATTTTACCTGAAAATTGCTTCTCCTGGGGTCTTCAGGAACAAAGTAGTTGCCGGCGTTCATAGTCAGCAGACGAACGGGCTCCCCCTTGTCGGGGATTTCCACCTTCTCCCGAACCGTCTGCCGCCCTTCCCTCTGGCGGGCGGGAACCGCCTGCGGTTCATTATCCAGCGGAGCCCACTCCGTCAAACCGTACCCCACCACCGCGCACAACGCAACCAGGGCCGCGATGACGGAGGTTCCCCTGCGTTTTGACGTTTTCCTGATCATGTCCGTTTCCCTGAAAGATTTTCTCCATGGCGGACGTAGTGAATGAACAAGCCGGACCGTACAGAATTTTCCGGCCTATTACTCGGCTTTCGCTTCACTTCCATCCGTAGTTCATGATAAACCATGAATGTGTCCCCATTGCAACCCCATAACGAATCCCAGCCTGACGAGCAGACACTTTCCCAATACGCGGAACATACCAGGAAAAGCCTGATCGCGCGTTTGGAAAACTGGGAAGACCAGCGCACCTGGGATGAATTTTACCGGACGTATTGGCGCCTTATCTATTCCGTCGCCCTCAAGGCCGGATTGAGGGAAGACGAGGCCTGGGACGTGGTACAGGAAACCATTCTTTCCATCGCCAAGCAAAGTAGGAAAAATATTTACAAACCGGAACAGGGCTCCTTCAAACTCTGGCTCTGGAACATGACCCGCTGGCGCATCAACGACCAGTTCCGCAAAAGGAAAAAGGACACGGCCATGCTGATGAATCCGGATGCCCCGGGCACGTTGGAACACCCCATTGACAAAATCCCGGATGAAGGGAAGAATAATTTTGACCAGGTATGGGAACGGGAATGGCAGAATAACCTTCTTCAGGCGGCTCTGGAACGCGTCAAGGCAAAAGTGTCGCCCAAGCAGTTCCAGATTTTTGACTATTATGTCCTGCGGGAGTGGGACGCGGCCAAGGTCCGCCGGCAGCTCGGAGTCACGATTGCCCAGGTTTATCTGGCAAAGCACCGCGTAGGAAGCGCTTTGAAGAAAGAACTGCAATTTCTTCAATCCCAGGAAAAGGAAAAAGAAAAATAGGAGTTCATCTCAAAACCTGCCGGCCAGCCCTCCTTTCAGAAAGGATTCCTTTATTTTGCCTCTTGCCAAGACAGCGGTTTTGTCGTTAGATTAACGGCAACTGAAATGCCGTCCTCACGCAACAGACATTCCGCCCAGAGAGTTTTTACCTGGGACAAAATCAAGATGGCCCTGGCGGCGGCGGAAGAAGGATTCTACATCTGGAATATTAAAACGGGCGTCATCCATTACACGGACCGCTGCCTGACCATGATGGGGGCCAGCCGCAAGGAGAAAGCTCCCAATATTTTCACCCAGCCGGAGCTTACCATACATGAGGAAGACCAGGCCTTTTTTTCCCAGGAGGTGCGCCGTTACCTGGATGGCCACACTCATGTGCCCATGCGCATTGAAATCCGGATGAAGAAGCTGAACTCCAAAAGCTGGAGCTGGGTTCGCGTCAACGGCCTCGCCCGCAGGGACAAGCAGCGCCGGCCCGTTATGCTGGTGGGCGTATGGGTTAATATAACCCGGCGGAAAACGGCGGAACTGCGCGCTGCGGAGGACAGGGACCTGTTTCATACCCTGATTGAACACATTCCCGACAGCATCTATTTCAAGAACCGGGAATCACGTTTCGTCCTGGCGAATACCGCCACAGCCAATAAGCTGGGCGTACCGACGCCGGCAGACCTGACCGGACGAACGGACGATTATTTTTTTGACCAGACGATGTCCGATATTTCCCGCAAGGAGGAAATAGACATCATGGTTACCGGACGCCCCATCCGCGCCCGCCTTCATCATGAAACATGGCTGCACAAGGATGATTCCTGGAGCCAGAACAGCAAGTTTCCGTGGTATGGACGCAACGGAGAGCTAAAGGGAATTGTGGGTATTTCCAGCGATGTCACCAAACTGGTGAAGACAGAAATCAAGGCCACGGAAACGGCCCGCATTCTGGAGGAACGCAACAGAACTCTGGAAAAGGAGATAGATTTGGCCAGGGAAATCCAGTTCGCCCTGCTTCCCTACGAGATTCCCTCCCGCTCCCATACGGAACACGGCCTGACCCGCCATGCGGATTTTCACCATATTTTCACTCCTTCGGAAGGGGTTGCAGGGGACTGGTTCGATGCTTTTCCCGTAGGCAATTCCGGCGTTGGCGCCATCGTTTGCGACGTGATGGGCCACGGCATCCGCGCCGCCCTGATCGCCTCCATGCTCCGCGGCCTGATGGAACAGTTGTCCCATCTGGCGGATAATCCGGCGGCTTTCCTTACTTCCCTCAACCACCAGCTCGCCAAAATCCTGCAACGGGCGAACACCACCATGTTCGCCTCCGCCGTTTATATTTACCTGGATCTGGAAACCGGGGTCATGACAGCCTCCACAGCCGGTCATCCGCATCCCATCATTCTGGGTCCGGACGGGGTCGCCCGCAAAATGCCGTTGCCCAGAGGAATCGCCCTGGGACTGCTGGATGACGCCACATACCATAATGCCCAGTTTTCGCTTCTGGCGGGGTCCCGCATCCTGATGTACACGGACGGTCTGACAGAAGCCGCCAACCAGGATGGGGAAGAAATGGGCGTAGAAAGGCTGATTGACTATTTCAACAATTCCTCCCCTCACAGCACCAAGGATTTCGTTCATCAGGCCCTTACCTGCGTAGCCAAATTCACCGGCTGCACCAATCAAGCCGACGATATCTGCATGCTGGGCATCAGCTATTCCGAACACGAAGCAAAAACGGACAGCTAACAACCGGCGCCTGACGTTTCTGTAACCTGCTTCCTCTTCCCTCATCCGGCCGCATTCCGGAATTTCCACGGGAAAAAGCCTCCCATGCGCCCCCTTTCCCCGCAGAATGCGGACCAGCGTTTTTCCTCCCCTGCCGCAAATGGAGAAAAGGCGTTATGTCGCCTCCGGACAATCATCCGGAGAAAATTTGAAATGGCGCCAAAATGGAACGCTCAACATCCAAATGGAAAACAAGGCTTCCAGCCCACCCGCCAGGACAATCGTCGTCTGGACACCCCAGGCATCCACCACAGCCCCCCAGCCCATGGCCGCCAGCGGCTGCACTCCGATGGTGACGATGCTGAACAACCCCAGAATAGCCGACTTGCGTTCCGGGGGAGACAAAAGCTGCACGGCAGATGAAGAAGTAACGAAGAGGGAAGAAGTGGCCAGCCCGGCAAAAAAGAAACAGAGGGCCTGCACTTCCACCACCGGGATGACGCCGGCCACGCACAGCGCGCATCCCATCCACAGGGTACCTGAGGAAAGTTTGGCCCCCACCCTGTCGCTTTTGCGAGCAAACGGCAGGACAAAGAGGATGCTCGCCATGGCCCCGGCTCCGACCGCTCCCAGAATGAGGCCGGTATGCCTGGGATTTCCATGCATCAATGCCGGAACAATCTGATAGAGGGATTGCCCGCAGATATTCTGAATCAGAGCGCTGATCATGATAAAGAGCAGGCTGCGCGTGGCAAGCACCGCCTTGAGGCCGGATGCTTTCCTTCCTGCGCCGCGCTGCTTTCTGGGAGCGGAGGTATCCGCTACGCGTCCCTTTAAGGCAACCAGGCAGCCAACCAGCGGAAGACTTGCCGCCACGTTGCCGCCAAAGGCGGTTCCGGCGCCCCATTCCGCAATGATGTAGCCGGCAAGCGCCGGCCCTATGGCCCGGCACGTATTAAACACCAGAGAATACATGCCCACGGCCTCCTGTAATTGCCGGCGCGGTATCAGGTCGCCCACAAAAGCCTGCTGCGTGGGAAAACCCACCGTCTGATTGACGCCCATCACCAGCCCGGCGGCGTACAGGTGCCACAACTGAAGCATATCCAGCACAGTCAACAAAAACAGGGCTGCCGCCACCAGCCACTGGACACACTGCACGGCTATGAGAAGTTTTCTCCGGTCAAAACGGTCCCCCAGCCCGGCCAGCAGCATGCCGCCCAGAAAGAAAGGGAGGGCGTTCAAAGCTGCCAACAGCCCCACTGCCGTGGCGGAGCCGCCGGAAATATCATACACAAGAATGCCCATGGCCGTCACCTGCAACCACATTCCAATCAAGGCGGAGGCCTGCCCCGACCAGAATATTTGCAGGTTCCGCACCTGAAGGGGCTTGAAGAAGCCCAGCCAATCATTCAGCCATCTCATCAGCTCCGCCATCCTAGCCCCAGCCGGCGGAACCGTCCAGAAACGAGTGCGGCAACGTCCCTGTTCCGGGATCTTCTTATTCCTCTGCGGTATAACAGGCCGGATAATCCCTGGAAGGCAGCCAGACGGGAAGGTCTTTCATCCTGCCTGCGGCGCGTTCGGAAACCGGCGTACGCCACACCTTAAAGAAAGGCCCCATGTTCTTTCCCGTGACCCTGGAAAAAGCGTTCATGACCCATTCCCATTTCTTTTCATCGCTCAGCTCACCGTTGTCGTACGGCTTGTCATGGAATTGAAGAGCCACCTGGCGGAAGGCGTCAAATCCCAGATGGTACATCAGCTCCACCCAGAAGAAGAGCTGCACCTTGTTGGGCGCCTCATTGTAAGTCTGGGTGCCAGAAAAATATTTTTTCATTTCCGCGCTCATGCCGTACGGCCCCATGCCGCCGCCCCAGCAGGATTCAAAGTCTTTTCCAGTCCCCATCACTTCACACACCATGGAGAATATGTTGACGGATACCTCCGTCTGGCCTTCCATCGTGAAGGGAGGGGATTGATGGTTATGCCCCAGTTCATGCCACAAGCCCCAGCTTCCGGAATGGATGATGGAACCGGCGGCGATGGAATTCGTCCAGTCCTTCGTAGCCATGGCGGGATAACCGGAATGCCCGGCCCCGGCGGATATCTGCCTGTCCACGACAAAACGCATCGGATGATGCAGACGGTCCGGCTTGGTATCCCAGCCCATAATCCAGTCCTGAAGAGCCATGTTTTTTTGCAGAAACTCCGCCGTCTTCTGAACCTCCGGACACTGTTTCAGCTGTTCCACGGGCATCGTGACAATAAGCCGGGGCATGCGTATTTCCCCCCACGGAGCCTTGGTATTTTCCAGTTGTTCGGCCCATTGTTCCGGAGTGGTCTTCCCCATTACGAACAGGGGTGACGGCACGGCTCCGGAAATCTGGACCTTGAAGACCTTCCCCCGTCTGGGACGCTGGCCTACATTCACATAAACAAGGCCGCCCATCGGATTCACCATTTTCACGCGCCCCCGGCCAGCCGAAACCTGCATGGTTATTTCCGGCACTCTTTTCCATTCATCCAGCTTATGAAGGCTGTCCGTATGGCATCCTATGCGGACGCTGATCGAACCGTCTTTGGGAGCGCCGGACAGGGAACACGAAATTTCCGCCCCGGGCGGCGCATACAGCCCCGTACTATGCCAGCCCCCAATATTGGAATCTATCTCCACCGTCCTCCTGACCGTCTGGGCTCCATCCTCCGGGACGCCGGGAAAATCCTTCGCCGCCGGGCACGCCTTCAGCGAGGCAAGCTTGGCGTCCTTCCATTCCCTGCATTTTTCCAGAAGCGCCTGCATGCGCCCGGCGTCTTTCCCTTTTTCCCACGGAGAGGAACCCGTGGGAAATTCCTCCATTCCCTCCATTTTCTCCGCCTTGTCCCAGGACCATGTTTCCAGCGGCTTATCTTTCTCCGCCTGGATTTCATCCCTGCAAGGAATCGAATAAACGGAAACATCCGGCATCCGGTTTTTCACGGGTTGAGGAAAACGTCCTTCCGGTTCCGGCTCTTCCTCCGCAGGAATATCTTCCTCCTGTCTGCGGGCCTCTTCCTCACGTTCGCGCCGTTCCAGCTCCTCCCTCCTCTTTTTTTCCCGTTCTTCGCGTTCGGCCTGCTCCTGATGTTTCCGGGCCGCTTCCGCAGCCTGCCGCGCTTTCTCTTCCTGCGCTTCCCCATAAGCCTTCTGGGCCGCCAGCCGTTCCTTTTCCTTCCTCTCCCTGATTTCCCGTTCCCGTTTTATCCGCTGTTTTTCCGCGGCTTCCCTGGCCTTCTTCTCCTTTAATTTACGCTCAGCGGTCAATTCCTGGGCTGCTTTTCTTTTTGCCAGGTTATCCTGGTAAAGATAATATCCGGCGCCGGCGCCGCAAACCAGCAGCACCACTAAAAACCAGCCTACGGCGGAACCTCTGGAAATGCTACGGGAAAAAGATGGAGTGTTCATGCAATCGGGAGTGGAAACGAATCTTTCTCATTTCCGCATTGCAGGCATTCCCTGTCAATACGATTCTTCCTCTTCCGGGAGCGCCCTGATGAAAGAAACATGTTGAAAGCCGGTTTTCAAATATCCTCCCGCGGAACCACCGCCTTCATCCCGAAATAGGGAAACACACCATGCGCCAGTCCGTCCAGAACGCCCCGGGTGCGCGGTTCCGGGCTAATGTACCCATGGCCGCGGGCAACCATATCCTTCACTTCCTGCGCCGCATTGGAAGGGCAGCACCGGAATGCCTCCGGCAAGTGCCGCATGGCGTCCAGATCATTGTGCCCGTCGCCGAAAATGGCGATATGGGCGGACGGAACGCCGAACCGGGAGGCAACAAAGGAAAGGGATGTTCCCTTATTGTAATCACGATGGCTGAAACGCAGGTAGGGGCCTGCCCTTTGCGTGACAATTTCCTTATACGGACCAACCGCATTCTGAATAACGCAGGAAACTTCATCCAGGCCGCAGGCATCATTCACCACCAGGGAAAAGGCGTCATTGTCCTGCCTGCGGAGTCCCAGCCCGGAAAACCGGCCTTCCAGCTGGTTCATCAATGATTCCAGGACGCCGCCGTAACGGGTGAACAAGTCGTCATGAGCAACTGCGCAGGCATCATTCCACATAACACCGGGCATCAGCCTGCCTTCCGCATCCGCCAGGTGCACATTCCGTTCCATCGTCACCGTAAAATCCGGAGCAAACGCTTCCGCATTATCCCGGAACATATCCGCCAGACCTTCTCTCAGATAAACAGGGTCGCGCCCCGTATTAACACCCCAGAGTACGCCGTACTGCGCGCGGAGCACGCGCATGGTTCTGAAAAAAATGCTCCTTTCTTCCGCAGGGCCGCCAGGAGTGAACAGAGTATCGTCAAAATCAAAGGAGAAAAGATACCGGAGCCGTCCGGGTTTCGGCAGCGCCCGGACCGGCAGAAAACGCATCAAATCCATCTCCGTCCGGCCCCTCCCTTCACTAAGCCGCGGCTCCCCGCACGCACGACGGGTTCGGCCAGCGGGATATCATCCTCTACCGGCTCTGCCGAAGGGATGCGTTCTTCCACAGGCTCTGCCGAAGGAATCGTTTCCGGAATGGGTTCCGCCTCAGGAATTATTTCCTGCCGCGGCACAGGATTTTCCCGGCGTTCCGGAGCTGCAGGAGATGGCCGCACGGCGGGAGGCGCTTTCCTTTCCGCCGGGGAAGCGGGGATTCCGGCGCGGGAACCCGCGCCGGCCCGCACCTGGCGGGCGACAGGGGTGTTCATATCCACCGCATGCGTGAGGGGCAGGCTCCCGGCGGGTATTTCCTCTCCCGGCTTGCGCATGTGGATTTCCACCCTCCGGTTGGCGGCCTGGGCATCCCGGTCCCCCCTGATGGATACGACGGGACGGGAAGCGCCGCAAGCGCGTATGTACAACCTGCATTCACCATTCGGGCGCGTCAGGGCTATGCCGTTATCCTTCAGCCATTGGCGGACGGCATTAGCGCGCATCAGGGAAAGCACGGCATTATATTCCTCGGAACCAAAGCTGTCCGTATGACCTTCCACAATGAAAATCGTATCCGGATTTTTCATCATCAGCCCCGCAAGCTGAAGCATGCTCAGCCGGGCGGAATTTTTCATCACCGCCTTGTTGTACTCAAAAAGAAGATCCGCTCCCAGCCTGCTGTACCCGCTGTCCTTGCCCAAGGAGGACTGGGCCATGAGCTGGGAAAGAGATTTGCTCCCATCCGGCAAATGGGAATCATCCTGCCCGCCCGCCCCTTTGAGCTTATTGTTATACCATTCATCCGGATTCACCATGTCCGGTTCCACCGTCTTGATTGTAACCGGACTGGCGGAAGCTTTCAGCATCTCAGGCGGGGAAGGTTCGGGCAACCCCTTCGCGACGGCTTTCATGTCCACCTGCGGCATTTTCGGAGCCAGGGATTCCGGGGGGGAAGGGCTCACCGGATCCGCGGAAAAGCTGGTTTCCCCCGGAGCAATCACCACCTGTTCCGGAAGCATATCCTCTAAATCCGGCAATTCCGGGGGAATCTCCTCAAGTTGCTCGATATCCGGTTTTTCAACGGCTTCCGCCACATCCGGAGCGGGACGGTCGTCCGCCTTCAGAACTATTTTTTCAGGCAGAGGCTTTCTGTCCTCCTGGACAGCGGGGGCTTTGTGCACATGAATGCCCAGGTCAAACCAGCTCAGAATGATAAACCCCAGGTAATGCACCAGCACGGCGGCAAGGAGAGCCCCTACCGCCACAGCGGCCAGATGTCGCGGCGCGGGCAGAATAAAACGGCTGCGCCTGCGGCGGTTTTCGCGAAGTTCTCGGTTGTTGTCCTGGTTCGCACTCACGGGATCATCGGCAAAAGGAAAGGAACAGTTCATGAACCGGAAGGAGCGGTACCCGTAACAGGCGCACTGTAAGACTCATGGGGCAACACCCTGGGCATGGGCATGCGCGTATTCTCATGAATCCATTCCGCAATGCCAGCCTGCAGCTCGTCATCCCCCGCATAAACGTTGACCTTATAGACCTTTTCAAATTTTTCCCCCTTCTTTCCTTCAATGGAATGCAGGAAAGTCCGTTCCCGGGTGCCATACGGTTCCCCTTCCCGGATGGATTCATAAAGCTGTTTTTTCTCATTCTTCAGGGAATCGTAAATGCTCAGGCAATCTTCCAGCGTGGAGAAAAAGTATTGGTTCGTACAAACCACCATGACCGGATAATCCAATTTCAGGGCGTCATCCACGGGGGCCACGTCAAACGTGCTGAAACCCGCACGCCAATCCACCCCGGCATCCAGCAGCCAGTAAGCGGCATAGCACAGAGGCTTGCCCCAATCCTGCTCCATCTCCCGGACAGCCACGGTTTTCAGGGAAGGAAAACAGTCCATGCTGACCATGCAGCGGATGCGGGGATCTTCAGACGCGGCTTTCAGCAGCACGGCCGCGCCAAATCCCTGCCCCACGGCGGCCACGGGGGGCAATCCGCCCTGCTTCCTGGATACGGCGTCCAGAAGCGCCGTTACATCCGCATATTCCCTTAATCCGTACGTGCAGAATTTACGGGTATTGTTCTTTCCGCGCGGATTCCATATCAGGCTCGTATAACCGGCTCCGGCCAGCCCTTCCGCCAGAGGCAGGGAACTTTCCACCCCCTCGTTCCAGGAGGAGGCTATCACAACCAGCTCCGGTTTCGCCTCCAGATGCGGCATTTTCCCGCGCAGTTTCAGAGTATCCCGCACACGGCTCTGTCGCGGGGACAGAGCCTCCGGACGGCCCGGTCGCACCAGATAACCTTCAACAGCCGTGCCATCGGCTGAAACGGCTTCCACCGGTTCCATCACCAGGGAATCTGCGACAGGCGAAGAAACGGGTTCCTCCCCTCCCACGGGAATGAGCAGGGGAGTGGAAACGTACCACGCAAACCACGCCAGAACGCCCACAGCAGCCAGAAAAAGCAGAAGAAACAATTGAACAAGACGTTTGAACATGGAAAGACTGTTGCCGGGAAACAGTTGTCAGAAAGATTTTACCTCATCCAGTTTACGTTGACAACAGTCAACTTCTATCACGCGGAACATCTCCCGCATGACTTTCCGTCCCTCAAGAAGCGGAACCGTATACTGAGATTCACGCATCAAACACGGATACGCGCTTCCGGCAGCCCCTGATCCCTGTCCGGCGGCCAAATAACGCTTTATTTCCCGCTCCCGATCTGGCATTCTTGCCCTACCCTCTCTTTTCATGGCAATCCAGGCCCGACATTTCCGCCAATGGTCCGCGTTTCTCCTCCTGCTTGCGCTGGGAGGAACGGCGGCCTGGTTCCTGATGCCCCGGGAATGGTCCCAGATGCAATGGGAAATTCCCGGTACGCCGTCCGAATATCCCCTCTCCCAGCTCCTGCGGCCCTGGCTCATCCTTCTGGGTTGCTTTCTCCCCGCGCTGGGGATGTTCCTGTACAACCGTTCGAGCATCCTGGACAAGTATGTGGCGCGCACCTGGTTCACGGCTTTCACCATGTGCACGGCCATCCTGACGCTGATTTACATTATCGGAGATTTTGCGGACAATGTGGGCGATCTGATGAACCTGGACTCCCCCCTCACGGGCACGTTTCGCTTCTATCTGAGCCAATTGCCCATGATCCTGAACCTGATTCTGCCTTATACCCTTCTCCTAGGTACGCTATGGGCGCTTACCAAGCTTTCCTCATCCTCAGAAATCACCGGCATGCTGCAATCCGGACGGTCCCTGCTCCGAATCAACTCCCCCATCATCATCGGCGCCGTCTTTGCCTCCATCTACTTCGGCATTTTCGGGTTTCACTGGGCGCCCAACTCCGCCCTGTACAGGAAACTGATGTTCTCCTCCCTGAGCCAGAACAAAAACAACCATGCTTCCCAGAGCTCCATTTACAAAAATGATGCGGAATCCCGCATCTGGTATCTGGGCAATCCTCCCGGAATTGATTCCCCCGGCGATCCTTTCCGTCAGGTGCGGGTGGAACAGTTCAGCGCCCCCGGAAAGATGAAGTACGAGCTGTTTGCCGATGAAGCCACCTGGAATCCGGTCTCCAGAACATGGACCTTCCGACAGGCCATCAAAAGAAATTATTCCCAGGAGGAACCCCGCCAGCTTCATGATGTTCCCGTTTTTGCCGGGCAGGAATACCAAACGCTGACAGAACGTTACCCCGAAACGCCCTGGCAGCTGATCTCTCCCAACGTCCGCGTGGATACACAGGGAACTCCGGCTCTCCAGGAACTCATCAAGTCCGGAACGACAAACGCCAGGTATCTCAGAAGCCTGCAAACGGAATGGCACGTCAGGATAGCCCGCATATTTTCCTGCATCATCCTGACATTTATTGCCATTCCCTCCGCCATCACGTTCCAGAGGCGCTCCGCCATGTCCGGCATCGGCATTGCGCTGTTCCTGGCGGCAGCCATGCTGTTCCTGTATGAGTTTTTCCCCACCCTGGCCTCCGCAGGCTACCTCCCCACCTGGCTGGGAGCATGGATGCCCAACATCATTTACACCATCATCGCCATCCGCCTTTTTCAAACCAAGCTGGCCCACAGAAGCTTCTCGGAAATATTGAGAAGCTTGAAAAAGACTCCCGTCCATGACCCCTCCTGATCATTTTGCCGGTTCCCGGGAAGCCGTTCTAAAAGCCCGCGCACTGCTCCGGCAAGCACACGCCGTTATTTTTGATTTTGACGGATTGCTGGTGGATACGGAATATGCCATTTATTCCTCCTGGGAACGGGTTTTCGCGTCCTGCGGCCACCCTCTTCCCCTGGACTTGTTCAACCAGTGCCTGGGCAGCGGCTACACCCACTGGAACCCCGGAGAACATCTGGAGAAATTGACGGGGCGCACTTTCGACTGGGAAACCGTCAACAGCCGCCGCCAGGAGGAAATTGTCCGGGATCTGGAACACGCCGGCCTCCTGCCCGGCGCCGGAGAACTCATCCGGAACCTGGCGGAAGCGGGAACGCCTATGGGCGTGGCCTCCAGCTCTTCCCACCGCTGGGTGGACGACTGGCTGAACAGGTTGGGCATCATATCCTGTTTTCAAACCGTCGTGTGCCGCGACGACGGCCTCCCCGTCAAACCGGATCCGGCCCTGTTCCTGAAAGCCGCGGAAAACCTGGGCAAATCTCCGGCCGAATGCCTGGTGCTGGAAGACTCCCAGAACGGCACTACAGCCGCATACCGCGCAGGAATGCCAGTCATCTCCGTTCCAAACAGGGTGACGGCGCAGGCGGATTTTTCCCTGGCGACCAGTATCATCCGCTCTCTGAAGGAACTTCTTTAGAAATCAGGAATTTTTATTCCATAACGCCTTGTTTCTTGACGGAATTCCTTTCATGCCTAATGCAGGGAGAATGGCTTCCCGGCGTGCTTCATGATACCATTATCGCGTCAAAGACAAAATGGTGGGGCCTATTTCCCCGGCGGATATCCAAGCCCCACACCTTTTTCTATGTGAAAACTCTGTTCGTGCCCGCCATTGCGTTTTTCATGGGGAAAAATGCTGATGTCCATGCCCTTTCTCACCGGTGGCGTCAAGGAAATGCCCGCGCAGGAGCAGGAGCGCTGACACGGCGACAGGCATTTCTCCTGTTCCATGGGATATTTCTTATTTGGCAAAACCCCGCCATAACGCGCCAATAAAAAACCGCCGGCTCCGTAACGAGCCGGCGGCTTGACACCCCTTATTCAGGGAAATTATTTATTCAGCTCCGCAACAGCGGCTTCCAAACTGGGCACGTCTTCAATGGAAATGACCGTAGCCTCCTTGCAGATGCGAGCCATCATGCCGGCCAGCGTTTTGCCCGGCCCCAGTTCAATGAAAAGGCGGTGGCCCTGATCCACCAGCTTCTGCATGGAAGCCGTCCAGCGCACGGATCCGCATACCTGGTGTTCCAGCATGCTGCGGATGTCATCCGGACCTTCTACTACCCGGGCTTCATAATTGCAGTAAACAGGCATGGACGGCGTACCGAAGGAAATATTCTTGAGCTCTTCCGCCAGCTTTACCATCGCGCTGTGCATCAAACGGGAATGGTAGGCGCCCGCCACATTGAGCTTCTTGGCAATCTTGCAGCCGGCGGCCTTCGCCCCTGCTACAGCCTTGGCCACCCCTTCCTCCGTACCGGAAACGACTGTCTGGCCGGGGCAATTGAAATTGGCGACGTCCACGTCACATTCCTGCGCCAGCTTAATGACGTTTTCATCCGTGCCGCCGATCATGGCGGCCATGGTGCCTTTCGTGGCGTTGCATGCTTCCTCCATAAACGCGCCGCGCTTCTGGACAAGGCGGAGGCCTTCTTCAAAAGAATAGGTCCCGGCAGCGGCATGAGCCGTGAATTCCCCCAGGGAAAGGCCGGCGGCTGCCACGGGATTCAGGGAGGGAACGAGCTCCTTCAGGACGGCCAGGCAGGCCAGGCCATGAACGTAGAGGGCGGGCTGGCAGTTGCAGGTACGCGTCAGTTCTTCGCCGGGGCCTTCAAACATGATGGCGGAAAGGGATTCACCAAGCGCCTTGTCCGCCTGTTCAATCAGGGCTTTGGCGGCGGGATACTGGTCATACAAATCTTTGCCCATGCCTACTTTTTGGGCACCTTGTCCGGAAAACAATAATACTGCGTCCATAGTTAAAGTTGGATTATAACGTTCCGGCAGGAAAGAAGCAAGAGCGATATTATCACTATAACTCTCTTATTCCCAATAAAAAACCGCTCCGGCCTCATCAAAGGCCGGAGCGGGGGTATTAACAGGACGTTCCAGAAGCGCGGCTTAGGCGGTGGCTTCCGTGGTGGCGGGAGCTTCTTCCTTTTCGGCCGCCTCACGGGGCAGATCGATAATTTCGATCATGGCCACGAGAGCGGAATCAGTCAGACGCTGACCCAGCTTGACGATGCGGGTATAGCCGCCCTTGCGCTCCGCGCAGAGAGGCGCGATTTCATCAAACAGACGCTTAACGGCAGTCGTATTATGAATGGTGGCGGTGGCCAGGCGGCGGGAATGCACGTCACCGCGCTTGGCAAGAGTAATCAGCTTTTCCACATAGGGGCGCAGAGCCTTGGCCTTGGCCAGGGTGGTGGTGATGCGTCCGTTGAGGATAAGGCTGCATGCCTGGTTGGCGAGCAGAGCCCTGCGATGGGAAGCGTTGCGCTGAAGCTTGGAGGTTTTTACACCGTGTCTCATGATGATATTTTTCTATGTGTGTTGGTTTTGTGAGATTTAGTCGTCGTCGTCTTCGATGTTGGCGGCAATCAGGTCTGCCAGGCCCACAGGGCTTTCCTCTTCCAGACCCAGGCGCGGCTTGGCCTGCGGCACGGGGCCGGTAAGCAGGGAGGGATCCACCTGAACGCCCAGGGAAAGGCCCAGTTCCAGCAATTTGTCCTTGATTTCGTTGAGGGATTTTTTGCCGAAATTGCGATACTTGAGCATTTCGCTTTCGCTCTTCATGGCGAGCTGGCCAACGGTCGTGATGTTGGCATTGTTGAGGCAGTTGGCGGCGCGCACGGAAAGCTCGATTTCGTTGACGCTCATGTTGAGCAACTTGCGCAGGCGGGCCGTTTCTTCGTCCTGGACGGCGGAAGGAGCTTCTTCAAAGTTGACCTGCTTGTCGTCATAGTTGACGAAGACGTCCAGGTGATGGCGCAGAATGGCGGAAGCCTGGAGCATGGCGTCTGCGGGGGCGATGCGGCCGTCCGTCCAGACTTCAAGGATCAGCTTGTCGTAGTCAGTCATCTGTCCCACACGGGTATTCTGCACAGAATACTTCACGCGGGTAACAGGGGAGAAAATGGAGTCGATCGGAATCACGCCGATGGGCATATCCGGCACCTTGTTTTCATCGCCGGTGGAAAAACCGCGGCCCACGCGAACCTGGAATTCGCATTCAAACATGGTGTCCTGGTCCAGAGTGCAAATGATTTGATCGGGATTGACCACCTGGTAAACGGTATCGTCGGCAATATCGGCAGCAGTCACGACGCCCTGCTTATGCACGCGCAGAGAGAGCAGGCGCGGTTCCTTGCCGTTATGCTTGAATTTGACTTTTTTCAGGTTCAGCACGATTTCCGTCACGTCTTCCACCACACCGGGCAGGGAGGAAAATTCATGCTGCGCGCCGGCGATGCGGACGGAGGTAATGGCGGCGCCTTCAAGAGAACCCAGAAGAACGCGGCGCAGGGAGTTGCCAAGCGTATGGCCGTAACCGTTTTCAAACGGTTCCGCCACAAAGGTCAGATGATTCGCATCATTCGGATCTTCAATTTTTTCCAGACGGCTGGGAACCTCAAAACGGGCCAGCGTGGTAACGGCGGTTTCTTCTGCAGTAGTGGTTTCGTTTTCCGACATAATCATATGTAATGTACCGGGTTTCCCCTCAGCACGGACACGGCGGCCAATGCGCCTGAAGGACCAACGGCATGTTCTGGGAACGCCCGTGCGGGGAGCAATGTAACGATCTGTTTTCAACAATCAACTCTTTTCATGCCCGCCGGCAAATTTTCTGTGACTTAACGCGCGTCATCTGGCATAGTAAGGCAAACCTATCATACCAACTCATGAAGCATCCTGATTTTTTGGACAACAGGGATTTCACAGGAGAAGACAAGAAACGCCCCTCCTCCATGTCCATGGACTCCAGCTACCAGACTCTGGAAAACGCCGTTAAAAAGCTTTCCGAAACAGCCTCCACCAGGCACGATCCCCGCTACCTCCAGGAGTATATCAAAACGGGAATCAACATGGCCCAGTCCGCCGCCTCGGACCATGACTTTACCGTCCTGATCCGTTCCGGGCGGGAGATGTACCGCGCCAACTGCGTTTTCGCCCCGTACCGCCACATCCGCAAGATTTCCGTCTTCGGCTCCGCGCGCATCAGGAACGACGAACCGGCGTATGAAACCGCGAGGGAATTCGCCAAAGAGGCCAGCGAACACGGTTACATGGTCATTACCGGGGGCGGCCCGGGCATCATGCAGGCGGCCAATGAAGGGGCGGGAGAACAACGCTCCTTCGGCCTGAACATCACCCTGCCGTATGAACAGACCTCCAACCATGTGGTGGCCCACAGCGACAAACTCATCAATTTTTATTACTTCTTTGTCAGAAAACTGAATTTCGTGGCGGAAAGCGACGCCATGGTGGCATTCCCCGGAGGCTTCGGAACCATGGACGAAGTGTTTGAAACACTCACCCTGATCCAGACTGGAAAAGCAACCATTTACCCGATCGTCCTTCTGGATTCCCCCGGCAAAACCTTCTGGCTGAACTGGCTGGCCTTCATACGCGTGGAACTGGTGGACTCCGGACTGATTTCCGAAGACGATCTCCATCTCATCCATGTCACTAAAAATCCGGCGGAAGCCATGGAGCACATCGACCGTTTTTACAGGATTTTCCACTCCTACCGTTTTGTCGGAGATTCCATCGTCATCCGCCTGAACGCGCAGCTTCCCGCCCAGTGGATGGAACATCTGGAACGGGACTTTTCAGACCTGATTCTGCCCGGGGGGAAAATGGTTCAGAGCGGCCCCCTGCCGGATGAAGCGGACGAACCGCACCTGGACCGCCTGCCCCGGCTCGTCTTCCCCATCAAACGCGGCAATTACGGCAGGCTGAGACTGCTGATTGACCGCATCAACCAGACGCCCAGCCGGACCTATTCCCCGCCTTCCCATGACTGACGCCTTTCCCGCATGGGTGATTCCCGTGGTTTTCGGCCTGATGGGGGCCTGCATAGGCTCCTTCCTGAACGTGGTTATCTACCGTATGCCGCGGGGTGTCTCCGTCAACGATCCGGCGCGTTCCTTCTGCCCGGAATGCGGAAAACCCATTCCCTGGTTCCTGAATATTCCGGTTCTGAGCTGGCTGGCTCTCCGGGGTAAATCCGCCTGCTGCGGAACGCGCATCAGCTTCCGCTATTGCTTTGTGGAGCTGCTCACGGCCCTGCTCTTCGCGGCTATCGGCTGGAAATACGCGGACTTTTCCCTGGGGGCCGCCGCCCTGCTCTGCCTGTGGACCGCCATCGCCATCGTCATCATGTTTATTGACGCGGAACACCTGATTGTCTTCCGCTCCCAGGCCTTGACAGGCGCTCTGGCCGGAACGGGAGCCTGCGCCCTTTACCCTTTCCTCCTGCCGGACAACCATGTCATGACCTGGACGGACGCTTTCACGGCATCCGTGCTGGGAGGAGCGGCCGGGTATGCAGCCATCAGGCTGGTGATTGAATTGGGGAAGTTTCTGTTCGGCACCTGGAAGCAGCATTTTGACGTTCCCGCCCCGTGGCACTTAAGGGAGCCGGAATCCGAGCAGGAGGAACTCCAGCTTATCATCAACGGCCAGCCTCACGACTGGTCCATGCTTTTCCACCGGTCTACGGACAAGGCTGTTCTTTCCGGAGGCTCCGTCACCATTGACGGGAAAACGCACCCTCCCTGCTCCGTCACGCTGCGGCACGACAGGATAGAAATGGAAAACGGAGACGTTTTTCTTTTGGAAGAGCTGGAGAGCGTGGAGGGAAATCTGACGGATGTTCATGCCAGCAGGGAAGCCATGGGCTCGGGCGACGCCTGGATTTTGATGATGGCCGGCTGCGCGGGCGGCTGGCAGGGCGCCCTGTTCTGCCTTTTCCTCGGCTCCCTGCTGGGAATTGTACAGGCTGCCGCCTCACGCATGGGATTCGGCAGAAACCTCCCCTTTGGCCCCGCTCTTCTCAGCGCCGCTCTGATCTGGCTGCTGGGCGGCAGCCAATGGTGGCTGGCCTACATCCGTTTTATTTCCGGCGAATAATTTTTTCCGCTATGACACGGGCGGCGCGCTCCCCTGCCCGGCCACGGCCTTTTTTATTGATTTCATTCATCATCAATCGTTTCTCCCTTCTTCACCCTGAAAGAAAAAAGGTGTGATAAGAACGGTAACGCAGCCCCTCTGCAACGCATTCTCCTTTTTATTTTGCAACTGGAATGAATTCCGGGGGTTCCTTTTAGCAAAGGGAGACGTTTCCGCCTGTTTGAGACACACAGCGCACGCCCCTTTCCGAAACGCATCAAACCTCACCATTCAAAAATATGAGCAAGCAAATGATTATCGCCGCGGCTTTCGCCGCATGCTCCGCGTTCGCCCAGGACGCACCGCCGCCTCCCGCTCCGGGGGCTCCTTCCGATGCACCTGAAATGCAGGCCCCCCCGGAAAGAAGGGGTGGCCACCGCCATCACGCCGGGGGCAGGGACCGCCAGGGGCCAAAACGGGTCCAGATGAAGAGAATCGACCCCGGCATCATGATTATCGGAGAAGAACTGGTATTGGCCAAATATGACGCCGACAAGGACGGGAAGCTTTCCGACGAGGAAATAGCCGTTCTGCAGGCCGACGTCAAGAAGGCTCAGGAAGCCAGGAAGGCCGCCATTCTGAAGAAGTTCGACAAGGACGGGGACGGAAAGCTTTCCAAGGAGGAAAGAAAAGCTATGCAGGAAGAATGGCTTAAGGACCACCCGGAAGCGGCCAAACGCATGGAAGAAATGAAAGCCCGCCAGGAAGCCCGTAAAGCCGAAATGCTTAAGAAGTACGATAAGGATGGAGACGGAAAGCTTTCCGACGAGGAAAAGAAAGCCATGCGGGAAGATTGGGCCAAAAACCACCCGGAAGCAGCCAGGCGCATGGAAGAAATGAAAGCCCGCCAGGAAGCCCACGCCGCCGACATGATCAAAAAATTTGACAAAGACGGCGACGGAAAGCTTTCCCCGGAGGAATTGCTGGCCATGCCCCCCCATCACGGCCAGCCCGGCCCGCACCATGCCGTTCCCGGCGGCCCCAAAGGACCGGGAATGCCCAAAATGGGCGGTCCGAGGCGTCCGGGAGGCCCCAGAGCTGAAGGCCCCCGCGCTCCCAGAGGACCGGAAGGCCGCAGAGGCGGTGAAGGACGCCGTGAAGACGGCAACCGGGGCCCCCGCGGCAACCGTCCGAACGGCCCCCGCCCCCAGCTTGACCCCAACCGCGCGCCAATCATGGCTGCCGGATGGATCCTGATTGAAGAAAAGTATGACGCCGACAAGGACGGAAAGTTGAATGAGGCTGAAATGTCCCAACTCAACGCTGACGCTTCCAAGGCTCTGAAAGCGCGCTGGGAAGCCAAAAAAGCAGCCCGCGGCAACAATGATATGCCTCCTCCTCCCGCTCCGTCACAGGAGAAAGGGGATGATGAATAACTTCACCCGCAGAAACGCATAGCAGGAAATCAGAGATACGGCCCCGTCTGCCTAACGGCAGGCGGGGTTTTCTTATACCGGAAATACAAGAAAGGAACACGAGGCAGGAAAATCACGCGGAGACCGTAGCCGTAGATGACGGAAACAGGAAAAGCGAAGGAGGAAGATGAAGGAAAGAAATTCGCGGGTTCTATTCCGGACAAGGCCTTTCTCTGTCCCTCTCTTTTCAAGAAACAGACAGGGGAAGGCATGATGCCTTCCCCTGTCAGAGACTTAATGAATCAACGCCAAATCTCAGGCTCCGGCCTTCATGGCCTGTCTGACTTCTTCATGCAACCCATGCTTCCGGGAGAAGAGGAGTGCCGCCGGAGAAGCGATGAAGATGGATGAGTACGTACCGATCAAAATACCTGCGGAGATCGTCCAGGCGAAGTCTTCCATGGAAGGACCGCCAAAGAAGTACAGGCACACCAGCACGGCCAGCGTGGAAAGAGAGGTCAAAATAGTACGGGAAAGCGTCTGGTTGATGGCCTCGTTCATGATTTGGGAAGCGCTTTCATTCGGGTCGGAAAAGCGGAGGAATTCGCGGATGCGGTCAAATACGATAATTTTGTCATTGATGGAGTACCCCGCCACCGTCAGCAACGCGCCAATGTGAATAACATTCAGCTCCGTTCCGCTGAGAATCACCAGGCCAAGCACCAGCAGGACGTCATGCGTCAGGGCGATGACCGCACCAATGGCGAAGGTCCATTCAAACCGCACCGTCAGGTAGACCATGATTCCCAGAATGCCGAAGAAAAGGGCCCAGGCGGAAGTAATGAGCGTATCATACCCCATGGACTGCCCGATGGTTTCTTCACTGAACGGAGCATTGTCCAGCACCGGGAACGCCTTGTCCAATGCCGTGGTGATAGCCTCCTTGTCCTGGGCGTGGTCGGAGAAATTAATCAGAATATTCACTTTGCTGCTGTCCGTGGACTCCGCCACTTCCTGCACCGTAGCCTTCTGGGTCAGGGACAGCTTGTTGACCACGCTTTCCACTTCCCGGAAAGAGATGTCACCCTTGTTCACCAGATAGGAAATGGAGGAACCGCCCGTAAAGTCCATGCCCAGGCAATCCTTGCCCTTTACGGAGCCAACCACAATGCATATCACCAGCAAAATGGAGGAAAGAGAGCAGGACCAGATTTTCTGGCCCATGAAATCGATGTTCGTCTTTTTCTTGAAAATGTTGAGGAATTTAAGATCCTTCATCATGCCGACGGTATCCGCCCAGTAGAACAGGACGCGGGTAACGAGAATCGCCCCGATCATGGAAGTGATGACGCCTACTGTCAACGTGACGGCAAACCCCTTGATGGTGCCGGTTGCCATCCAGTACAGGATGACGGCTGTAATAAGCGAGGTGATATTGGAGTCAAAGATAGCGGAGAACGCCTTGTCAAAGGAGTTACGGATAGCCACGCGGAAGGGGCGCCCCATTTCCTTTTCTTCCCGCAGGCGTTCATAAATCAGCACGTTCGCGTCCACCGCCACGCCCAGAGTCAGCACAATACCGGCAATACCCGGCAAAGTCAGCTCAAACCCGAAGATAGACATGGCCCCCAGGAGAAGCAGGGCATTGATCGTCAGGCCCATGATAGCCACCAAGCCGGCAAAGCGGTAGTAAATGATCATCATGATGAAGCAGAGGATTAACCCCGTGATGCCAGCGTATTCCCCCTGAAGGAGGGCCGTATGTCCCAGAGAGGCGGAAATTTCACTGGCGGACTCAAAATTGAGCTTGTTGGTGAGGGGGTTGGAAAGCACCTTCGTCAGGGCTTCCGCCTCTCCGGGAGCATCCAGACCGCTGATTTCAAAGCTTTTTGAAAGAATGGCCTGAACCGTTGGCGCGCTCTTGACCACATCATCCAGCACAATGGCCATGCGGTCATGGCCCAGCTGCATGCGGGAAGTCAGGTTATACATCTTGTCCGCCCCTTCATTGCTCAGGGTGACGTTGACGTGGCCGGGACGGGCCAGATCCACCCCGGCGCGCACGATATCCTTGCCTGTCAGCGATTCACGCTTTTCCAGGAATATTTTTTCCGTGATGTCCTCACCCTTGCCGTTTTTGAAGGTATATTCATACATCCTGTATCCGGGAACGCGGATACGCCCCTCCGCCACCAGTTCATTGTTGCGCGGGTGGACAGGGAGAATCTGAAGTTTGGCCACTTTGGTCAGAATAGCCTTGGTTTCCTCACGCTTGGCAGGATCCGCAGCGGGGATTTGGACTTCTATAAGGTTCAGGTTGTCCTTTTTCTTCGGACGGATAATGACGTCATTGGCCCCGGTACTGTTAAGGCGGTCCGTCAGAATCACGCATGCCTGTTCCATGGCCTGGTCCGTCAGGGGAATAGGCTTGCCGTCGTCACCGATATTCGGTTCCACGCTCAACGTGAAGGAGACGCCCCCGGCAATGTCAATGCCGTATTTCAACCCCTGCTGAAAAAGGGAGAACAGGGAAAAAGACGCAATGCCGATAATGAAAATCGTTCCGGCATTGCGCTTGACCTTGTCCTGGTCGGAACCCAGATACCAGAAAAACACGCCCAGCAATACCAGACCGCCAATGAAGATGAAAAGAGGGTTATTGAAGAGATCGTAGATAAAGGCGAGAGGAGCGGACATTCCGCCAGACGCGGGTAGAGTATCGGCAGATGCCAGGAGATTCATAGACATTTCAATCCGGATTGGGGGTGAATAATACGGCAAAGGATTGTGGAGAAATTCACCAGCAGGTCAAGCCTTCTGTGCGTGTGCCCGTTAAGGGAAAAGCATCCTTTCCGGAACGTTGGAAAAAATGCTCCGGCCTGGCAATGAACAGCCCGGTTTCCCTGCGGAAACCGGGCTGAAAGGAAAAGGGAAAACACCGGGGATTACATGCCGGCCACCGTCTCCGCCGGAACGGAAGCAGGCTCCGCGGGAGCCGCAATCGCGGGAACGGCAAGGGGAGAGGAATCCGGTACGGCAGGGGCCGCGGGCATGGAAGGAGCATGGCCGGCGGCGGCGCGGCCTCTCCTGATAAGCTCGGAAACGGTCACCAGTTCATAGCCTCGGTTTTTCAATCCCTTCACAATGGCGTCCACCGCCGCCACCGTGGAAGCGTGAATGTCATGCACCAGAATGATGGAACCGGGTTTGGCGCCGTTCACGGCGCGGGCGGCCACCACGGAGGAACCGGGCTTGCGCCAGTCATTCGTGTCCACATCCCACATGACCGTAGTGAAGCCGAAGCGCTGGCGGGCCCAGGACGCCACGCCGGCATTCGTATAGCCGCCGGGGGGACGCATGACCACGGGGACAACGCCGCAGGCGTTGCGGATGGCTTCGTTAGTGCTCTGGAGCTGGGATTCCGCTTTTTCACGGGACACTTTGCTCAAATAAACGTGATTCCATGTATGGTTGCCTACTTCATGGCCCTCATTGACCATGCGGCGCACTACCTGGGGATGGGCCTTCACATTGCAGCCCTGCATAAAGAAAGTCCCCTTGACGTTATTGTCGCGCAGGATGTCCAGCACCTTGGAGGTCAGGGTTCCATGAGGGCCGTCATCAAAGGTGAGGGCCACCACCTTGTCCGGCACAGCCACGCGGTTGACCGTTACCCCCGGAATGCGCGGGGAAAGCGGGGTATTATTATAGGACGGACTTACGGAAGGCGCCGGAACGGGCTTGGGAGGCAATTTCACAGCCGGCCGGTCCGGCTTTTTCCCCGGAGCAGTCACGGGAGAAATGGTCGTTTTCACCGGAGAAACGGGCTCCGCCGGCCGCTCCTGGTGCTGGGAACAGGCGGACAGGCCGAACGCCAAGACGCATGCAAGGAATAAATGTTTCTTCATAACAGGTTTTTGGAGGATTTACGCCCATCCCGCCTTCTTGTCACGTCCTAAATCATCCATTCGTGCGGCATGAAAAAGGAATCCTCCCCCATGCCCCGGAAAAAATATCCGAAAGCTCCGCAGGGAATGGCTCCGGGACCGGAAACCTATTCCGGGCTGTCCATATCTATATAGCTGACGGAAACCGTTCTGCGAGGATTGGAAGGATCCCGGACCTCCACCTTCATCCGCTTGAAAAACCAGGACCCGTCCTTCAACTTCATCACGGAATCAATCATGAACCTTTTAGCCAGTTCCCCGCGGCGATCAATGCCATCCACCTGCCACATGGCGCCGTTTTCCTTATCAATCCAGACGCGCACCCAGGCATATTGCCCTACCCTGGGATTAGGGTTCGGAATCTGGACAATCCAGCAATCCCGCCCCTTGACGGTGCTTGCCGCATCATCCCGGACAATTTTGGCCTGGGGCCAGTACAGGTAACGCATGGAAAGATCTTCGTACGTTACGTCCGTCCCCGCAATGGGCACCGCATACTGGGCAACAGGCAAAACGCCGGCTTTCCCGTCCCTCCAGGAAAGGATCTCCTGGCCGCGGTCCTTGAATTTCAGATCGAATCTGTTCCAGACATTATTGAGCTGGTACTGGAAAGCAATCAGATTGCCGCGCAGGCTCATGGAAAAAGGGACTTTGACGCCGCGTTTGCGTATTTGCCCCTTAATGTCCTTGTTTTCCTGAAGAGTTGCCCCCTGGCGCACCCTTTTCAGCAGCTGCCCGGCATCCGGAGAGGTCTCCTGGGCCAAAGAGGCAGTAAGAGAAAAAAATACGGCGGCCATCCCCGCGAAAAAAGTGGAAAGTGAAGAATACCCGTGCAGCATGAATTGCTCATATCACTCCGGAAACGCGGAAAAAAACCTTTTCTCAGTCACCGGGCGGCGTCCGTGACATTTTAACGCCAAATTTTGCTCGACTAGGTAATACAAAACGACAAGATGTCCCCAACGACATCTACTGATCCATCATTATGGAAACGCCAGCATTTTTGAAGCCTATCCAGTCCTATCCCGGAGAAATCGTCCAGTTCATTGAGAGAATTCCGGGAATAGACGTTACCGGAGACCGCGAAACCGTGCTGGAACGGCTGGAACCGTACCATAAGGCGGAAGTGGAAGCTCTGGGCTGGCGGTGGAAAGACCTGCGCCGCGCCGAACAGGTGCACGGCACGAAAGTGGCCCTGGTGGGAGACATCGGCTCCAATTATCCTGTGGAGGGCGTAGACGGCCTGATTTGTTCCGGAGTTTCCGACTGCGTGCTTGCCATTTACGTGGCGGACTGCGCCGCCGTATGGCTGTACGACAAGGAAAACTGCCACCGTTCCCTGATTCATTCAGGCAAAACGGGAACCGCCGGCAATATCGTTTCCCAGACCATCAAGTCCATGAAAAAATACCTTGGGGTGGAACCGTCCAACCTGATTGCCGTCATTTCCCCCTGCATCCGCCCGCCTCATTACGAGGAAGACATCCCTACGGCCATCAAGGCACAGCTCATTGAAGAGGGAGTCCCGGAAGAACAGATTCACGATTCAGGGCTGGACACGGCGGCGGATACCAAGCGCTTTTACTCCTACCGCATGGAAAAAGGGCAAACGGGCCGCATGCTGGCTCTTTTCGGCCCGGATCACGCTACGCGTCCGCACGCGATGATTCTTTAACAGCAGAAAGGCGGCGCCTTTCATTCCTTCTACAGCGCATCACGATTCTGCCGTGGTGCGCTTTTCCTTCTTGTAGTCCATACCCGTCAGCGCTGGATGGGACCGGCCTGCAATCCCGCAGGGGACATGGCCGCCTCCCGCTTGCGGCAGGACCGCTCCGGTTATTCCGGACCCGATAATCCAAATTGCCGTTCCTGCATCCAAACAATCATTATATTTGCAATCATGGCAGTAACTATCAGCGATAATTATCAGGTAAAATACACCAGAAAATGGGGCACCCTGCTCCAGCAGCACGCCTCCCGGCTGGACAAGTATGTCAGCGTCATGCGCGACTTGAGCGGCAAGGTAGTATTTCTGGATCAATTCGGCGTTCTGGACTTCACGGAAAAAACCACACGTGTGGGACAGACCGTTTTGAACGAGGCTCCCACCACACGCCGCTCCATGCGGCCGCGCACGTTCACCAAAGCCATTGGCTACGATGAATTCGACGCCACCCGCCTGGGAGACATGGACCTTCCCGTCAGCAAGACGATTGAAGGCCTCCAGGCCGCGGCGGGCCGCCGCATGGATGACGTGATGATCTCCGGCTTTCTCGACACGAACTACGTGGGAGAAGATGGCATGACCGCCGTTCCGTTCAAGGAAAGCCAGCAAATAGCCGTGAATCACGTGGACAGCGGCACCAAGGCCGCCACCAACCTTACCGTGGCCAAGCTGCGCGCAGCTCTCCAGCTTTTTGAGGAAAACGAAGCCTGGAACCAGGATGCCCCGCAGTTCGGAGACCAGCTCGTCATTGCGGTAACCAGTTCCCAGATCATGAACCTGCTGCGGGAAACGGAGGTCAGCAGTTATGACTTCAATAATGTAAAAGCCCTGGTGGAAGGGAAAATAGATACCTTCATGGGATTCAAATTCATCCGCACCCAAAGGCTTCCAAAAACAGAGGAGGGCGTTCGTTCCTGCCTGGCCTGGGTAAAGAGCAAAGCCCAGTTTGGCATATGGAATGATTTCAAAGTGAAGCTTTCCGTACGAGACGATATGGAGGAAGCCCTGCAAATCCGGGCCAAGTTCGCCTGCGGCGCCACGCGCCTTCAGGAGGAAGGCTTTGTCAAAATCCTGTGCGACGAAGGAGCCAACTAATCCCCCCCTAATATCATAATACTCCCCCTCCGGAAAAGGGGAGCCGCCCCGGACCGCCTGCGGTCCGGGGTTTTGCTTTTGAGATGAGGGGCGCACGGAACATCTTATTTCGAGTTTTTCCGGGAAAGGAACGCAGGGGAAAGAGCATCTAAATCGCCCTAACGCCCCCATAAGGAAAAATCCATCACATACGCAGCAGATGCCGCCATATCCGCTACGCGCAGCAGAACGGATTTTTCCCCTTCCGCCGCCGGGGCCCCGTCAGCAGGATTGGCACAGGAGGAAAAACACAGTTCCAAAAGGGGAGAAGGCAGGCGAACTGACATACTCTGCCCCAAAATGAAGCGGTACTCATTAATAGAAGATTGACCTTCCTTTCTTTGCTGGGATAGTAGGATGTATGCAGCAGATTGTACGTGAACATCAGGCCTATCCGCCGAAAATCGTTGCGTCCGTCACCTCATGGGAGCTATGGAAAACGCTGAAAGGAAAAGATTTAACAGACCTGTGCGATTTAGTGGAACTGCGTGTGGACGCCCTTCCCCCGGAACTCGCGACGGAGCAGGTCATGGAATTCCGGCCGGAGATGCCCCTGCTGATCACCGTGCGCTGCCATGAGGAAGGAGGACTGCGCCGCATGCCGGAAGAAGAGCGCTTTGCCCTGCTCCGGGCCTATATGCCGTACGCCGCCGCCATGGACATTGAAATCAGCGCCATGCGCCACGCCAGGGAACTGATTATGGAAGCGCGTGAACGGAACGTCACCGTCATTGGCTCCACCCATGATTTCCAAATTACTCCGGGCGTGGACTACCTGCGCGAACAGGAGAAAAAGGCGCGCGCCTACAAGGCGGATATCGTCAAATTCGCATTCACGCCCTGCCTCGCCTCGGACATCCAGACAGGAGTGCAGCTTTTCACCAAGCCCAAGGGACCGATCGCCGTCATGGGAATGGGCCCCATGGGCCCCGTCTCCCGCCTGCTTTACGCTCAACTGGGTTCCTGCCTGGTATACGGCTACCTGGGAGAAGAGGAAACGGCCCCCGGGCAATGGCACGTCTCTCTCATTAAGGAAACCCTCCGCCGCCTCGGCCCCATCCTCCGCTGATTACGGAGACTTCCCGCACATGAATATCATTACTTCCGCCTTTCTGGCGGCACGCCCCAAGACGCTAACCGCCTCCCTGATTCCGGTATGGGCAGGCTGCATGGTGGTGCAGAAACTGACCGGCAGCTGGAACGCGCCCCTGGCCTTTTTAACGCTGGCTTCCTGCCTGTGCCTTCAGATTGCCTGCAATTTTTTCAATGACGCCATTGACCATGCCAAGCACGCCGATACGGAACGGCGGACCGGCCCCGTGCGCATGACGGCCAGCGGAGCCCTCTCCCATGGAACAGTCATGCTCATCGGCTTCTTCTTCCTGCTGGGAGCGTGCCTGCTGGCCTTTCCCCTCATCGAACTGCGCGGCTGGCCCATCCTCGCCATCGGCATCCCGTCCCTCTACTTCACCTATGGATACACGGGAGGGCCGTGGCCGCTGGCCTACAAAGGCCTGGGGGAAATCTTCGTCATCCTCTTCTTTGGACTGGTTGCCGTACTGGGAACCATTCTGGTGCAGATAGGCACGGCGCCCGTCGTTCCCGGCACGCTGGTGGAATCGCTTGCGGTATACAATGCCGGCATCGTAACGGGTATTCAATGCGGCCTCCTGTGCGCCGTCATGATATCCGTCAACAATATCCGCGACAGAAAGGAAGACCTCACCACGGGCAAGCGCACGCTGGCCGTGCGGCTGGGGGAAGGAAAGGCGCGCGCCATGGCCCAGTCCTTCATCCTGGCCGCCTACATCACGCTGCCTACATCCAGCCGGGCTCTTCACCTGAACCTGTCCCACACATGGTGGATGTGGATACCCTCCATTCTCTTCGGAGGGTATCTGATGCTCCTTATCCGCAAAACGCCTGCGGACAGCCGTATGAACAAGGTGCTGGCCCTCTCCTCCCTCCATCTGCTCCTGTATCTGGCTATCTACACAATTCTTCCCACACGCTGAAAAACTCTTTCCCCCGCCAGCGTAGTAACATACGTTCACCATGAATCCGCTTTCATTCATTCCCGCTTTCCTTATTCTCCCCGTCCTCTTCTCCTGCACTCAAAAAAGCAATCTGGAAATCGCCACCGGAAAAGTGACGACCATCAAGCTGGGCAACGTGGTCCGCATCAAGGAAATCAACGTCCTTACCTCCACGGATGACGGCACCTTCGCCAACATGGCCGGAACGGCGGCGGAAGCCATGACTCCCGGCATCATCGGCATGGGGACCTCAAAACTGGCGTCCGCCACAGGCTCCATCGTGGACGGCAGGGTGGAAGCCGTCAAAATGATTCGCGTGCGCGTCAAGCTCAAGGATACGAACGAACTCGTGGAAGTGCAGCAGGAAGTAACGCCCAACTTTACCCTGAAAATAGGCCAGGAAGTCGTCATTACCCAGGGAAGCACGCCCGGCAATGTCTGGCCCGATTAACGGATATGAACCACGACGCGGCACCAGCCCCGCCGCACCGGGGCCTCCTGATTAAAAGCGCGGGCCTCCTGGTGGCCGTCTCCCCCCTCTGCGCATGGCCCCTCCGGGATATCTTCCCTTCCGCCGCGTTGCTGGCCCCCCTGTTTCTCGCCTCCGTATTCGCGGGAACGGCATGGGCCATGAAAAAAAACATCCATGAAACATTCCTGCCGGTAATTCCGGCGGTACGGGTTACCCTGGCCGCAGGGATGGCCTTCACAGCCGTCATCCTGTTTTCCCAGGCGGCTTTTATCTGGCTTCCCCTGATACTGGCAGGAACGGCAGCCATACCGCACGCATGGCTCATTCCTCTGGGGCATCTGAATCTTCTGGTCATCCTGTGCTCCCTTCTCCTGCTGACCCTGGCGGCGTTTTATGCGTGCCTGCTCTGCATCGGCAAGAAAAACCCGACCGGCTGCTGAAAAAACGCAGGCGCCGGCTTGAATCCAGCCTTTTCCGGCGGAAACAACGCGACCCACCCTATACGGTGAAAATCCCTCAGCTCTCCCGCATCAGCCGGAACACGTCTTCCGGCCGCATCCCGGCGGCACGCATCTCCTGAAGGCTCAGGCTCCTGTCCCTCTTGGCAAGCCTCTTGCCGGAAGCGTCCTTCACCAGCCGGTGATGATACCACTGCGGAACAGGAAGCCCCAGCAGGGCCTGAAGCGTCCGGTGGATGCCCGTCACAGGGAATAAGTCCTCACCACGGCTTACATGGGTGACACCCTGGGCAGCGTCGTCCACAACCACGGCAAGATGATAGCTGGCGGCGCAGTCCTTGCGGCCCAGAATCACATCCCCCAATTCTTCCGGGCGGCAGACCTGATCTCCGAACCGCATGTCCCGCCACGGCAGGGGACCGGTAATCCGCGCCGCCGCACGGCAATCCAGCCGCCAGGAAAAAGGTTTGCCGGATTTGAGAAGCTCCTTCCTGCGCCCCTTGTCAAGCATCCGGCAAGTTCCCGGATATACGTCCACGCAGCCCCCCTGCGGCGCCCCGCCCATGGCGGCCACCTCCTCCGCAATCTCCCGGCGCGTGCAGAAACAGGGGTACAGCACGCCCCAATCCTTCAACGTCTGAAGGGCGTGTTCATAAGCGCTGAAGCGTGAAGACTGAACCATCATGGGACCGTCAAAGCGGATGCCCAGCCAGTCCAGATCGTTCAATATGCCCTGAACGAACTCCGGACGGCACCGCGTCTGGTCAATATCTTCCATCCTCAGCACGCACTTCCCGGAAAAACGGTCCGCCAGGGAACGGGCCTCCCATGCAGCCAGAGCATGCCCCAGATGGAGATTGCCTGTAGGGCTGGGAGCAAACCTTGTTATGATGGGGGAATCCATGCGGCGCACCAACAATAAAAAAGCGCAGAAACCTTTTCAAACCCTTTCCGGGAAATTATTGCGGCTTGACAGACAGAGGCCGGGAAAGTAGGAGAGTTGGACCCTTTCCCCACACCTTCAACTTTCAAGCCATGCTTTCTCTTCTCAACATCAACTTCGCCTCCGTCATAGGCTGGCTGGAATCAGCGGTCGCCCAGCAATGGATTGTCGGCATTCTGCTGGTCCTGTTATTCATCTGCTTCATCAAGGAATGGATGCCCGTGGAAATTACGGCCCTGACAGGCACCGCCGTCCTCATGCTTACGGGGATTCTGAACACGCGGGATGTTCTGTCCAGCTTTGCCAACAGCGGGCCGCTGACCGTAGTGTGCATGTTCATTCTGAGCGCTTCCCTGGAAAGAACAGGATTGATAGGAGACCTTTCCAAACTGTTCAACAAGGTAGCCAAGGGAAGGGAACTGACTGCCCTGCTGGTCATCACGCTGGGAGCGTTCATGGTTTCCCCCTTCGTCAACAACACTCCGGTGGTCGTCATCCTGATGCCCATCGTGCTGGCCTTCTGCAGAGACCATAACATCGCGGCCTCCAAACTGCTCATCCCCCTCTCCTACGCCACCATTCTGGGGGGAACCTGCTCCGTGGTCGGGACATCCACCAACGTGGTCGTTCTCGGCCAGGTGCAGAAACTGGGTTATGACGGCATCCAGATGTTCACGGTAACGCCCATGGGCCTGATTTATGCGGCGGCGGGTCTGCTCTACCTCTGGACAATCGGCCGCAAATGGCTTCCATCCCGCCCCACCTTGTCCACCATGCTTCCGGGCGGCATCCAGCGCGATTTCCTGCTCCAGGTCAGGATTCCCGCGGATTCCCCCCACATCGGCACCACCCCCATCAACCTGATGCAATCCGAACTGCTGGGCACCAAAATCGTGGAAGTGCGCCGCAGGGGATTTTCCATGCAGGAGGAGCTGCAGCACATCAACCTGGAAGAAGGAGACCGCATTCTTTTCCTGTGCAACGCCAGAAAAGTCAACCAGGTGCGGGAAGCCAAAGGCGTGGACCTGGGCTGGGACGACAGCCGCGGGCTGGAAACGCTGGAACAGCGCGACGTGCAAATCGTGGAAGGCATGATCGCCAACAATTCCGAATTCTCCGGGCTCTCCCTGTCCGAACTCAAGCTGCGCCAGCGATTCAACATCTTCGTGCTCGCTATCCACAGGCAGGGCAAAAACATCACGGACATGGGGCCGAATACCAAACTGGCGGCAGGGGACACGCTTCTTCTGGAAGGACCGCAGGAAGGGATGAACCGCATCCTGACCAAGCAGCGTATCATCCCCCTGAGCCAGCGCCCCGCGGAAGCGCACAACCGCAGCAAACAGGGCTGGGCCATCCTGGCTATGGGGCTGTTCATTTTTATCGGCCTGCTGGGGTCCTTTGAGCAATACGGGGAATTCTTCAAATTCTTCGCGCGTTTCAACCCTTTCTATCTCGCATTCATCGGAGCTCTTATCGTCATCATCTCCGGCTGCATCAAGCCGAAGGAAGCCTACCAGGCGGTGGACTGGGGCATTATTTTCCTGATCCTGGGCATGCTGTGCGTGGGGGAAGCCATGAGCAAAACCGGGCTTGCCAAAGCCATCGCATTCGGCGTAGTGGATAACATAGGCCCGTTGGGGTGCCTGGTCGCCATCTCCGGTCTGTATCTGCTCTGCTCCATTCTGACGGAGATGATCTCCAACAATGCCGTAGCCGCCGTCATGGGGCCGCTGGCTTATGAAATGGCCCTGCAATTCGACGCCAACCCCGTTCCCTTCATTCTGGCCGTCATGTTTGGCGCCAGCGCCAGTTTCTCCACCCCTATCGGCTACCAGACCAACACTTACGTGTACAATGCGGGCGGCTACAAATTTAAGGACTTCGTCAAAGTGGGGCTTCCCCTCAATCTGCTCCTCTGGGTTATTTTCACCTGCGCTATCGGCTGGCTGTATCCGTTCAAGTAAAAAATACTTCCCGGCCAACGGAAAAGGAACCAAAGCTTCCGGCTGAATTTGCGCAACGGATACAAGGAAGCGGGACAGCATCTGACCTACCGGGGCGCCTCATTCGAGGCGCTTCGCCTGGAGGATCATTTCAGCATTGAATTATTCAAAAAGCTGATGAATACCCTGCCCGTCAAGAATTCCGGCCCACCTTTCTTCACGCAAGCTTAAGCGGAGGAAAGGAAATCGCATATCATCCGGATATGGGAAGAGAGCCAATTCCAAATGTTTCGGAACCGGAGAGCCATTCCGGATGCCATGAGATTGGGAGAAAAACGCAGTTCCCCCAGTAAAAACGCAAAACCTTAGTCCCGCATCAGCCCCACCCGCATGGACTGGCATTTGAGCAGGGCGCAAAAGGAAGCATAATCCGCCTCGCGGTCAGCGGAAACCAGGCAGTACTGGTACTGCGGCAGGCAGGCGTCTTCCTGTTCCGCATTGCGAAGGCGCAGGGCGATGGTTTCCGCTCCATCCGTCTGCCGGCCGCAAAGGCGGTTTTTAAGCTCTTCCTGCGGCACGTAAATGTAAACGTCCGCGTAACAAAGGGGAAGAATTCCCTCATGGCAGGAACGGACTTGCCCGGCCCCCTGCACGTCGATATCCATCACCACGTTTTTCCCCTGTTCCAGAAGATTCAAAATATCCGCTTTCAGCGTGCCATAGCGGTTACCGTGCACCTCCGCGTATTCCAGAAAGTCCCCCCGCTCCACCCTGGCGTCAAATTCGGTGGCAGTCAGGAAATGGTAATCCACCCCATTGACTTCCCCCGGCCTGGGCTGGCGCGTCGTGCAGGAAATACTGTACACGCACAGACCGTTTTCCGTCGCGCGGCGGCACAATGTCGTCTTCCCGGAACCGGAAGGTCCGGATACCACCAGCAACGTTCCCAATGGCTGTTTCATGGCTGTCATTCGATGTTCTGAACTTGTTCCCTGATTTTTTCCAGCTCCGTCTTGGCGGCCACAACCAGATGGGCCAGCGTGGAATCGTTCGCCTTGGAGCCGATGGTGTTGAATTCCCGGAAGATTTCCTGGCAGAGGAAATCCAGAGGCCTGCCCGCGGGAGCGGAGGAACCGCACAAAGTACGGAACTGGTCAAAATGGGAGGAGAGACGGGTAATCTCCTCGGAAATATCGCACTTGTCCGCAAACAGGGCTACTTCCCGGATGATGCGCTCATCATCCGCGGAAACGGACAGGTCGGCATCCGCCAGGCGCTTAAGCATGGCCTCCCGGAGCCTGACAGGCACGGAAGGTGCATGTTCCGCAATACGGAGGCGGAATTGTTCCAGGACATCCAGCTTGCCAAGAACGTCCGCTTTCAGGTTGGCGCCTTCCGCCGCGCGCATGGAGATAAAATCCTCCAGGGCGGCTTTAAGAGCCTTTTCCACCACCGGCCACGCTTCTTCAGGAGAAAGTGGCGCTTCCGCCGCGGTAGTAACGATATCCAGCCTCAGCAGGTCGGACGCCTGGAGGGGCAGCGGTTGACCTGTCAGGCCAGACGCACGGTTCAACAGCTCCGCCAGGGAAGCCAGTTTTTTCTCATCAAGCTGGAGGGAGCCGTCCGCTTCCTCCAGACGCTCCACGGAGATGGAGACGCCTACGCGGCCGCGGGAAACGGCCCCCTGCACGATGGGGCGCACGGAGGCGTCCCATTCCGCACAGCCGCGCGGCACGTTGACGGCGATTTCCGTTTGTTTGCGGTTAACGCCTGATATTTCAACAAGAATATTGTAACGGTCTGTCTGGGCAGCGGCTCTGCCGAAGCCGGTCATGCTGTTCATGGATACGGTTCAGGTTTGGATTAAGAACGGGAGTAGGCCTTGCGCACTTCATCCGCCACGATGGAAAGCCCCTTGCGCAGGAGTTCCTCCGTCTGGGTAAAGCTGATGCGGATGCATTCATGACGGTGCGGCCAGGGTTCCCCCTCCTCCGGAAGGGCGAAGAAAAAGTGATGGCCGGGATTTACAAAACAGCCCCGGGACTTGCACCGTTCGTAAAGCTCCTGGCACGTGATGGGCAACCCCTCAAACCACAGCCACAGGAACATGGCGCCCTCACTCTTATGAACGCGCCAGGGGATGGAGTCTCCGAAGAGTTCCGGCAGCAGGGACAGGGCGAATTCCGCCCGGCTGCGGTAAAACGGCGTAAGGGTCTCACGGCAGACTCTATCCAGAGTGCCGTCTTCCAGGTAAGGCGTCACCAGAGCCTGGCCCAGATTGTTCGGACACAGGGAGGATGTGGTCACCATGCTCACTACGGCACGAATGATATCCGGGCGAGCAATGACAATGCCGGTGCGCGTGCCTGGCAACCCGATCTTGGACAGGCTCATGGTCAGAATCATGTTTTCATCCCAGGCCGGGGTTACGGGCACAAAACAAATATTGGGCAGCGGAGGCCCGTAAGCATTGTCGATCATCAGGGGAACCCCGGCGCGGGAAGTCATTTCCCGCAGAAGCCCCAATTCTTCATCCGTCACTACGTTCCCGGTGGGATTCGTAGGCCGGGACATGCAAACGGCGGCCGTTTCCGGACGTATGTCCAGACGGTCAAAATCAATCACATACTTGAACGTGTGCTCGTCCAGCATGCGTATGCCGGGCCGGATGCCCCGGAACATGACGCCGCCGCACAGGGATTGGGACTGGTATCCCACATAATCCGGGCACAGGGGAAAAAGGATTTCACGCATAGCGCCGTCCGGGCACGGCCCCGCCAGCATGTTAAACAGGGTAAAGCAGGCCATCTGGCCGCCCTGGGTGATTGCCACATTTTCCGGCGTCAGGTTCCATCCGCAACGTTCATTGAGGAAATGCACCAGCGCACGGATGAAAGCGGGATCCCCGCCAGGATGGGCATAATGGCCCACCAGCACGTCAAATTTTCCATTCCGCACCAGTTCCTCCATGCTGCGGCGCCAAAGTTCCGTCACCTCAGGAATAACGGCGGGGCTCCCGCCGTTCAACTGGCACAGGCCTGCGTCTCCCGAATGAAGGGCCTTAAACAAATCCTCCATCAAATCATCAATACCCGTTCTGGCCGTCAGATGGCCTCCGATCTCCGATAATTGCATCATGCCGCAGGCATTGTAGCCGCATACGCGTTTTATGCGAGAAAAATCATTGTCCCGCAGGGCGCATGAACGGTTTGACTTTCCCCTCCGTTAATGTTCATAATCCCAGGCATGTTCAACATCGTGCGATTCACCAGGCGTACCTGTCCGGCTCTGGCCCTCACGCTGGCCCTTACTTCGTGCGACAGCAGTACGAATGAAGCTCTGACCTCCTTCCTGACGGGAAATTCATCCCAGGAACACCAGCAGCTCCAGGCCCAGCTCCAGCAGATGAAAAACGCTCTGGCCCAGACGGAACAGGAAATAAGCCAGGCGGAATCCCACGACGCCCGCGTAAATTACAATCTTCAGAAAAGACTTTCCAACCCGGGAAAAATCACGACGCCCTTCACGGTGAAGGATATAGACATCCTGCCTTCCAAACGCCGCGACTTCGAGCACCTGTGCTTTGACATTGAAGACATGCGCAAAACGCTGGCGCAGCGCAAGCAGGAATTCCACGCCCTGCAATACCAATATAACGCGTATGCGGCCAAACTGGCCGAATTCAAACAGACCCACCCGGTAGATTAACATCCATTCCTGCGCATTCCATGACCGACGCCCCCGCACCCAGCCAGCCGTCCGGCGAAACCCTTCCCCCCGCTGAAGACGAAACCCGCTTTGCTCCCAAGGAAAACGGAGGGAAACACAAGGAAGAAAACCCTGCCCCCGCCATCAAAAAACGTCTGAAAACACCTCTGGACGTCATCTCGGAACACGTTGTGGAAGAAGAATCCGCCCGGCAGGAGGATTCCGAACGGAAAGCCAGGGGAGACGCTCTTTTCTGGAACCTCTGCCTGGGTCTGTTCGCCCTTATCGTCATCAGCGCCGGCTACATTGTTTATGAGAAATTTTCCCAGCTTCCGGATCCGGTCAAAGACTCGCGGGAAGCTTTGGAAGCCAATCATGCCCAGCTTCTGAAAAAGCAGGAACAGCTCAGGGAAATACGGAACAGGACCGCGCCCAAGGAACAGCTTCTCAGCCTTCTGGATATCTTTGAACACACGGCGTCCGACCTAGAAGAGACTCAAAAGTCCATTGAAAAAGAGAAAATGCGCGTGGCCGGCATCCGGGGGGAAATCCGCTCCTACTTCGAACGCTACCGCCAACACGCCAGAGCCAAGGCGCGCGGCCGCAAGTTTGACATTCTGAAGACATCCCATTCCGGCAAAACTTATTTGAATGTGGAAATCACCCGCGTGGAAAATGAATTCGTGCGCATTATGCACGAACAGGGAAGCACCTCCATTCCTGCCGGAGATCTTCCTGACGACATCCGGGAAATGCTGGCCTACGGCGATCCGCTGAATATTACGGCCATGAACCAGACGGACGCCTCCCTCAAGTCTCCCGTCATCCGCAAGGCGTCCTCGCCAGTCCCGGCGGCAGCCCCCACGCCCCAGCCCGCTAAAAAGAAAGTGGTGGTGGAAGATCTGGAGCCGCCTGCCGGAAAACCGAAAATTGAAACGCCCACCCACACGGGGGATTCCGGCAGCCCCTCTTCCGGAAACATGTGGGTTCCCCCCGCCCACTCTCCGCTTCCTCCCATGCAATAATGAACTCCCGCCATGAAAAAACTCATACATCCCCTTGCGGCCATATTCCTAGCCTGGGGTGCCGGCGCCTCCGAAACATGGTGCGCGAACCCCGCGGAAGCCATGCAGAAAGCTGCCGCGCAGAATAAGGGAGTGATGCTGGAATTCACCGGTTCCGACTGGTGCGGAGCCTGCATCATGCAGAAAAAACAGGCTCTTGCCCTTCCCGAAATTCAAACAGCCATCTCCCGTTCCTTTATTCCCGTGGAGCTGGACTACCCGCGTAAAAAACAGCAGGACGCACAGACAAAATCTTCTCTGGAAAACTATAAAAAATCCTACGGCATCACCGGATTCCCCACGCTGGTGTTTGCGGACGCCCATGGGCGCCCCGTCCACACCGTCACAGGTTACGCCAATCCTGGCCAGGTTATGCAGGATACGAAAAAAGCGGAGGAAGCGCTCAACACGCAGCAGGCCCTGACGGACAAGCTGGAGAAAAAACTCACTGACCGGCAGCGGCGGGACACGCTAGTCCAGTTGCTGAAAACGGTTCCCCAATCCAGCATCCGCACTTTCTACAAGCCGGCTCTGGCAGAACTGGAAAAACTGGACCCGCAGGACGCTTCAGGAATTCTTTCCGAACTGAACAGGAACAATCTGCTCCATGCCCAGATATTGGAATGGGCCGATACGTTCCGCCGGAAAAACGTTCACATTCTGGCGGAACAAAATCCTGATGAAGCGCTTTCCATCATGGACAGTTACTTGCAAAAGGACGGGCTTCTTCCGGAAGTCAAACAAGCCGTTCTCATGCAAAAAGTGAACCTGCTCATGCGGCAAAACAGGGTCAATGAATTGGAACGGCTTCTCCAAAAAGGCGCTGCGCTCCTTCCGGAAAGTTTTGAAGGAAAAGCGTTCAGCAGGCTTCTGGACAAGCTGCCTGAAATCAAAAAGGAACGGGGCCACCTGAAGCCGGGGGAAGAACCACCCCTGCCCCCCGGCGCTATCCGGGCCGTGAAAATGATTGTTCCCCCGGCATCCGCGAAATAAGACAACCCTCTCTTTACTGTCGGGGAACATCCCTGCCCGGCAGATGCACGCATGGACCTTTCCGCCAATCACATTCTCGTTGTCTTCCTGCTCACCACACTGGCAGGTCTCGCCACCGGCATAGGAGGCTTCATCGCCTTCTTCATGAAAAGGACGGACACGAAGGCACTTACTTTCGTTCTGGGATTATCCGGCGGAGTCATGGTATATATCTCCCTGGTGGAGCTGCTGGGAGAAGCCCAGCACAGGTTGATGGAGTTCGAAGGCCATACGGCAGGCTCCTGGATTGCCATTGCTTCCTTCTTCGGAGGAATTGCCGTGGCGGCTCTCATTGACTATCTGGTTCCGGAAGACGAAAACCCGCACGAAGCGCGCGGCCCGGAAGATATCCATGGACAAGCCAGCGGTGAATTTTCCTCCTCCCGAATTAAAAGGTCCGGAATTCTGTTCGCCCTGGCTATCGGCATCCACAATTTTCCGGAAGGAATCGCCACTTTTGCCGCCGGATTGGACTCCCTGACCTTGGGCACCTCCATCGCCCTGGCCGTAGCCGTCCATAACATTCCGGAAGGAATCGCCGTGGCGGTACCTCTTTACTACGGTACGGGCAGCCGTAAAAAGGCCCTCTGTTATTCCTTCCTCTCCGGCCTGGCGGAACCGATGGGAGCAGCCATCGCCATGTTCTTCCTGTTCCACTTCCTCACACCTACCGTACTCGCGGTTCTCTTCGCCTCCGTTGCAGGCATCATGGTCTTCATCTCCTTTGACGAACTGCTGCCCATGGCGGAACGCTGGGGACACCATCACATTTCCATCATGGGCATCATCGCCGGAATGCTGCTGATGGCCATTGTCCTGATCTAAACCTGTTTCAGGAGAAAAATTTCCGTGTCCTGGGCGCAGGCGCATTGAGCATTCCCCGGCATCAGGGAGTCTAAACGGAAACCCCCTTTTTATCCATGCCGGAATCTCCTGCTTCTCCTGCTTCTCCTGCTTCTCCTGCTTCTCCTGCTTCTCCTGCTTCTCCTGCTTCTCCTGCTTCTCCTGCTTCTCCTGCTTCTCCTGCTTCTCCTGCTTCTCCTGCCGTTTCTCCAGTTTCCACGCAGGCATCTTCCTTTTCTTCCCCCCTCTCCTGCTGGAAAAAAGGTTTTCTTCATTATGCGAATTTTCGGGGCTGCGCTTCCCGGGCGGAATTCTGGTGGTTCATGGCTCTTCCCCTTCTGGCGCTGATTCCAGCCCTGGCGGGGTATATCCTGACGGACTGGCTGCACATTCCGGATACAAGATTGAGCATCTACGGAGACGCTTTAACCATCCTCCTGTGGGCGGTGTTGCTCATCCCAAGCATCTCAGCCGCGTTCAGGCGCCTGCATGATACAGGCAGAAGCGGACTCTGGCTTCTTACCCTTTTTATTCCCTTCGGACTGGGGCACCTGACCTTTTTTTATCTGACGCTGGGAGAAAGAAAGGCGGACGGCAACAAATACAGCCGCCGTCCGGAATCCCAACCGGCTGATTCCCCTGTCGGAGAATTGAAAGGACAGCCGCTGACCCCGTTTTACCTTTACTGGCTCATCAGCCTGAGAAAACTAAATACGGTGGCAGGACGCGCGTCCCGGTCGGAATTCTGGTCCTTTTTCCTCCTCTCCATCCTCCTGTTCCTGCCGCTGGGCTACAGCATGGTAGACGTTGACAGCCGTCCGACGGGTTTCTACACCTCTCCTGCCCTCCAAATCCTGTTGTATGCCGCCCATCCGCAAGATGCTCTGATTCTACTGGCTCATTCCTGCTTCAATCCCACCTTTTACTTCTTCTATCAATCCGGAGAGCTGAGCATGCTTTCCCTGGAGCTTCTGGCGGCTGTGGCGGGGCTCAATATTCTCTTCAATCTGCCGGTCGCCGTACGCCGCCTGCATGACAGCAATCTGAGCGGGAAATTCATCCTGATTCCCATTCTTATTTTCATCGTCACTTTCCTGCTGATTTTCCTGCTGCGCCTGGTCCCGGAAGATATGGCGCCCTACCTGAACTACCTGGGAATGGTGTCCAGCCTGATGGATTTGCTTTCCATCCTCTTCCTGTCCATGATGCTTCTTAAAAGCTCTCCAGGCCTCAATGAATACGGCGCGCTTCCACAAAAAATAACCGTATCCTGATTCCAGGATACGGTTGAAAGACAAGCAAAGCCCCACCGGGTAACAATCAGTTTTCCCCGTGACGCAAGCGGAGAACGTCAGTCCCCGAAGCATACGCCCAAATCGCGAGCCGTGCGCACCAGCTGGCAATCGGGGTCTACCCGCTTCAAGGTTTTCACGGCTTCCTCAATGGGTACGGCAGTCATCTGCGTCCCGCGGAGGGCAACCATGCAGCTGAACTGGCGCTTTTCCACCAGCTCCACAGCATAACTGCCGAACCGGGCTCCCAGAATCCGGTCATAGGAACAGGGAGAACCGCCGCGCTGGATATGGCCCAGCACGCAGGAGCGAGTTTCAATCCCAGTGGCTTCTTCCAGTTTTTTGGAAACCACCTTGCCGATGCCTCCCAGGCGCACTTCCCCCTGGGTCTTTTCATCCAGCAATACCAGTTCGTCCGCCAGACGGGCTCCTTCAGACACCACTACCAGGATTTCCCGCTGTCCGGCAGCCTTGCGCGCCTTGATGCATTCCACCACGTTTTCAAGGGAAAAAGGAATTTCCGGCAGAAGAATAACATCCGCACTTCCTGCGATGCCGCCTTCCAAAGCAATCCATCCCGCATGCCGCCCCATCACTTCCACCACCATCATGCGCTGGTGCGCGTTCGCGGTGGTTTCCAGACGGTCCAAAGATTCGGAAACAATGGAAACGGCGCTGTAGAAGCCGAAAGTGACATCGGTGGCGCCCAGGTCATTATCAATAGTTTTGGGCACTCCAACTACGGGAAGCCCTATCTCGGAAAGCAACAGGGCCGTGGACTGGGAGCCGTCTCCGCCCACGACGATCAAAGCATCCAGCCCCAGCCGGCGGACAGTGGCCTTTGTTTTTTCCAGCACTGCGGGTTCGATAGACCCCTTTTGGTCCACGCCCACCTTGATGGCAAAGTTGCCTTTGTTCACGGTTCCCAGAATGGTGCCCCCCTTGGCGCGCAATCCGCGGCAGGCGACAGGGGTCAGCCATTCAAACCGTTCATCCCCTTCCTCGGACAAAAGCCCTTCAAAACCGTCGTAAAAGCCCACAACGTTCCAGCCGCGACGGGAAGCCGCGCCCACAACACCTTCAATAACTGCATTCAATCCGGGGGAGTCGCCCCCGCTATTCAAAACACCGATGTTCATATTAGACGGCTCTTATAGCAAAAAATTCCGTTCCCGTCTACTTCCTATCTCCTTTGTGAAGCAGATTTCATAGGAAGCTGGACAAATTCCTTGGGATCCTTCATGTCCATGCCGGAAGCCTGCCAGTTTTCCCAAACGCGCCAGCCGGTATTCATCATTTCCCTGGCGAGGGAATAGCGGTTTGCAGAACCAAGAACCGCAATAATCATGCGTTGCGGATAAATCACTTCCGTCCCCGTTTGAGGGCTGCGGCGGGAAATCGCGTTGCGCGTCACGCTGAGCAACAGGCAGGAGCCGGCGGCGCGGGAGGTGCCCGCCTTGATGCCGTCCACGCCGGAAGAGCTCATGAGTTTGTTGTTGTTGGAAATATCATACATCGTCCTGCCCTTGGTCTGGGACTGCACTTCAATGCGTCGGCTCGCCTGGGAAACAATGTAGCAAAAAGCCGGGTTTTGCATGCTGTAAACGCCCAACAGGGCCATATCCAGCGCGCAGGAAGTGGAAACGGAGTTTCCGGCGTCCAGCCCGTGGGGAGCGGTAAAGTGCGTTTTGGACATCCTCAACGAACGGGCCAGATTGTTCATTTCCCCCACGAAAGCGGCAATGGGGGCGCCCCCGCCCCGGCGGGACACCAGGTCCCGACCGACAAAGGAGGCAATAGTCAGGGCGGACACATTGTCCGAGCCCAGCAGGGTGGAATACAAAGCGTCCCGGAGCGTCAGGCGGTCTCCCGGCTGGAGATCCATGGGATTGCCCGCACGGAGACCAAAAGCTTCCTGGGGCACGGCAATGAAAGTGTCCAGCGGCAACCGCGTACGGGCCACCCAGTCCAAAGTCACCATGGCTGTGGCTACCTGGGAAAGACTGGCCACGGGTCTTTTTGCTTCTGCGTTGGAGCTGAAAAGAAGCTTGCCGGAATTGGCCTCAATGGCAATGTAACTGGGCCGTTCCTGCGCCTGGGCGGAAAACTGGAATACACAGGCCAGGGTCAAAAAGAATAGAGATAGCTTTTTCATGGCGGGACCGGCGGGATAGTGCCCATTCCCTCCTCATTTGAAAAGTCTAAAATATTTTCCGTACAACACTTATATGTCATGACACGGAAAAACGCATTGACCTTTGGGGCTCCGTTCTATTTGTTGTGGGAAGAGTCTTCCCGAACGGAAGCGTTCCTGACATACCCAGCGCCATGACCAGCATTCAGCTTTTTTACAGCCGGGACTGCCCGGGAGACATCCTGCGCGCCAATACCCTCCAGGCGTTGGACCATCTGGGCATTAATGCGGAGATGCGAACCGCGGAAACCGTTCCGGAGCAGATTGGGGCGCCTCTGCCCGCACTCGCCATTGACGGAAAAATCGTCGTTTCCGGCGTGGAGCCTTCCGTGCGCGAGCTGGAACTCCTACTCAAAGACCACCTGCAAGAACGGGAAGAGGATTCCCCCTGCGGAGCGTGCGGCATGGGATGCAACGGCATAAACGGCCCGGAAAACTGCCCCATGTGCGTACAGGACGGAAAGAACGGCAGCATGGCGGGCAGAATCATCGGTTTTGCCATCCTGCTCATGATCCTGTTCCTCGCGATGAAAATCCTGTCCTGAATATTCTCATGCCGGGGCGCCTCTTTTTGCGCGTCCATCCTCTTTCAGGAAATGAAGGTGTACGGCTGTTAACGGCGTTTGCCAGCCCACGCAGGCGGTCTTGATAATTTCTTGAATTCCCCTTTCCTCCGGCACACAGTAGAGGCATGCGCTCCTTCTTCGGTTCCATTCTCCTGATTCTGGTGCTGGCGGCCCTTGGCGTCACCATTTATTATCACTGGTCCACCAACTCCCACCTGGAATTCGAACTCCGCAACCCTGACGAGCCGGAAAAAACGATACAAGTCATCAACATGGAGAAACGGGCGGCAGCCCTGCAGGCTGTTCCGGAGGAAAAAACTCCTGTTTCCCCCGCGGAAGAACTTCCCGCTTCCGCTGCCGGAATGCCGGAAGCCACGGAATTGTAATCACGCCCCTTTCCGAATCATGAAACCGGTCATTGGATACACGCTGGGCGACCAGTCGGGCATAGGCCCGGAAGTCATTTCCGCCGCGCTTGCTTCCGGAGAACTCCCGGAAGGCGCGGAATACCGCCTCATCGGCAAGAGAGAGAATCTTCCCCTGGGCAGGCCTAACGCGGAATCCGCCAAACACGCCTTCGACCATCTGGAACAGGCGGCCCATGCCCTGCGGGAAGGAACGGTGGACGCTGTCGTCACCGCCCCCGTCTGCAAGGAAACCCTGCATGAGGCAGGCTTCCGCTGGCCGGGGCAGACGGAATTCTTTGCAGAACGCCTGGAAACGAACAATTACGCCATGTGCCTGACTGGAAAACGGTTGACGGTGGGGCTGGCAACCATCCACACCTCCCTCCAAAGCGTGCCGTCCCTGCTGAAAACAGAGGAACTGGTCCGCATCGGAACCCTGCTGAAAGACTTCTGCATCCGCAAGGGAATCATGCGCCCGCGTATCGCCCTGGCAGCCCTGAACCCCCACGCCGGGGAACACGGCGCTTTCGGCGATGAAGATGAAGCCATCATTTCCCCGGCCGTGGAACGACTGAGGAGGATCAATACGGATGCCGCATTTGACGGGCCTTCCGTCCCGGACTGCGTGTACCGGGATGCCGTGGAAGGGAACTATGACGCCGTGCTGGCCCCTTACCATGACCAGGGGTTGATTCCTCTGAAGCTGGTGGACTTCCATACCGCCGTCAACGTCACCCTGGGCCTGCCCCGCCCCCGGCTGAGCCCGGACCACGGAACCGCCTTCAACCTGGCGGGCACCGGAAAGGCCAATCCGTCCAGCACCATCCACGCTTTCCAGCTGGCCGTACAGATGGCGCAGACGCGTTAACGTTTTTCTTCTTTCCGGAGCTCTTCCCGCCACACCCTGCGCAAGACAAAGCTGTTCCGGAGGGGAACAAAGCCCTTCTGCCCGTGGCAGCAACCGCTCCAGCGGATCTGCCTCCCGCCAGTTCCTCCTTTTTTTGCAGGAAAAGGAATCCTTTACCCGGGAAAAGATCATATCCTAAGTTGCGGCGTCCACTTCTTTTCCGTACGGCACCCGCCAAGCGAACGCCGGAATCGTCTCTCCTACAGCAAAGGCCGCCGGCAGGAAACGCCATGCAGAACAATTCTTCCGTGCCTCAGAGAGGGTAAAACGCAGGAAACGGCATGTTCCCGGAAACAAGGTAAAAAATAGGCTTGCTTTCTGAAGGCAATCATTGCACCTTACTTGCCCGCAAGGTGCGCACCGTTCGCACGACACATTTCTAATTATCACAAGACCATGAGAAATTACGAAGCTCTTATCGTATTCAACATGAAGGGTACGGAAACTCCCGTTGAAGAGTTGATCAGCACCGTAGCCGCCGCGATGAAGGAAGAAGGCGCCGACATCACCGCCACGGAAAACGCCGGCCGCCGCGAATTCGCCTACGAATCCAACCACCTTTCCGCCGGGCAGTATGTGACCTACACGTTCTCTGCGGAACCTTCCGCCATCAGGCCCATCCGCGAACGCCTTCGCCTGAATCCCCAGATTCACCTTCAGTATTACAAGGTGCTCGGCTAAATCAGGCCCATGCGGACGAAGTTTCCGCTCCTTGCTTTTTTACCAAAAGGACCGCTCCCGTGAAGGGGCGGTTCTTTTTTCTTATGAACTACCCTCCCTTCCCCTCTGAAGGCAAAGCTCCCTGCTCAACAAATATTCCCCGCCTCTAAAGCAATATTGACCAGGAACCGGCAATAAGAGACTAATCGGCCGCTCTTCGAGAATCACGCTTCATTTGATTCATCGTCCCTCCTGCTCCCCCTTGCTGTCAGGAAAAAGAGCCGGCAACCTGTGAGCCGGCAATTTCCGCCTTACAGGGAAATAAAGTTTTCCAGCAGTTTCACGCCCAGTTTCTGGCTCTTTTCCGGATGGAACTGGGTGGCGACCAGATTGCCGCATCTGACAGCGGCCGCAAAACGCACGCCGTAGGTGCAGAAAGCGGCAATCAGGGATTCATCCTCCGGCTGAGGATAATAGGAATGCACGAAATAAAAGTACGGTTCCTTCCCCATGCCTTTCCAGATGGGATCGGCGGGATCGGCTAGAGCCACGCTGTTCCAACCCATGTGAGGCACCTTGAGTTCCGATTCTGAAAACCGGACCACGCGACCCTTGAGAATTCCCAGTCCGGGGACTTGTTCGTCTTCCTCCCCGCTTTCAAAAAGGACCTGATAGCCCACGCAAATGCCCAGAAAAGGCCTGTCTCGCTCTATCCACTCCCGAACTAGGGGCACCAGATTCTGGCGGCGCAGCTTTTCCGCACAGTCGCCGAAGGCGCCCACGCCTGGAAGAACCAAATGGGTTACGCCCGCCGCATCTTCCGGCGTACGCACCAGGTGCCCCGTCACGCCGGCGGCCTCAAAGGTGTTCAGCACACTGCGGAGATTGCCCGCACCGTAATCAATCACGCCCAGTTTCATGTATTTTACAGCATTCCCTTGGTTGAAGGCAGCGTCCCGGCGGCCCGGGGATCAATCGCCGCAGCCTGCCGCAACGCATGCGCGATGCCCTTGAAGACAGATTCCGCAATGTGGTGGCCATCCCTGCCGTAAAGCACTTCCACATGCAGGTTGCAACGCAGGTTATTGGCCAGCGCGCGGCAGAATTCCTCGCAAAGGGTCAGCGGAAAGTTGGGAGCATCCGGCAAACCGCCTTCCGGGATACGGAAAGCAACATACGGGCGGTTGCTCAAATCCATCACCACGCGCGTAAGAGTTTCATCCATGGGCAGGTAGGAACAGCCGTAGCGGACAATGCCCTTTTTGTCCCCCAGCGCATTTTTAATGCATTCCCCCAAAACGATTCCCACATCCTCCACCGTGTGGTGGGCGTCCACTTCCAGGTCTCCGCGGGCCTGAAGGGTCAGGTCCATCAGGGAATGGCGGGCCAGTAAGTCCAGCATGTGGTCAAAAAATGCATGCCCCGTTGCGACGGCGGCGCATCCCGTGCCGTCCAGGTTCAGTTCCATGCTGATGTCCGTTTCACCCGTGACCCGTTTGCAAGAAGCGTTCCTCATGCAGCACTTCTATACTGAAGACGCGGCGGAAGAAAGCAGGAAATATCGCATGGGAAAAGATTTGCCCTCTTCTTCCCGCAAAAAACCATGCAGACCGTTAAAGGAACACGCCTCCGGCACCGCTCCGACAGAAAAATTTCAGGAATCTTTAACAACGAATTGCGCAAAGCCGACGGACGGAAAGCCCGACGGACAGGATGGAATCAACCCATACTTGATCCATCCCATCCGCAAACGCTATTTCCGACATGTTTCCCTGGAGCGTTTTCTCCGGAAAACGGCAGAATTATTTCTTTTGGGCCTTGGCCGCCTCGTCTCTTTCCTTCTGGCGCTTCTTATCCCGGTCTTCACGGGCTTTGCGTGCCGCTTCCGCACGTTCGGCACGTTCACGGGCACGCTGTTCCCGCAATCCCACGCGCACCGTTTCCGTCAGTTCCTCATAGTATTCCCTGGGAACCTGGGCGGTCCGGAGCTCCGTCAGAACCTCCATAGCCTCGTCAAATTTTTTCTCGTCACACAGATTCCAGGCCTTTTCCAGCGCAGCGGAACCGGCTCCGTTTTCCGGGTCCTGTTTTTTTAAGCGTTCCGCATCCGTAGCGGCTACCAGTTTAAGGTCTCTCATGGCTTCCAAAGAACCTGCCGTAGGTTCAAACCACCGGTCCCCGCGTTCCTTGACCTTCTTGCGCAAAGCACGGTACACTTCCGTGAGCTGGTTTTCACGTTCCCGGATGGCAGTCTGCCTTTTCTGGAAAGCATCCATCAGCTCCTGACGCTGTTCCTTTGTCAATTTGGGATTTCCGCGGCGCTTCTCTTCCTCTTTTCTCAGGGCTTCTCGTTCCTTCTCCAGGGACTTTTCCTTGGCGGCGATCATGACCTCCAGCTTACGGTTGAGCTGTCCGGCAATTCTGGCGGCATCCGGATAGGCATCCGCCAGAGCGGCGGAACCGGGATAACCGTCGCGCAAGCGGTCATACACGGCCATGGCCCGGTATGGATTGCGCACGGCAAGCGCCTTGAAACGCTTCAGCAATTTGTTGGCTTCATGATCGTATTTGGTGCGCACGGTCACTTCCGCCTCCTCCCTGGCATCCTGAGCAGCCTGTGCTTCCTCCGTCAATTTCTTCTCTTCCAGCAAAACCACTACTCTGGCCCTTGCCTTGACGGCGGCGTCATGGGCGAGCCCCTGGGGATTCTTTTTAATGGTCTTGTCCAGGTCCGCCAAGGCTTTTTCCAAATCCCCGGCATTCATGGTTTCCGGTTTGGCATATGTTTTGCCGATTCGGGCAGCTTCCAGTTCATCCGGAGTCGCCTTCCTGATGGATTCAATCAAATCCCTCTTCACAGTCACGGAATCCTTGATCCCACCGGACACGGGAACCAGGAGGCTGACGCTTTCCGGCGTTTCCACTTCTACCGTGCAATTTTTGTAAACGGTTCCATCCTTGAGTTTTACTTCATCTGCAGCTGCAAGCGGAACGAATGCGGCCAACACCAATATGAGGGACTTGTTCATAAATCTAAGGCTTTTCCAGATTGATCAGACAAATACGTATCCTGCACTTTATCAAAAGACGCCCTGTTGGCGACAAAAAAAAGCCCGGAGCCGCAAAAACGGCTCCGGACCCGGAAAAGAAGAAACAGTATGTATCAAACTTATTTCTCGGCAGCAGCATCTTCAGCAGCCGGAGCCGCTTCCTCGCCGGAAACACGGGGAGCTTCCACAATAGCGACGATCACATCGCCGGCCAGTTCCGTAGTTACGCCGGAGGGGAGCTTGAGATCGGCAATGCGCAGACTTTCACCCAGCTTCAAACCGGAGACGTCAGCGTTAATGGCTTCCGGCAGATCCTTCACCTGGCAGATAATTGCCAGTTCATGAATGGTCTGGTCCAGAACGCCGCCCAAAGCCACGCCGGCGGAATCGCCTTCCAGAATGACGGGAACAATGGAATGGATGACCGTGGTGTCGGTCACAGCCTGGAAGTCCACATGCAGGCAGGCGTTGGTGATGGGGTTGTGCTGCACTTCCTTAAGGAGAACCTTCACGATTTTGCCGTTGATATCCAGGGCCACGAGGATGTGTTCGGAAACGGCGGAAGCCAGCATGCGGGCAAATTCACGGGCGTCAACCTGGATATTGACGTTGTCAAAACCGGGACCGTAAACCACGCCGGGAACCAGGCCCTGGCTGCGGAGTTGCTTCAGATTACCGGAGCCGCAGGCTCTCGTTTCGGCCTTGAGGGAATGGGATGTAGCCATGTTTTATAGAGGCAATATTGAGTGTTGATTGATGATGTTTCCTAATCGGGTTCAGGCAGAGGCCCCGCCGGGATTTCCGAACCCGCGTAAACCGGTACTCAGGTCAGGGCGCAGGACTCTGCACTAAAATTGTCTAAATGTCAAATAATGATGATACGGATTCTCCGTCATGTATGCGCTGCACGGCATGACCCAGCAGATCTCCCACGCTGACACAGTCCACCTTGGGGCCATAAGCCATGGGAACAGTGTCGGAGGTAAGAACGCGTTCAATGCAGGAACCGGAAATCCGTTCGCGGGCCATGTCCCCCAGCACGCCGTGGGAAACGCAGGCGAACACGCGCTGGGCTCCCCGTTCCTTCAGGATATTGGCGGCAGCGCACAGAGTGCCGGCGGTTTCCGTCATGTCGTCAATCAGGACGGCATCGCGACCTTCCACGTCACCAATGACATTCATGGCTTCCACATGGGTGGCGTTGACGCGGTGCTTGGCAACAATGGCCAATTCCGCACCCAGAGCGTCAGAGTACGCGCGAGCCATTTTCACGCCGCCCACATCCGGGGAGACGACGACCAGTTTCTTGAGGTCTTTAACATAATGTTCGCGCAGGTGACGGATTAAAACGGGGGCGGCGTACAGGTGATCCACCGGAATATCAAAGAATCCCTGGATCTGGGCGGCATGGAGATCCATGGTCAGCACGCGGTCCACTCCGGCGGCCGTCAGCAGATTGGCCACCAGCTTGGCGGTAATGGGAACGCGGGGCTGGTCCTTGCGGTCCTGGCGGGCATACCCGAAGAAGGGAACAACAGCCGTGATGCGTCCGGCACTGGCGCGGCGGGCGGCATCTACCATCACGCACAATTCCATGATATTATGGTTCGTGGGCGGGCAGGTGGGCTGAATGAGGAAAACATCCTTGCCCCGGATGTTTTCATTTATCTTTACAAAACTTTCCCCATCAGGGAAAGTATTCACCGTAACGTTCGTCAACTGAATGCCTACGCTTTGCGCAATGCGCTCCGCAAGTTCTCTGTGTGCTGTACCGCTGATAATCTTCATACCGGAAACTGAAAAGCGGACGCATTCTGAACACAGGTCCGCATAATCGCAATACTTAATTCTCACAATTTAATTTTTCTCCATGATGGATTCCCCCGTTCCTGACGGCAAAGAGAGATTTCTGACCGCCCCCATGATCGCCTCCCTGGCCGTGAGCACGCTGCTGCTGGCGCTGACTTATCTGGCATTCCCGGAATTCGGTTCATCCGGAAATGAAACCAGCATCCAGTGGCTCATTTCCTCCTGGAACAAGCAAACGGATTATGAACACGGCTGGCTGGTGGTTCCCATCATCGCCTTCATGCTGTACCATGCCAGAAAGAAAATTGCCCAGGCTCCCAGACGCATGGACTGGCGCGGCCTGATTCTTTTCATCCCGGCGATCATGCTTCTGATGCTTTCTTTCCGCGTGGGGCAGCCCCGCGTGGCCGTAGGCGCTCTTCCCCTGATTTTACTGGGCGGGGCCTGGTATCTGGCCGGACCGCAAACCGCCAGGCTGTGCGCCTTCCCTCTGCTCTTTTTCTGGCTGTGCATCCCCCTGCCCTCCTTCCAGCAGGCTACGGTAGGGCTGCAAATCATCGCGACGGAGCTGGGGCATTGGGGAGCAACCGTCTTCGGGGTAGATACCTATCTGCAGGGCACCAATATCCGCTCTACCGGCGGACACTGGGACGCTTTCAATATTGCAGGAGGGTGCAGCGGCATGCGCTCCCTGATGGCGCTGCTCATGCTGTCCGCGGCCTGGGCCTACCTGTCCGACCTGAAATTCTGGAAAAAATGTGTGCTCTTCCTCAGCGCGATTCCCCTGGCTGTCATCGGCAACGGTGTCCGCATCACCAGTATCGTGGTGATGGCGGAATACGGAGATCCCGAGTTTGCGTCAAAAACCTGGCATGACTGGTCCGGCCTGCTGTTTTTCTTCCCCATCAGCCTTTTCGGCCTGGCGGCCGTCCACTCCCTGCTGGCCGGGGAGCTGATATGGAAGCCGTCACAACGAAAGAAACTGGTTGTCAAAATGAACAAGTCCCATTAAGCGTTTCCGCCGCCATGAACATTAAAACGCTCAAAATTCTCATCATCCCTTTCCTGATGGCCGTCATGCTCGGCGGCACTTACCTGATGCCCCGCAAGGGGGAGGTGCAGGAATCCTCCATCAGCATGGATCTCCCCACAGGCATGAATCCGTACGGCTGGCACGGCACGCGCCGTCAGGAATCTGAACAGGAACGGAGCCTCCTGGCCCCGGACACGGAATTTTCCAAAGCGGATTACGTGCAGGAACTTCCCATCAGCCTGGATGAGACGGAAACCGTACCCGTTCTGTGCCGCGTTTCCATCGTTAGATCCGGTCATGATTTAAACAACTCCATCCACCGTCCGGAACGCTGCCTTCCGGCCCAGGGCCACTTTAACCTGACGGGGACCACGGCGGATGTCCCCGTGGAAGGCCATGGAACCATCAGGATGACCAAGCTGAAATCCCAGCAGAACATCGCTCCGGACCATCCGCAACCTGTCATTCTGGACAGCATGCATTATTACGTATTTATCGGCCACCGCCACATGACGGAAGACCACTTGATCCGCACCCTGATGGATATGAAAGACAGGGTTCTGCACGGCATGGATCAACGCTGGTGCTATTTCCAGATTTCCACCACGTACGGGGACAAGATCAGGGTATCGGAAGAGAAAGCCCGGGAACAGACGGAACGCCTCATCAGCCAACTTCTCTCCCAACTGGTGAAGTGGGATGAATTGAAGCGGTAACACGGCTCCGGCGGCTCAATCCGGAAGATTTCCTTCCAGCCAGGAGGAAGCGGCTTGAAACAGACTGCGCGCTTCTTCCCCGGGCGGCTCATAAAGCATGGGCGCAGGACGTCGGTGGGAATAAAGGCGGCCTTTCCGGTCACGCCGGAAGCCTGAAAAAGCCAGATTGGCATCAGCCCCGGAGCAATGCCCCCAGCGTCCGCCTATTCTGGGCACCGCGTCCATGAAGCCGCCTCCGTCCCGCAGGTAAGCGTTCCCCCACCATTCCACACAGGCCGGACGCACGCTCTTTTGCCGGCGCGCCACGGCGTCTATGGTCAGGAGGCAAAGCGGAGCAGCCTGAACCGCCTGGCTCCTGGCTACTTCCACCGCGCAGGAGCCTCCGTAACTGTGTCCTATCAACACGACAGGCAGTCTGGGATATCTCCTTCTCAATTCTTCCAGCTCCACCGCTATTTTTCCGCACCTGTCCAGAAACACGCCGCAGCCGCCTCCATCCCAGTGGTAATAAGCCGTTGCGTACGCCACACCCGGCAAAAAACCGGAAAATCCCTTTTCCACACGGCTCAGACAACCCGCCAAAATATCCCCGAAACCGCCGATGAACACAGCCAGATATTCGGGGATATTTTCGCGGGGAAACCGATTCAGCGTCCTTTGAAAATGCATGACGGCCTTATAATGGAGAAATCACGTCAATATCCAAGCCTGTAAGACGTTCTGGCTTGATAAAACCTGAAAACTGTCCAAATGTGGCGGTATGCAAGTAATCATTCACCAATGGGCCTTCAACGGAAGTTTTGACCAGCTTGCCTCCCTGCCCCGCCAGGAACTTGTCAACGACTGGTTCGGCTATGATGTGGAGCCAAGCGCGGAATTCGCCTTCGCCACGGACGGGGAATTTCTCTGGTTTCTGGCTTCCCGCAGCAAGGCAGCCACCATCCACCCGGAAGCCCGGCCCGGCCAGTTCCAGCCGGAATTATGGCGTTACGACCTGGCGGAATGGTTCATGGCCGCCGGAGACGGCACCAATTACTGGGAATTCAACCTCGCGCCCAACGGCGCATGGTGGGCCTGCGCCTTTTCCGACACCCGCCGCGCCAATGAAGACATTCCCGCTCCGCTGGCTGTGGATACCAAGTGCATTTTAACGGATGAAAGCTGGTGCGCCATGGCCCGGATTCCTCTGAACGAACTGCGCGGCGTGGACATCCGCGACTGCAAGCTGGCAGCCACGTTCATCCTGGATACTCCGGACCAGATTTTCCTGACTACGGCGGACGACCTTTCCGGCAATCCGGATTTCCACCGCCCGGACTGCTTCTGCACCCCCATTCTCAAATAATCCATGTCTTTGAAAGAAGACATTTCCCGCATTCTGGGGCCTGGAAAAGTTTCCGGAACCCCGGATGTGCTGGCGGCGCACGCCGGAGACAAATGGTACGCCTCCGTTCTGCCGGAGGCAGTCGTTTTCCCGGAAAGCACGGAGGACGTCTCCCTGCTGCTGCGCTACGCATCCTCCATGAATATCCCCGTCACGGCCCGCGGCGGCGGGGTAGGATACGTAGGGGGATGCGTTCCCGTGCGCGGAGGCATCAGCCTTTCCCTGGAACGGATGAACCGTATCCTGGAGATATCCCCGGAAGACGGCGTTGCCGTGGTGGAACCCGGCGTTATCACAGCGGATCTTCAGCGGGAAGCCCGTGCTCTGGGATGGTTCTACCCTCCGGACCCGGCCTCCAGGAAGGAATGCAGCATCGGGGGAAACATCGCCACGAACGCGGGCGGCCCCAGGTGCCTGAAATACGGAGTCACCAAAGCTTACGTGCTGGGGCTGACCGTGGTGCTTGCCAGCGGAGAGGTAGTGGAATGCGGCGGCCGCACCCATAAAAACAAGACGGGATTCGATCTCGGAGACCTCTTTATCGGTTCGGAAGGAATGCTGGGCATCATCACCCGGGCCGTTCTGAGGCTCATCCCCCACCCGGAAGCATTCGGCGCGCTCAGCGCCGGCTTCCCGCAATTCCCTCTGGCCGCCGCCGCCGTGCAGCGCATCCTGAACAGCGGGCACCTTCCTTCCGCCCTGGAAATAACGGACAGCTTCACTCTCCGCGCCGCCCGGAACTATCTGGGGGACAGCGCCCTGCCTTCCGGCTGCCGCGGCCACCTGATTGTGGAAGTGGACGGCAGACGGCCTGCCGTGCGGGAAGAACTGGATTCCCTATGCACCCTGCTGGAGGAATGCGGCGCAACCGGAATTCTGCGCGCAGACACGGAAGCGGAGGCAGAAGCCATCTGGCAGCTCCGCCGGGAATTTTCCTACAGCCTGAAAGCGACCGGAATGACCAAGCTCAACGAAGACATCGTCATTCCCAGGTCGCGCCTGGTGGCCCTGGTGGAATTCTGCGAGGCCCTGAACCGGGAAACAGGGCTGGACATCGCGTGTTTCGGCCATTCCGGGGATGGCAATATCCATACCAACATCATGGTGGACGATTACTCGAATCCGGAGAAGAAGGCCCTGGCGGACGCCTGTGTGGACAGGTTGTTCCACTGGGTGCTGGCGCACGGAGGAGCCATTACCGGGGAACACGGCATCGGCCTGGCGAAGGCCAAATGGTTCCGGAAAGCCGTGGGGGAAGGAGCCTTCCACCTTCACGAACTGGTCAAATCCGCCCTGGACCCAAAAAATCTGCTGAATCCTGGAAAAATGGGGCTTCCGTAACGTAAAATAAACTTCCATGACGCCTCCGGACGGGGCATCATGGATGCCGTACTTCATGAATAGCCCGCACAAGTCCATCCTAGCTGCCCTTTACGATTGCTTCCCGGTTGCAGACGCCGTTCTGGTGTTTATTCTGGATCATCCTCTGGCCTGGTTCACGCCCAAATGGCGCCGGAAAGGGCGTATGGCCCTGAAAACAGTGCGCCGCTATATCAATTACAATCGCGACCTTCTGCCTCCCGAACGCCTGGCGGAGTTTGAAGAAAGCCGCGACCTGCTGAAAACGGCCCTTTACCGGGGTGACAGGCAGCAGGCGGAAACCGTTACCGCCAAACTGGAATCCACGCTGGAATCCATTCCCGGAGCGGTTCCTTCCGCCCTGGCGGAAAACGTGGAAGTTCTGTTCGTGATTCTGGCCATTTTCCTGGGCTTGCGCTGTTACGTAGTCCAGCCCTTCCGCATCCCGACCGGTTCCATGCAGCCCTCCCTGAACGGAATCCGCGCCCTTCCCCAGGAAGGGAGCCCCACCCTGATGCAGAAAATCGGGGACATGATCCTGTACGGCGGCTCCTATGTGCACGAAACGGCCTCCAAGGAAAAGAAAATCGTCCGCTTCGAACCTGCCACCAAGTATCTCCTGCTCACGGTGACCAACGTAATTTTCGATGACGGCTCCAAGCTGGAAATCCCGGCGGCGGAAGCGGAAACGCGCCGCTACTTCCTCAATCAGGAGCCGCGCTTTGAAGCTGAACGGCACACCCCGTTCAGAACCTATCTGCCCGGAGACACAATCGTCAATGCCCGTTTTGACGCCGGAGACCTGATCGTGGTGAATAAAATGGCCTACCACTTCCGCAAGCCGGAACGCGGGGAAGTCTTCGTCTTTGATACACGCGGCATCGAAGGCATCGCCAATAAGGGAAGCAGCACCGGCCAGGAAGGAGGAACCCACTACGTCAAACGCCTCTGCGGCATTCCGGGGGATACCCTCTCCATTCAGGACTCCCAGCTCATCGTCAACGGGAAACCCGCCACGGAACGGACTATCCAGGGGGTCGCTTCCGGCAAGCCCCCCTACCAGCCCTGCGGCTACGTGGCCCTTCCCGCCCCCCTGAGCCTGCTGGACGGCAGAGCTTACATCACGGAGGGAGGGACCGTGCATCTGTCCAACGACAGCAAACGCCCCTATCTGCGTGAATACGTGGCGCTGGGGGACAATTCCACCCGCGAAAACTCCTTTGATTCCCGGTACTGGGGCCCCGTCCGCCAATACAACATCGTAGGTCCCGCCAGCTTCTGCCTGTGGCCCTTTACTTCCCACTGGGGCCTGATTCCATGATTTTTATCCCTTTCGCAGGCACGTTTTCTCCGTCAAGACATGACTCAAGCCCAAACCATCACCAGCAAGGCCAAGTCCAACCTGGCCTTTGCCCTCATTGACCTTCCTGAAGAAGAACGCCGCCATATGGCGGAATTTTACGCTTTCTGCCGCACGGTGGACGATATCGTGGACGAACCGGGCATGACTCCCCGCGAACGCCACGACGCATTGAACCGCTGGGTGGAGGTCATCAACGGCGGAGAAGGCCTGGAACTGACGGAACTGGAAGAGGACATCATAGCCCTTATCCAGGATTTGGAGCTGGACACTACTCCCATGCTGCACCTGATTGAAGGCTGCCGTTCGGACATCAACCAGCAGCAGCCCCGCAGCCGTGATGAACTTCTGGATTACACCTACTGCGTAGCCTGTTGCGTGGGACTGACCTCCGCCCGCATCATGGGGGCGGGAGAAGCTTCCTATCCGTATGCGATTGCCCTGGGGCATGCCCTTCAAATGGTGAACATTATCCGGGATGTGGCGGAAGACTGCAGCAAGTCCAACCGCATTTATTTGCCCAAGGAGGATATGGACCGCTTTGGATACACTCTGGAAGACCTGCGCTGCAGGGTGTATTCCCCCCGGCTTCAGGATCTGCTGAAGTATGAAGCGGATCTGGCGGAAACTTTCTTTGCGGAAGCGGAGAGGGAATACAACCTCCTCAGCCCGGAAGACAAAGCCGCTCTTGTTCCGGCGCAGGCCATGGCGCTCATTTACCATACCATTCTGGACAAAATGAAGGCGAGCGGCTTCCGTATTTTCAACATCCGCTACCGCGTCAACACCTTCCACAAGCTCTGGCTCCTGTTCCGCATCAAACTGGATATTGACCCCCAATCCTACTACGACAAATCCAAGGCATATTATGACAAGCTGGTAGGCTTTCTTTCCCGCCCCGGCAGAAAGGATGAAAAATAGGGGTCTCCCAGGTGCGCCATGGAAAAGCTGCGGTTTTTCTCTCAACTCCGCGGGAATTATGCTTGTCCCGAAAACCGTGTTCCTGTAGGAGTTGCGGCATGCAAAACCCCGTGGCCTTCCTGCTTTTTATTCTCGCAACGCTAACCGGGCCATGCCCGGCAGCGGATTATCCGGAACGGGCGGAGCGCACGCAATCCGCAGGAAACCATGTCTGGCATATCAATCCGGACAAGGGAAATGACAGCAATCCGGGAACGTCCCCATCCACGGCGTGGAAAAGCATGGCTCCGGCCAACCGCCTCATCATGGCGCGGGGAGATACGCTCGTCATCCATCCGGGGGAACACGCCGTCTCCCTGGCACTGATGGGGGAAGGTTCCAAACAGTCCCCGGTCACCATCCGGTTCATGCCCGGCAGGCATATCTTCAAACACGGTGCCCTGATTACCGGAAAACCGCAGATTTCCAACACCAACGATGCGCCCAACGAGCCCAAGGCCATGGCTGTCCGCCTGACGGAAGCCAAAAACATACGCCTGGAGGGAAAACCGGGAGCCACCGACATCCTTCTGGAGGGAAAAGCCATCTTTGTCTGCATGGAACATGCGGAAAACGTTTCCCTGAACGGCCTGGGTTTTGACTACCTGCATCCGACCATGGGAGAATTTCTGGTTACGGAAGTTGAAGGGAATACCATGAAAGCAACTATTCCGGACGGAATCCTGTACACAGTGAAAGATGGGAACCTGACCTGGCACGGCCCCGGATGGGAATTCCGCATGGGAGGGTATTCCAAAGTTTTCGATTCCGCTTCCGGCACTTTCCAAGGCCGCTTCGACCCCGGGAAAACAGTCATCAGAGAATTGTCTCCCGGAAAAATCAGCATCACGTTCAAGGAAGGCTCCCCAACCATGAAACCGGGCCAATCCTACCAGAACCGCAATACCCGCAGGGACTGCTGCGGCTTCTTTCAATACAGAAGCAAAAACATCCTCTGGAATAACTGCCATATTTACTATATGCACGGCATGGGCGTCGTTTCCCAGTTCTGCGAGAACATCATGTTTAGCCGCTTGAACATAGCTCCGCGCCCCCGCTCCCTCCGCACCAACTCATCCTGGGCGGATAATCTGCACTTTTCCGGATGCAGGGGAAAAATCATCGTCAAGGATTGCGTGCTGGGAGCCTCCCATGACGACGCCATCAATGTTCATGGCACCCACTTGCGCATTGTAGGCAGGCCGGCCCCCAATAAAATCACCGTCCGGTTCATGCATCCCCAGACCTTCGGCTTTGACGCCTTTGCCCCAGGAGACCGGATCGATTATGTTTCCAGCAACACGCTGGTGCCTTATGCATCCAATACCGTTTCCGGCGTCAACCAACTCAATGAAAAGGAAATAGAACTTACGCTGCAACATCCCAATCCCGAAAACATCCAGCCTAATGATGTTGTGGAAAACGTCACATGGACGCCATCCGTCCATATCAGCAACACGGTATGCCGCCACATTCCCACCCGGGGCTTCCTGCTTACCACCAGGAAGCCGGTGCTGGTTGAACGGTGCCGGTTTGAGAAAACGGGCATGCCCGCCATCCTGGTGGAAGATGACGCCTCCGGCTGGTATGAATCCGGTGTGGTCAGGAATATGACCATTTCCCGCAATACCTTTATTCAATGCGGAGAAGCCGTCATCCAGATCGTGCCGCACGCCCCACGGCCGGAAGGGGAGGTTCACCGGAACATCACTATTACCGGAAACACGTTTGACCTCAAGAACGGAACCGCCATCCGCACTCGCCATACCGGCAGCGTCAAGGCGGAGAAAAACACTTTCACCAAAGACGGAAAAAAGATCCCTGAAGAAAAAGCGGTGGATATCCGGTAGAAAACCTCTTCCCTACCGGTGACGGGAAACATGCACCGTTACGGAAACGCTGTCCGTCCGCGGCAGGATGAACTTGCGCAGAGTAACAACCACGTGCCGCGCGCCGAACTCCTTCAGGCAAACGTTTCCCATATCCTCCGCCAGCGTTTCCACCAGCTTGCGCGGGCGCGCCATGGCCTCCGCCCGGAGCGCACGGGCCATGGAATCATAACAGACGGTTCTGGAAAAATCATCGTTCAGTCCGGACAAGGCCTCCTCCGGATAAAAAGTGATGTCCGCTTTCAGGGTCTGCATGGAAGCGCGCTCCTCGTCCGGAACGCCGATGAAGGTATCCAGTTCAAGACCGTTGATGTTAATGGAATCCTGCGTATCGGAAGGGAGCGCGTAACGGCGCATCAGCGTGCGCAGAACAAGCAGGTCCGGAACAATCATGTCCGGTTTGGCCTTGGAAAGCTGCGCAGCGTCATTATAGCCGGTCAGGACGGCAATGGATGTGATGCCTGCGTGATGGGCCGTTTCCACATCATGCTGCATGTCCCCGATAAATGCGGTTTCATGGGCATGCAGACCGTGCTGGGCCAGCAGGGTATGAATGTGGGCATCCTTATGGCGGATGCCAGCGTGAATGGCTTCAAAATATTCCATCATGCCCAGTTCCCTGCATTGGATATCAAACTCTTTGGCGTCCACGCTGGTAAGAATAAAGCAGCGCACGCCGCGCGCGCGGCAGAATTCCAGGAATTCCCGGGCATTTGGCAGCACTTCCACCGGAGCGTTGGAAACGCGGAAGGCGTACCGGAAATGGTCTTCCAGTTCATCCAGATCCGCGTGGGGCAGCACCCGGGCATAATAGTCCGGATAGGGGAGCTGGAATTCCGCGCGGAATTCATCCCTGTTCATGCAGGGTTTCCCGTATTGGGAAAAAACGTAGTTGGAGGCGTCCAGCGTCAGGGCCAGGTCATCCACCAAAGTGCCGGACCAGTCGAAAATGATATTCTTGAACATGGGAATGCGTATGGAAAAAACTTAGTCCAGAGCGTACCGCATGGCGGCCAGGCCGAAAAAGGCGGCCGTCTCCACCCGAAGAACGATAGGGCCAAGCGTGACAGGAGCAAACCCCGCTTCCAACGCCATGGCCGTCTCCCGGTCCGTAAAATCGCCCTCCGGCCCCACCAGCAGAGAAGCGTGCCGAATGGAACGGGAACGGGCAGCCTCCAGCACCTCCCTGACCGGCCGCACTCCGGGCACCAGAGAGGCGATAATATTCAGTCCTTCCGGAATTCCGCAGCGCAGCCATTCCGCGAAGGGAACGGGAAGCGCCACTTCAGGCAGCGTGTTCTGGCCGCACTGCTTGCAGGCCTCCAGGGCAATGCGCTGCCATTTCTGCCTTTTGGCCTCAGCCTCCCGGGCATTCAGGCGCACGATCGTGCGATCCGTCACGAGCGGGATAATGGCAGAAACACCCAGTTCCACGGACTTTTGAATAATGAGATCCATGTTGGCGCCCTTGGGAACAGCCTGGCACAGCGTCAAATGGGCCACGGGGGGAGAAGGAGGACACTCCTCCCCCGGAACCAGCAACACGCCGGAACTGCGCGGCGGTTCCGCCACCACAGCGCGGGCGGCACGGCCGCAACCGTCAAAAACGATGCAGGAGTCACCCTGCTTCAGACGCAGAACCTTGGCGGCATGGTGCGCCTCATCCCCCCGCAGCTCCCAGGCGGAAGCAGCCCATTCGGAAGGCGGAAGAAAAAAGCGGGCCATGTCTGAAAAAGGGAAACGGACCTTATTTGCTCTTCAGGTAACGCGCCGCCTTGTCGGCAAACTCCACGCAAGCCGGCTGATTGCGATTTTCATCCAGAGCAGAAGCAAACGCGTTCAGTTTATCCATCTGCTCCTTGGTCAGCCGGGAGGGGATTTCCACTTCCACCTCCACCAGCATATCCCCCACGTCCGAACTGCGAAGGGCCTTTACCCCCTTGCCGCGCAGACGAAAGATCATGCCGTTCTGCGTTCCTTCCGGCAGCTTGATGGTGGCCGCGCCTTCCAGCGTGGGGACCTTCAGCTTGCCGCCGGAGACAGCCAGGGAAAGCGGCACCGGAACCGTGCAGCTCAGGTCATTGCCTTCCCTCTGGAAAATATCGTGCGGTTTGACGTCAATGAACACGTGCAGATCCCCGGTAGGGCCGCCATGCACCCCGGCATCCCCTTCCCCGGCGATGCGGAGCTGGCTGCCCGTGGCAACGCCCGCAGGAATACGGATGGTGATGTGGGAATCCTCCCTGACGCGCCCTTCCCCGCGGCAGACGGGGCATGGATCCGAGATGATTTCCCCGGTGCCGTGGCAGGTGGGGCAGGTGGACTGCTGGACGAAAAAGCCGCTCTGCTGGGTAATGATGCCGCGCCCCTGGCAGGTAGGACAGGATTTGAACGCTTCCTTTCCATCCCTGGCCCCGGTGCCGTGGCAGGTCTTGCAGGTCACCAGACGCTCAATTTCAAGTTTCTTGGTACAGCCCTTCGCGGCCTCTTCCAGCGTGATGTCCAGGTCATAGCGCAAATCGGAGCCGGGCCTTTTAGTGGACCTTTTCTGGCCGCCGCGGCCGGCGCCCCCAAACATATCCGCAAAACCGCCCATGCCGGAAAACATCTGGGCGAAAATATCCATCGGGTCCTGGAACCCGCCCCCGGCATAACCGCCGCCCGCGGCGGGGCCGCCCTGTTCAAAGGCGGCATGGCCGAAGCGATCGTAGGCAGCCCTTTTGTCCGCATCGGAAAGCACCTCATAGGCCTCTCCCAGTTCCTTGAACTTTTCTTCTGCGGACGGGTCGTCCGGATTGCGGTCCGGATGGTACTTTAAAGCCAGCTTGCGATAAGCCTTCTTAATCTCATCGTCAGTAGCGTCCTTGGAAACGCCGAGAATCTCGTAATAATCTTTTTTAGCCATGTGGCGTGAATGTTAAAAAACGGTCAGACTTGCGGTTCGGGTTCCGGAGTATGGGCGACAACCACGTTCGCCGGGCGCAGGAGCCTGTCCTTCAGCATATACCCCTTGCGGATAACGCGCAATACGGTGCCTTCCGGCTGGTCGGAGGGTTCCCGCTGAAGGGCCTCCTCCGTGGCGTGGTCAAACATGCTTCCCACCACAGGATCCACGGCGCTCACGCCATTGCCGGCGAGAAATTCGTCCAGCTGCTTCTTCACCATGCTCATGCCGATGTAAATCATGGAGGAGGCATCTGCGCTGGCGGCGGCCATGCCCATTTCAAAATTATCAATGACGGGAAGAAGTTCTTCCAGCAGGCGCTGGTTGGCGAACTTGGCGCATTCTTCCTTTTCCTTCACCATGCGCTTGCGGTAATTATCATATTCCGCGGCGGTGCGCATGGCGGCATCCCTCCATTTAAGCAATTCCTCTTCCAGGGAAGGTTCCGCTTCCTTCCCCTCGGCAGGAGCATTCTGAGCCTGTTCCTGCGCTTCCAGCTCTTCCGCTTCCGCGTTTTTCTCTTTCTCTTCGTCGCTCATGCGGACAATGTAAATTCTTTTACCGGATGCGTCAACGGCGTGCTAAGACATGGATGACGTTTGACGCGTAATGAACGCGCCTGATGCAACCCATCTACGCAGAAAAGAAAATGCCGGCCTTCCGCACGGCTTCCCTAAACGCCGGAAGCATCCGCATCAGAAAGCAGTCGGGCAAGTTTTCCTTCGCATCCGTCCGGCAGTTCCACCACTTTCAGGCGGGAGGACTCCCCGCGCAGCAGACTGACGGAGGACCGGGGAATATCCAGCCATGCGGACAGGAAAAGGATGACGGCCTTGTTCGCTTTTCCTTCCACGGGAGGAGCGGCAATGCGCAGCTTCAGCGCGCGGCCGGCACGGGGATCATCCTCCCACCCCACGGCCTCGCTCTTCTTCGCGTTGGGAACAACTTTCAGGGCCAGTTTCATACCGTTTCCGTACGGGACTTCCCGCGCTGCCTGGCCACCAGGTCCCCATACCTGATCAACCCTCCGCCGAACAAATCCAAAGCGCTCCCCACCGTAGCATCCATGGTTCCGCCGCTCAAAGCGTCTATTTCGTCAATATCCTGAATGCGGCTGATGCCTCCGGCATACGTCATGGGCAGGCGGCGCCAGTTTCCCAGCATGTTCACCAGTTCCCGGTCAATGCCGGTGCAGAGCCCTTCCACATCCGCCGCATGGATAAGAAATTCCGCGCAATGTTCCGCCAGGACATCCAGCGTCTCCGCCGTTACCCGGAGTTCCGTCAGGGTCTGCCACCGGTTCATGGCCACGGCCCAGCCCCCTTGCACCCTGCGGCAGCTCAAATCCAGCACCAGCCGCTCCGCGCCCACGGCGGACACAAGATCCTTCAGCCTGTCCATCCGCAGCGTTCCCTCCGCATCAAACAGGCAGGAGGTAACGATCACATGGCTGGCCCCGGCGGAAATCCATTCCTCCGCGTTCTCCGGCGTCATGCCGCCGCCCACCTGAAGACCTCCCGGCCATGCCGCCAGAGCCTCCCGCGCCGCAAGGTCGTTCCCGGGTCCCAGCTTGATCACATGCCCGCCGCGCAGGCCGTCCCTGCGGTACAAATCCGCATACCATGCCGCGCCGCGGTCGGAGACGAAATTGGTGCGCAATGAGGCGCCGTCCTGCGTCAGGGTGCCCCCCACAATCTGCTTCACGCGCCCGTCGTGTAAATCAATGCATGGTCTGAATTTCGTCACGCAGTCACTTTGCCCGGCGAGCCTCTCCAGGTCAAGACGGTATTCCCCCCACGCCCTCCCGGCACAACGGGACTGGGAAATTTACACAAAACGGGACGGGGACTCCGCTTTATCGGATAACTGCCGTCAACCACCATTCAAAAAACCGATGAAAAACAACCCTTTCAGAAAATACCTTCTTTTCTGTTGCGCCGGAAGCGCCATGTCTGCCCTCCTGGCCTTTTCCGCCCCCGTTGCGGAAGCCGGGATTCACCTGCATGGAGAAATCCGCATGCCTGCGGCAGGGCAAGCCGTTTTCCTGTATGACCCCTCCGGATTCCCCATCTGGGGATATTCCCCATGCGGACGGCCCATTTACGCCTATACCCCCGCAGGCGCACCCATTTACGTCATCAGGGGCATCTACCGCGGCTGCCATGTTCCTGCATGGAACCCCAGGCCGCATTACCACGGCCCTTTCTGGCCGGCGGGCGTCTGCCGCGGACACCATGCCGCACGCCTTAGGCCGTGTCCGCCCCCTTCCCGGCCCCACCGCCCCAGGCCTCCTCACGAAGGCCACCCTCCCCGTTTCCACCACCGGTAAAACCGCAACGCTCATCCCCCGCAAAGCAGGAGACCGGCTCAATCCGTTTTTTATTCCGGGAAAGAAAGGCCGTACCAGCCCTCTCCCAGCAGCCTGACCAGCGTAAAGGAATATTCCCCCTTGCTGTTGGGCTCCTTGCTGCGGGAGAGAAGAACCCGCGCGCGGAGCATGCCGGCCTCGTCATTGGCGTTTAACACCCGGTATGGGGAATGTTCCATCTCCTCATTGATTTTAAACAACATGAACAAACGCTTGCCCATTTCCGATTTTTTGGGGACATAAACCATGGGCCGGGCAATGCTGCGGTCTTCGGAACCGTTCATTCCGGGAGCAATCAGCTTAAATGCGTACTCATCCTTATTTTCCGACATGCGCTCCCGAACCATCCATACGCGGAATTCCGCGATGTCCTCCCCTTTCCCACGTACAAAATCCTCCCAGTTCATCGGCTGAAAACGGGCAAACTGCTGCCAGTCCAGCTTCCAGGAACCATCCTGTTCATCCTTGAAAAAACAGAATTCCATATCGGGAGTCTTTTCAAAGCCAACCAGGAGCTGGGCGCAGGGAAGCCCCTCCACCTCAAATACGGCAAAGCTTTTAGGCCCCTTGGGCCTGCTGACAATCGCCTCGGGCGGAGACACGGCGTAATGCCTGACCATCAAGGGAAGCGATTGCAGGGACTTCCACACAAAAGAAGACTTTTGAACCACATCCGCGGCGCTCAGGTATTTCTGGGCTTCCGCCAGGCAGTTGCGCAACAGATCCTGCTTCTCCATCGGAGGAACGTGACAGGGAGGCCAGAAACTATAGTCCACCTTGTCTTTCAGCGCGGCTTTCAACTCTCCGGACAGCATCTCCGGCGTGGCGCAAATCCGCGCGGCCGCCCCGGAATCCAGGGATGCCTGGCGCTTCTGGAGCCAGAAGAAAAGACCGCCGAAAAACATTCCCAGCGCGATCATGAAAAAGATGACGGCAAGAATGCGGCCCAGCGCAAAGCCCGCTTTTCCGCCGCTCCTGCGCACGGTCGGGCAAAGGAATGGCTTTTTTTCAAATAAATCACTCATTTTAAAACGGAAATATCCACAGAAAACAATCGCGAAAAGATGGTCAAACACTACCGGAACGCCCAAGGCAACGCAACGATAAAAAACAGACACATTTTTTTATCCCTGCCGGAGAAAATTGTTTCACATCCACATGTGGGTGATGTACATTAAACCGGACGAGTTTCAAGAGCTCCCACCTTACCTTTCATCCCCCCTCTTTTTAACGCCATGTTTGGATCATTCACCACCGTTCCCGCCCCCAAGGGCAATAAAAATCCTGAATCCACCCCCAGCTGGATGGATGTAGCCAAGAGCCAGGATATCCCCGAACCGGTTGCGGAAGCCGCTCCTTCCTACGCCCCCACCACCCGCGTCCAGCAGCTGACCCGCAATGTGCTGAACTCCGATGTGGAGGTAATCGGTTCCCTGCGCTTTTCCGACGACCTGCTGATTGACGGCACCGTGGAAGGCGACATTTCCTCCGAAGGGGTGCTTTCCGTAGGCCAGAACGCCGTCATCCGGGCGGAAATCAACACCAAGTCCGTCATCATCCACGGCAAGGTCATCGGCAATGTAACGGTCACGGACCGCGTGGAACTGAAAAGCACGGCGGAACTCGTAGGGGATATCCAGGCAGCCTCCCTGGCTATTGAAGGCGGCGCCATCTTCATCGGGCATTCTACCGTAGGCGCACCCACGGTAGGCGCCACAGGAATCTCCGCCGCCAAGAAGGCGGCTTCCGTCCAGGCCTTTGCTCCGGAGCCGGAATCCCCCGCTCCGGCCAGCCAGAGCACGCTGGATATTGACGCGGAATAAAAAAACTCTCCGTCTGCCATTCTCCGGGGCGGCAAAAGAACAGACCGTTCTTTTGCCGCCCTCTTTGTTCCATGAACTTTTCCTTCCATCCCGTTCCCCGGACCAGCGCCGCGCCCTCCGGAAAAATCAGCCACCCTTCTCCGGCGCCGCCCTGGACACTCCCGCCAACTGCGGAAAGCAGCCCGGCGCCAGCCCGGGAAGTGGAATGCTTCTCCTGCCGCAAAATCACTTCCGTCCCCGCCACGGCAGTTTCCGCCAGGTGCGGCCACTGCTCCGCGTATATCAAACTGGACGACGTCATTTTACACAGCAGAACGCACCGGACCAAGGTGCAGACCTGCGGAAGCGTTACCGTACAGGCCAATGCAGACCTGAAAGGGCTGAACATCGAATGCCGCGATCTGGTCTTATACGGCAGGGCATCCGGTGATTTCCTGTGCCGCGGCGTCTGCAAAATTAAAACGGACCAGCACATCTCCGGTTCCATCTCCGCCCGCAGGATGGTGGTGGAAAAAAAGACGACGGTGCTGGTCACAGGCACCATCCGCGTGGAGAACATCTGGATACAGGGTTCTCTGGAAGGAACGCTTACGGCGGATGAAACCGTCACCATCCACCGGCACGCCAAATTCCTGGGAGATATCACGGCGCGCCGTCTCATCATTGAGGAAGGCGGCTCACACCAGGGAGCCTTTACACGCCTTGCATAACATGAATCTTCCCATCTCCATCCGCGGCGCGCGCCAGCACAACCTCCGGAATCTGGATCTGGATCTTCCGTCCAACAAGCTCATCGCATTTTGCGGCCCTTCCGGCTCCGGAAAATCATCCCTGGCGTTTGATACGCTTTTTTCCGAATCCCGCAGGCGTTTTCTGGACTGCCTGTCGGCACGCTCCAGACAGGGCATGGATCAACCGGAAAAACCGGAAGTGGACAGCATTACCGGGCTGCCCCCGGCCCTGTGCCTGGAGCAATCCGCCAGGCAGCAGAGCTCCCGCACCCTGCTGGGGAGCATCACGGAAATTCTGGACTACCTGCGCATCCTTTACGCAGCCGCCGGCACGCCCCATGACCCGGAGACAGGAAAGGAACTGGAACGCAAAAGCCCGGACCGGATTACGGAGGAACTCGTTTCCCTGCCGGAACACACGCGCCTGGTTCTGGCCGCTCCGGCAGAAAACCTGCTGTCCCAGGACCCCGCAGCAACGCTTGGCGACTTCCAGCGGCAGGGCTTCCTACGGGTTTACTGGAACGGAGAAATGCGGGATATTGAAGAAATAAGCTCCCCCGCCCCCCCGCCTCCGGACGCGGCCCTGGTCATTGACCGCCTCATCGTCAGAGGGGAAAATACGGCATCGCGCATTGCGGATTCCCTGCAAACGGCTCTCCGTATCAATCCGGACGAGGTGCGGGCCATCATCACCATACCGGGAGAGGAAGCTTCAATCCGGGCCTTCCACACCCGCTACCGCAATCCGGAAACAGGCTTCCTTCTGCCCCAGCTTACTCCCCGCCATTTTTCTTTCAACTCCCCGCTGGGGGCATGCCCCTCCTGCCGGGGAACCGGCCTGAATGAACAGGAAAACGGCCCGTGCCGCGCCTGCGGAGGCAAGCGCCTTTCCCCTCTGGCCCTGGCCGTCACCATGTCTGTGCCGGACCGGGCCTACAATCTGGCGGAACTGACGGCTCTTCCGCTGGAAGATATGGCCGGAGAACTGGAACGCCTGAAAACGCCCCCTTCCCTGGCGGCGGCATTAAACCCGCTCATGGAGGAAATCAACAAACGCGTGCGCTTCCTGAATGAGCTGGGGCTCTCCTACCTGTCTCTGGACCGCCAGGCAAACACCCTTTCCGGAGGCGAACTGCAGAGGGCGCGCCTGGCTTCCCAGCTGGGAGGCGGCCTTTCCGGAGTTCTTTACATCCTGGACGAACCCACGGCCGGACTGCACCCCGCCGATACGGACCGCCTGCTCCGCGCTCTCCGGACGCTCCGGAACCAGGGCAACACGGTCCTGGTCGTAGAACATGATGAGCAAATTCTAACCGCGGCGGATTACCTGGTGGACATGGGCCCCGGAGCCGGAACCAACGGAGGCCGTATTCTGGCGCAGGGCTCCCTTGCGGAAATACTGGAAAATGCCGGGAGCCCCACCGGGGAATGGCTTTCAGGCAAGCGAAGCATGCCCGCCTCCGGACACAAGACGGCTCCTGCGGAGCGTCTGGTCCTGACCGGAGCGGACAAACACAACCTCAACAATGTCACTCTGAGTATCCCGGTTGGTACATTGACCTGCATCTCCGGCCCTTCCGGTTCAGGGAAATCCACCCTCGTCCGGGAGTGTCTCATCCCCGCGGTCAGGCAAGCCCTCTCCGGGAAAAAGGATATTCCGCGCCGCGTGCAGGGAACGGAGCACTTCAACCGCCTTGTCGTCATCGACCAGTCGCCCATCGGCAAAACGCCGCGTTCCACGCCGGCCACCGCTACCGGCCTGCTCCAGGTGCTGCGCCCCCTTTACGCACAGCTCCCCCTTTCCAAGCAGAGGGGATATACGGCGGCGCGCTTTTCCCCCAACATTCGCGGAGGCCGTTGTGAACGGTGCCAGGGAACGGGCATGATTGAAGTGGACATGAACTTCCTGGGAAATGTGGCCATGCCCTGCGACGCCTGCCACGGGCAATGCTACAACAGGGAAACGCTGGAAGTCACCTGGAAAGGGAAATCCATTGCCCAGGCGCTGGCCCTGACCGTGGACGAAGCGGCGGACTTCTTTTCCTCCCTGCCCAGAGCCGCCGCCATCCTGAAAAGCATGCAGGACGTAGGGCTGGGATACCTCCATCTCAACCGCAGGGCGGACACCCTTTCCGGAGGAGAATCCCAGCGCATAAAAATAGCTGCGGAACTGGCCAAAGCCCCGGCCTGGAAACTGGCGGAAGACGGGAAAAGGGCCCTGTTCATTCTGGACGAACCCACCAACGGCCTTCATTTCAATGAAGTGGCCCTTCTCCTGGCAGCCCTTTTCCGCCTGAGGGATGCCGGGCACACCATCCTCTGCGTGGAACACCACAAGGACCTGCTCAATGCCGCGGACTACCTGGTGGACATGGGCCCCGGAGCCGGCAGGCACGGCGGCAATATCGTGGCCGAGGGCTCCCCCGCAGATGTATCGTCCAATCCAGAAGCGCCCACTTCACCCTGGCTCGTCCCCCGTTAACAACGGCAGAGCAGGAAATCAGCCACCCATCCCAGCCGCCGGCGTTCCGTTCCCGGCGTCTTCAGAAAAATTCCGCTTCTCCGGGGTCTATTCTCCCCCTTTCCCTATTTATTATCTTGACGACCTCCCTGTTTTTTCACCAAAAAAGGAGTTACGTATTCCTTTTTCCTATGACTCTCCGTTTCCTCTCTTCTGCTCTGGCGGCGTTGTTCCTTCCCGGAACGCTTCATGCCGCGCCCGTATTCCTTGAAAATGTCTCCGAATCCGGAGGATGGTATGATTGCAATAAAAAAACCAAATGGACATGGGGGACCAAGCCCCACCCCACCAACCCGTTAAATCCTCCGGTTTCCGCACGGCCCACAGAATGGCTGTACCTTCCTTATGACCAGAATATCTGCTGGGCGGCGGCAGCCTCCAACGTGCTCCAATGGTGGCAGGATACCAGAAGCGACCTGAAATCCACCACGCCCAACGGGAAATCCGCCACTTACGATGTCATGCCGCAGGTCGCCCAGCTGGCCATTTACCAAACCATCTCCACGAACTGGACAAACAGCGGAGGCTCCGTGGAACAGGCCTACAACTGGTGGGTCAACGGCGGGATGCTGGATACCACCGCCTATCCGAGCCTTTCTACGACGACAGCTCCCGGAGGATACTGGAAAGAGCTGGGACTGACAGTCCCGCAGTCCTCAAGCGGAGGAGCTGTTGACAACCCCTTATTTTCCGCATACAGCTTCTGGGACGGAGACACCAGAAGCGGCGTTTACCAGAAACTGACAAACAGCATCAACAAAAACTGGGGAACCACGCTGACCGTCGGGGAAGAAGGAAGAGGCCACGCCATCACCATGTGGGGCTACGACACGGACAAAGACGGCAATCTGATTATCTACCTGACGGACTCGGACGACTACGCTGTGGAAATGTTCCGCCAGAAAGTAGTCGTGAACGACTATACGGACGAATACGGCTCCTCCCACTGCGACATTTATCTGACCAGCCTGGATGGAGAAAACGACGTGTATAATTATAACTACGACGAAGCGGGACTGACGGGCATCCGCCTGGGAGAAATACAGAGCTTCACCGCTCCGCTGGGGGACCTGAGAGTCCCGGAACCCGGCGCCGGAATCCTCTTCCTCTGCGGTTCATTCCTTGTCCTGTCCCGTCGCAGGCTTACTGGACGGTAACGCTTTCCGAACTCCGGCCCTCGTAAAAACGGGTCTTGATTCTTATGGGGGAAATGTGCAGAATCGGCAAGCGCACAAGTTCAGGAGAGCGAAAATTGTCCCAGTTGTTCCCCGGTGCGGTTACCTGTGAAATGAATGACGCTTCCCACAACCACGGTGAGCAGGAAAACACCGTCTCCATCTATTCCGTCGACATAGAAACCCTTCAGCAAATAGCTCTGCAAGGAGACGCGCAGGCACTGTTCCAGCTGGCGATCAACTACGAACAGGGGCGCGGAGTGGCGGAAAACCAGCAGGAAGCTTTTTACTGCTATCAGCAGGCAGCGGAACTGGGCCACGTTACCGCCCAGCTCAACCTGGGATGGGCTTATTCCAACGGCATCGGCGCCCCTCAGGACAACGGCAAAGCCTTTTACTGGTACCGTAAAGCCGCCGAACAGGGGCATCCCACCGCGCAATTCGACCTCGGCTTCTGCTACATCAACGGCCTGGGCGTGGAAAAAGACGAACAACAGGCCATCGTCTGGTACAAAAAAGCGGCGGAACAGGGCCACGCAGTAGCCCAGCTCAACCTCGGCTGGATTTACGCCAACAGCCCCAGCCGGAAAAACTGGGAACAAGCCGTATACTGGTACAAGCAGGCTGCGGAACAGGGAGACCCCCGCGCCCAGTATAACCTGGCCTGGTGCTATGGCAACGGAAGCGGAACCCCAAAAGACCCGCAGAAAGCCGCTTACTGGTATGAGGAAGCCGCCATGCAGAACCACGCTACAGCCCAATACAATCTGGGCTGGTGCTATGAAAACGGTTTCGGCGTAAAGCCGGATCTGAACAAAGCGCTGGTATGGTATCACAAATCAGCCCTACAGGGGCAGATTACGGCTCAATACACGCTGGGATGGTGCTACGGCAACGGCCGGGGCATGGAAGTGGACATGGCCAAAGCCGTCCACTGGTACACTAAAGCCGCCGAACAGGGGCATACCACCGCCCAGCTCAACCTGGGGTGGTGCCATCTGAACGGAAAGGGAACGCCCGTCAACCGGGAAGAAGCCCTGAAATGGTATCTTAAGGCGGCGGAACAGGGCAACGCCACAGCCATGTTCAATGTGGGCAACTGTTATGCCCACGGCTACGGCATTGAGCAGGACGACAAACAGGCGGAAGAATGGTATCTGAAAGCCGTCCGGCACGGCAACAAAAAGGCCGCCAGCGCCTTGCGCCATCTGGCTTCCAAACAGGAAAAAGAGAAAAAAACGGACTCAGAGGGCTGAAAAGTCGTTTTCCTGCCTGCCTCCCCCGAAAATTCCATCTCCTTGACCTGGATCCGGTCATCAACACACGCGGGAAAACATGTCCCCGCCCGGAAATAGATACCTGACAGCCGTCAAAACCCCGGACCGTCATCGCCGCCTCTTCCTTCCGTCCGCTGGGCCTTTTCGGGACAACCGTGCCACGGCTTCCGGAAGCCGGGACGCGCCATCGCCGCCCAGCGCGGCGTCAATATCTTCCAGCGCATGAATCAGGTCAATGACCTCCCGGCGGGGCAAGGCGCCCCCGGCCGGCACGCAGAAATGAGTGCGGCACGCTAACGGCCTGCCTTCATAAATCATGCATCTTCCCTGCCCGCTTAAAAAAGGGCAGCTCCCGTCCGGAGGCAGCTCCAGCCGGGTGCGTCCGGAAGCGCGCCACGCCTTCCAGGCCACCCATGCCTCACCCAGCGTTACATGCGGCGTCTCCCCGGTCAGGCGGAACCGGCAGCAATCCGCAGCGCCGGTACAGAAACGCTGGGCGCGGGAAGCGCGGAAAGCGCCTTCATCCAGAAGGCGCCGCACCTCCATCAACACCCCGGCGGAGGGAACCATTCCCCCCGCCTTTCCCTGGCGGCATTTGCCACGCGCCATGACTGAACCAGTTAACAGGTCAGGCCGTCCGCCTTCGCCTGGTTCCAGTACGCATACTCGGAACGGTTGAAATCCACGTATTCCGGAGACAAATCCGTGGTATACACCGTATGGGAAAACTCGCCCCGATTCAAATTGATATCCACCTGGAACGCGGGAACCTGCACGGCCTGCCGCAAATCGTCGGACGGAGTATCCGCCTGCACGCCGCCGCGGCAGGCGGCCAAACCGGCGATGTCGATGTCTATCTTCTCTTCGTCCACCTTTGCTCCGCAGTAGCCCACAGCATGAATAATGCGCCCCCAGTTGGGATCGTTCCCGTTCCAGGAACTCTTCACCAGGGAAGACTTGGCTACGGCTTCCGCCGCTTTTTTCGCTTCATCCTCCGTGCGGCCTCCCGTCACATGCACGGTGACGAACTTGGTCACCCGCTCTCCGTCCTGCACGATGTGCTTGGCCAGTTCCAGCATCACATGGGCCAAAGCCTGCTGGAAAGCGTAAATATCTTCCGGAGTTTCCAGCTTCACGCCGGACGCCCCGTTCGCCATCACCAGAACCGTGTCATTCGTGCTCATGTCTCCGTCAATGGTGATGCAGTTAAAAGAACTCTTCACTCCGGACTGCACGCACAGCTCCAGCACATCGCGGGAAACGCCCGCATCCGTCGTGATAAAGCACAACATGGTCGCCATGCAGGGATTGATCATGCCAGCCCCCTTGCAGCAGGCGCCGATGCGCACGGGTTTGCCCTGCACCACAAATTCAATGGCGATGATTTTCTCCTTCGTATCGCTGGTCATCACGGCCTGGGCCACCTCATGCCCCTTGTCGCGGGAAAGACCCTCCGCCAACTCCGGGAACTTCGGATAAATGCGCATCATAGGCATTGGCAGGCCAATCACGCCGGTGGAACATACGGCCACTTCTGCGGGCTCCAGCCCCAGAAGCTCCGCAACGCTGCGGCATTCGCCCCTGGCGTCCTCCACACCCCGGGTACCGGTGCAGGCGTTCGCGTTCCCGCTGTTCGCCACGATGGCGCGGATATTTCCTTTCCGGAGATGCTCCCGGCTCACCTTCACGCAGGCGGCCTGCACGCGGTTGGTCGTAAACGTTCCTGCGGACACGCAGGGTTCCGTGGAATAAATCAGGGCCAGGTCCAGACGCGTGGCCGTAGGCTTCTTGATGCCGCAGCTTACGGCGCTCCCCAAAAATCCCCGGGGCGCGCAAACGCCCCCGTCAACCGGAATATAGGATGAATCATTCATCGTCTTGAAAGTGTCTTTCAACATATCAAAAAGCTACAGAACCCACAAGCCTTCCGTTTCATCAAATCCGCACATGATATTGAAGGACTGAACGGCCTGGCCCCCCGCACCCTTCACCACATTATCCTCCGCGCTCATCAGAATCACGCGGTTCGTGCGGGGATCATAAGCCCAGCCAATGTCCACGCAGTTCGTCCGCGTTACATTCTTAGTATCCGCAGGCTGGTTGCGCCCCAGAAGGCGGACGAACGGGGCCGCGGCATAAGCTTCTTCCAGCAGGCGGCCGACGCATTCGGGGTCCGCCCCCTTTTTCACTTTGGCCGTAATCGTGGAGCAGATGCCCGTATTAACGGGAATCAAATGGGGGGTAAAGGACATCACCACCGTTTCCCCCGCGGCATGGGAAAGCTCCTGTTCAATTTCACTCAAATGGCGGTGTTTCGGCACTCCGTAGGCATGAAAACTCTCATTGCACTCGCAGAACAGCAGCGGAATGGACGCCTTGCGCCCCGCTCCGCTCACGCCGCTGCCGGAACAGACCACCACGTTCTCCGGCTCCAGCATGCCCGCCTTGAACAAGGGAATGAGAGGCAAAAGAATGCTGGTGGGATAGCAGCCGGGAGAAGCCACAATGCGCGCCCGGGCAATCTCCTCCCGGCGCCACTCCGGCAAGCCGTACACGGCCTCCTGCATCAGGGCAGTGTCCGGGTGGGGGTTCCCGTAATACTCTTCGTACACCTCCGGGCTGTCCAGACGGAAATCCGCGCTCAGGTCAATCACGCGCACGCCCCGGTCCACCAGACCGCGGGCATAGGAAGCGGCCACGCCATGAGGCAGGGCCAGAAAAGCGACCTCCGCCCCAGTGGCGGCAATCGCTTCCACATCGGAATCCGTAAACTTCAGGTCGGAACCCGGAACCTGCCGAAAACGGGGGAAAACCTCCCACAACGGCTGCCCGGCATACTGGCGGGAAGTAGCGCATACCAGCTTCACGCCGCGATGGTTCAAAAGGATGCGCAACAACTCCTGCCCGGTGTAGCCACTGGCTCCGACGACTGCAACTTGAACTTGCTTCATGACAAAAAAGGTATGCTATGAAAAAAGACTCTTGCCAACACTAAAGTTTTCCTATATACACCTCGCCGTCACGAGACACGACCCCGGTCGGTCCGAGTTCATCGGGTTGTAGCGCAGTCTGGTAGCGCACCTGCATGGGGTGCAGGGGGTCGCAGGTTCGAATCCTGTCAACCCGACCATTTTTAACCGCTGTAAGCTGAAACGCTTACAGCGGTTTTTATTTTCCCCTGTTGTTAAAACAGCCACACGTCAAAATGAAAAATGCCGTATTGTGGGCCGCAGAAATGGCAAGGGATGGGTATGCGTCAGTATTTCGAATCCATTGATTACCCCATTTGCATACGGCTGCATTGTATGCGTTGCGGGGATGGATGGTCAGACGGTGAACGCCGAAAATGATGCGACCAGGTTTGCGATGGTGACTACGGGCAGTCCAAAACCGGATTCCCAACCGTCCAGCGAGAGGGCGTTAAAGATGCGATGAATGCTCAATGACAGGATACAGGCGTTCATAACGAGGCTACCAGGGAAAGATACGAGGCAGTGGCCAGAAATGGCCTGCTGGCCGGGCAAAGCCGATGCAAACACCCTGCACGGAGTGGGCGGCTGGACAAGTTATTAAGATACCCGGCATAGTTCTATCAGAGGTCTTGACGCATTACACGGCCCCTTACCGCCTGTCCCTATGAACAAAGCAATCCGGCATAACATCCTTTTTCCTTCCCCGGAACAATTTGAAACCTCTGTTCTCTACAACACGATCTCCACATTGTAAGGCTCGTCAATCAACAGATAGTCACAGCCGTAGAACCTGCATTTTTCAAGATTGTCCCTGTTTTCACGCAGCAACTCTTCCCGTGTCAAGGCAGCATTCTCCACACGCTTTTCAATCGCATTCTCATAATTCAGGATATCATGATAATGCCCTTGAATATAATTCTCTGAAAAAATCAGGCATACATACCGTATCTGTTCCCGGCAGGCTTGCGTAAAATCCTTTTTCCAGTCAAAGGGAATATAGCAACCTTCCACCACTAAATTCTGACCGTTTTCAATCGCGGTCTTTACAATTTCCCTGATCATGCCCCAGAGGAAGGGGGTCAGCTCTTCATCGGGGCTCTCAGGAGAAAGGGGACACATTCCGCTGCGTATCAACCCCATCTTTAAATGGTCAATGGACAAATAGGGATAGGAATATTTTTCAAGCACCCGCTGCGCCGCAAGCGTTTTCCCGGTATGCGTGCCGCCGCCAATCAGAAGAATCATAAAAACATTGATCATTCATGTTTCATAAGAAAAAAACAATCTGTCATAACCTTCCAACAACAAAGCCTTTGCCGGAAACGGCAAAGGCTTTGAGCATGGCGTCCCATTACGGGCGCGGAATGAAAACCGCCTTAATTGCCGTAAGAGGATTCCACACGCCGGGCTACGTCGCGGTAGCCGTACTCGGCATCGTAAATCTGCTGGAATGCAGCCAGGGATTCCCCCTTCTTGCCCTGCTTTTCATAAAGCAGGCCGATCATGTAGAGGATTTCCTTCTTGGTATCATTCATTTCTATTAATTCCTTATTGGCTTCCTCCAGCTGGCGCAGGGCCATATCATGCATGTTCTTGGCGTCATAACACTTGCCAAGCAACAGCATGGCGCGGATGCGGATATGGGGATTGTTGCGGGCGCGCTGGAGTTCCGGAATGGCTTCCGTGTAATTGCCGCAGTCGAAGAGGGCCTGCCCCAGTTCAAAACGGGTCTGCGGATCCGTGGGGTTGTTTTCCACGCGCTGGCGGCACAAGGCCACCTGCTGTTCCGCGGCCTCCTTGCTGAACTGGGCCAGCTGTTCCTGAAGCTCCTTATTATCCGGCTCCGCGGCAGCGCGGCGGCGGATTTCCTCCACCTGGGCCTTGCGGCAGCGCTCATTCATTTCCGAGGCCTTGTTTTCCAGGGAAATATCATTGTTGCTGAGGCTGAACGCATAATTATAGAAGGAATAGGCATTCGCCCAGTCTTCCATTTGTTCATAAACGCCGGCAATGTCGCGCACGACGGCCAGATCCTGCTGGTTCTGGGCGTAACGGGCGGAGAGAAGCCCCAGGCGCTCTTCCAGTTCCGCACGGGTGAGTCCTTTCTTGTCGCTCTTGTCCAGGGTGTTCGTTTCGGATGAGTTCTTCATCACGTCCCGGAAGCTTTTGGCTTCCTCCCACTTTTGCTGCTGCATCGTGGCGCGTGCCATGCAGTCCTTTTCACTCTTCACGGCCACACTGTCCGTAGGATCCAGCTTTACAAGGTCATGGTACACCTCCGCAGCCTGGGCCGGCATATCCCGGGAAACGTAATGGGAGGCCAGCATATGGAGCATTTTCTTATTGCCCGGGTGCCCCTGGCGGACGGTCTCCAGAGCAAAAGCGGCCAAGTCCGGAAAATCCACTTCCATGGCAGCCATGAACAGGGCCTCATTGACCGGAATGCTGTAAGGATCATGTTCCAATTCGTCTTCCAGCGCGGAAAGCTGGGTAGCCGCGTCTTTTTTGGAAGAAGTGAGCTTGCTGGTGCTGATTTTCATGCCGCTGAACAGGCCTCCTCTCTTGGCCTCCGGATTCAATTTGATTTCACAGGCGCGCAACGCCTTGCGTCCTTCCAGAAAGCCGGGGAGCTGCTTTACCAGGGCCTTGAGCAGACTGACGGCATAAGGATAATTGTTCATGTCCACCGCCTGGCGGGCGCGCACCCAAAATTCGGCCTGCTGGGGAGTCAACTGTTCTTCTGTAATCGTTTCAATCATGGAACTATATAAGCGTAAATGGGAATAATGGCAGCGCCCCAACAGGGCGGCCCTGCATGTAATGGTCCAATGGTATCAGCCGGGGAGGCATACTTCAACCTTGTTTTTTGTTCCCGTTAGGAAAAAATACGCCGTATGAGACTGGATGCTCTTTTATCCCGTTACGGATATTGTTCCAGGCGGGAAGCGCCGGGTTGGATCAAACGCCACTCCGTTACATTCAAAGGAAAACCATGCTCCGCGCCCACGGACAAGGTGCAGGCGGAAGGCATCCTGCTGGACGGAGAGCCTGTAGAATTCCCGGACGGCCTGTACGCCGCCCTTTACAAACCTGAAGGGTACACATGCAGCCATGACGACGGTGAGGGGGATTTGATTTACGATCTGCTGCCCTTCCGGTGGCGGAACAGAAACCCTGCGGTCTCTTCCGTAGGACGGCTGGACAAGGAAACTTCCGGTCTGCTGCTCCTCACGGATGATGGAAAATTCATCCACCGCATGACCTCCCCCCGCCATCACGTCGCCAAGGTTTATGAAGCCGTCACGGAGAAGGATATCCCTATAGAAGCCGTGGAGCTGTTCGCCTCCGGGACTCTCACGCTAAATGGGGAGGCTCGCCCCTGCGCCCCCGCCCTGCTGGAAATCCGGGAGCCGCGGCTTGCCCGGCTGACGCTTACGGAAGGGAAATACCACCAGGTCCGCCGCATGCTGGCCGCCGCAGGCGCTCCCGTCTTATCTCTGTGCCGTATTTCCATCGGCTCCCTGCATCTGGACAGCCTGAACCTGAAACCGGGGGAATGGGCGCCCATCCGTCCGGAGACGCTGTAATCCTCCCGTCCGCCATGTGGATCCCTATTTCCGACGCGCCGATTGCCTGTTTTCCGCACTTTGAGGTAGCGGCGGAATCCGGGGACTGGATTGTGGTGGACAAGGGGGCGCCCCTCATCGTCCACCCGTCCAACGGGAAAAAGGAACCCAACCTTCTGGAAGGGGTGGAAGCCCTGCTAAGCTACGAAATAGCCAACGGAGCCGCCCTTTCCCTGGTCAACAGGCTGGACCGGGAAACCAGCGGCCTGACGCTGATTTCTAAAAACAAAAGAGCGGCCAGGGAGCTGGGAAGAGCCATGCAGCGGCGCCTGATGCACAAGGAATATCTGGCGATCGTGCAAGGATGGCCTGAATGGACGGAAACAGCATGTGCCGCCCCCATTTTGAGACAGGGGGAAGTGGCGGAAAGCCGCATATGGGTCAAACAGGCCGTGCATCCAGCCGGCAAAGCATGCACTACCGTTTTCCGGAAAGAACGAACGTGGAACACACGCTGGGGCCCTCTGGCGCTGGTCCGGTGCATTCCGGAAACGGGACGCATGCACCAGATACGCGTGCATTTGGCACACTTGGGACATCCCATCCTGGGTGACAAAATTTACGGTCCGTCCGAACATTGCTATCTGGAATACATCCAGCATGGATGGAGCCGGGAACTGGAGGAGCGGCTGGTTCTGCCGCGCCATGCGCTGCATGCCTGCCGGCTGGAATTTCCGTTTGATGAAGAGACCTTCACCGCGGAAGCCCCCCTGCCGGAAGACATGCGGCTGCTGCTTGAAACCGGGGATTAGTAAAAAACTCCGTCAGATGACCGGAATGACCTCATCCCGGTCAAAACGCACTTTCGCCAGGCGGGCGTACTTATCCGCCTCTTCATTCCGGTAACCCAGGGCCAGGGCGCAAAGCGTGTAATAAGGGGAATTCTCCAGATGAAGAATACGGTCATAGGCAAGCGGATCCATCCCTTCCAGCGCGCAGGTGTCCACGCGGAGATCCGCGGCGCAGCTCATCATGAACCCGAGGGCAATGTACACCTGCCGTTCCAGCCAGGCTTTCAGCGCTTCCGGAGACTTGGAACCCACCAGTTCAAAAATGCGGGCGCGGTACTGGTCCAGGGAATCCATGGTGACACCGCGCACTTCCACGATACGTTCCAGATAGCGCTGCACGTCTTCCGGCTTGAAGTCCCTGCGGGCACAAAAAACCACCAGACGGGAAGCGTCCGTAACCTGGGGCTGTCCCCATGAAACCTCCCGAAGCCGGGAACGCACAGAGGGATCCCGGACATCAAGGAACTTCCACATCTGAAGCCCCAGGGAGGAAGGGCTCAAATGAAGGGATTCCAGAAGGGCTTCCCAGTCTTCCGCCGGAATGCGGCGGTCCGGATTGAATACCTTGGTGGCGTAACGCCATTCCAGCGTCTCGATCAATTCCTGAGCGTTCATATTCGTGTATGATGTTTCATGCAGGAAGCCGGGCGGCTTTTCCCCGCAGCTTGCTCCATGCCCTGGCATTTTCCCCGTTCCCTGCCGGAATGCAAGCCAAGGTTCCGGCACAAGAGCGGCAGCGGCTCCCTGCCGGCCCCGCCCTTCTTCCTGTCCGGCACGCCGGAAACAGCTCCGCTCCCCATCCCGCCAACCGCGCGGCTTTCCGGGCATCAAAGGAATTTGACCGGCATATAATCCCCGGTCTGCTGGATGGTGAAGCTGATGCCCAGCCCGAATTCGTTTTTGTTCCCGTTCTTGCGGACGAAAGCGCCCACACCCAAATACCAGGACCCCATATTGTGGTACACATTATATTCCTGAATGTCCATCTTGCCGTCCAGCAGGGAAAAACGCCACTTGCCGCTGAAAGCCCAGGCTTCCGAAAAACGCTGCAAAATGCGCAAATCCAGCTGGCTGTTGTCCTCCAGAAGGGAATGCTGGTTCAAATAACGGTGCCCCACTATGAACTCCGTGGAACGCCACGGCATGAAACGCAGGGAGTTGTTATATTCATGGCAACCGGAAATCTTGTCCTTCCCCAAAACGGGAGCCTGCATTTCCGACCGGTATTCCATCCAGGGAACGGGATTCCAGCGCATGAACGAAAAAAGGTTGGAAAAATCCCGCTGGTTAACGGGATTATACAGATAAGCATCCATGAACACATCCCAGGAAAACCAGCGGTGGGAATTGGCGTCCCGGCTGGTCATCAGCATATTGCGCAATCCATACCGGAACACGAGCCCCGTGGACAGGGAGTCGATCTCCGTGTACCTGCCTATGCTCAAGGACGGGGGATTGGTCGTGGGGGTATCGCCGTCAATCTGGGGATAAAGCTCGCTCAGGCGGTTGGTTTTGACATACGCCAGCGTAAAGTGGGGCTGAACGATATGATTCATGCCGTTCAGTCCAAAGGAATCGCTATAGACGGAAGAATAACGGCGGGAGAATTTGAAATCAGCGTCCGCCCCGGCGTAAAAAATTCCCTGATTGAGCGGTTTGTAGTCCTCCACGCCGTAATATCCCGTATAACCCCCGCCCATTTTGGGGGTCAGGTTCAGGAACCCCATGATTTTCCTGGAAACGGAAATTTCATGGAAGGAGTGGAACCTGCTGTAGCTGTCCGTCATCAGCATTCGGGCCCAGTAATCATAGGAAGAAGTTCCGGGATCCATCCCGTCCAGCATGTTCCGGATTTCCGTCCGCATGAACGGAGGAACGTATTGCTTGAGGAAAGCGAAACTGGTGCGGCTTTCATACATGACGGGAGAACGGAATATGGGAGATTTGATGCGCTCATAACTGAACTCCGTCCGCTGATCCGCTATGTAAAAATTATTGGGGACAAAACGCTGCAGCAGGGAAAAATCATTCGTATCGTCCGTGCGGGAAAGAAGCACCGTGTTATCCGGAGAAGAATTGCGCTGATAAATTTCCGGATAAAAATCGCGGAGCATGTACTCGTCGCTCAGCATGTTGATGTTGGCCTTCAACTGCCAGTCCGTACGGAGATTTACCCGGTGGGTCCACATCTGCTGAAGCGCGAACCTCCACCGGTCCGGATCCAGATGCTCGCGGTACTCATCATCACCGGCATTGATTTTCACCCCTTTATCGTGGGTTTTGTAAAAGGACAGCCCCGTCATGTCCGGACAATCCTTTTCCAGCAGCACGTCGCGGATGTCCAATCCGTAGGCGAAGCCGCGCCGGATGCGGTAATCTGCATGCAGGGTTCCCAGATAATCCGCGGAAGGCATGCCGTTGTCCGACCATTTTTTCCCCATCAGGAACCCGTATTCATTCAGGAGGTAAGGCCCCCAGATAGAGCGCATGCCGGGAATGGGAAGGTAACCGACTTCCGGATTAAGGGAATGGCTGAGATAGGGGAAATAAAAGAAGGGAACGCCTCCGTAATAAAGGGTCAGGTTCTTGAAAGAAAACCTGTCTTCCGGATACACGCGTATCCTGTCCGCGGAAATCCAGGTGAGAGGCTCGCTGACGTCTTCCGCCGTGACGGAGGCATTGCGGGCTTCCAGGTAAGTGTTGCCGGCGGCATCCTTCCGGGATTCAAACTTTCCGCTGCGCAGAATCAATCCCTCCATCTTCGCACGGATGGCCTCCGTAAGAAGCACTTCGTTCTCCCAGTCAAACTCCGCGCTGTCGGCGCGCACCAGGCTGTTGGTCCTCGTCCTGCCGTCACTCTGGTAAATGGACAGGTTCCCTTTCAGAAACACCTTGCCCTGATCCATATCCGCCTGGGCATAATCCGCAAAAACCTCCACCCCGGTATCCGTAACCATGTGGATGCGCGGTCCTTCAAAAATGACCTTCCGGGAGTCCTCCACCCTGACGGCCCCGTCATTGGTGATGGAGATATTGGAGGGAATCTGCGGCATGAAAGCGCCGGAAAACAGATTGCCCGCCATTTTCCCCCCGGCACCTTCCTGCCCGGGTTCAGCGGAAGGAGCGGGCGGCCGCTCCGCAGCCGTCTCTGCAAACAGGGAAGCCCCGGCAACCAGAGCCGCTGCACCCCATAGCTTTGCAAGCATCCCAATCATGACTAGCCCACAGAACACTATGAGAAAGGACAAAAGACAAGCCTAATGTCACATTTCTCCGCCAGTGGAGCGGAAAATTCACCGGGACAGCATGCCGTTGGCGATGATGCCCCAATCGGCAGAATTGCCGTCTCCGGCGTCATCCACGCGGATTTCCAGCTTCCTGCCGCCTTCCACCGCCGCTTTCACGGGAATGGAATCCCCGTCCTTGAGCACAGGGGATTCAATGAGCTTCCTGCCGTCCAAATACACGCTGAATTTGACGCTGCCGCGGGACCCGAAAGGCAGCCCCACATCAGCGCGGAACTCCTTCCAGCGCCCGTCCAGGTCATAGGAAAAGACAGCCGGGGCATGGGCCAGGATGAAACGTTCCGGCCTTCCAATTGTCCGGAAGAAAGGCACGGGCCCCAAATCCGACGGGAACAGGGCATCCCACAACGGAACGGCCCACCCCACCTGAGCTGCAGAAGGCTTGCAGTCATTCAGGCTGATGCTGGCGGTTTCCGCGGGAATCTGCGCCGGAGCAACCTCCAGCGCAAGGTTCTGGCGCTGGAGGGCGCGCTTCCAGACAGGGAGCCACTCCTTCACTTCTGGACGGGAACCATGCCTGCGTTCCACTTCCGCCAGAGCCTTCCGGGCTTCTTCCATGCGGCCCCGCCTCCACAGATTCTGAACATCTCCAAAATAAACGATCTGGGCCAGCGAAGGGGCTTTGGCCCCCCTGGCATCCATCCAAACGGGCAGAGTAATCATGCTGCGCGTGCTGTCGCAATTCAATACGGCCACCCGCATTTCTATAAAACCGCCCTTATAGCCCGGCCTGCAGATGGTAAGATCAAACTCTCCCTTTTCATCCAGAGAAGCGCCCACGGCATTGGAATCATAATCCGACCCTCCGGGCGGATCCAAATGGGCAACGATGCCATAGGCGGGGCGCGTCAGATGAACCCTCCCTTTCAGGCGTAGTCCGTCCTTGACGGGAATGGCCTCCAGCCGTTCAAAAGACCCCGGGACATACCTGCCCATCATACGCCCGAAGGAAGCATCTGAGGGAAGCTCCGTCTCCACCCCGTTGAACAGGGGGACACTGGCCAGTTTCAAAGCATCCGTAGGCGCCAGGTAGGAGCCCTTCCCCTCATTGCGCAGCTCATTACCGTACGTGGAATTGCCGTGTCCCATCAGGGAAGCCCCTGCGTTGGGGTAATTCCATCCGTCCCCCGTGTGGGGAAGGCCGAAGGAGTGCCCCAATTCATGGGCTGTGCCGCCTATGTAAATGGTGGCGTTCTTCCCCCTGGTCACCTTGAAACGGCCGCCCTGCATCATTTCCGTATCCAGAAAGCTGGCGGGATCCAGCCCTTCCTGATCGCAGGTCCACCCTGTGCCCTGATGGCTGAAGCCGCCGCCGTAATAAGGCCCTACGCCGTCCGGAAGCTGGCACACGATAAGCACATGCTCCTTATCAATATCAATTCCCTTGGAAGCCAGCACCTTCTTGGCGGCCTCCCGGGAAACGGGGCCGGAGCTCTGCACGCTCATCTCGCTCATGGGTTTATCCACATAGGCGTCATAAATAACCAGCTTGCCCCGTTCATCCAAATCCAGCTGGAATGTGAGCGGAGGGAAACCGTTGGCCTGCATCTGATCCGCATAATAAGCCTGAATATTCTTCAGAATATGATCATACCGTTCCCGGTATCCTTCAAGGGCCGGCCTGTCCTTGAACGTTACGTAAACCACGTGCAATTTTCTGGAAGACTTGGGTTTGCCCCGATGATAGGCGCTCAGCGTTTTCCAGGCGGCGCGGGCGTTGGCGGCATCCCCGGGATTAACCGTCCAGCTGACGGGCAGCCGGGTAAACTCCGCCCCCTCCCGGGATGAGGAGGCAGGAACAGGCGCCTTGGAAGCTGACTCCGCCTCCGTCCCCATGGACGGGGCATTCCAAATCCCGGCCCCAAGAACCAGCAACAAGACAGAAAAACGTTTCGACGTAACATTCATAAAACGATATCAGGATATACGGGTAAACCGAAGGTGTTTTATCACCATATCATTCACCAGACGATTCATATTTTCGGAAAAGGAATCATACACCACTTCCACACGGCAGGGACCGGGCGTCATCACCGCTTCCACTGCTGTGGAATAAATAAAATGCTCCCAGTTTCCGGAACGGGACGTATGGGGGAACGCCAGCGTTCCTGCGCGCCTGCCGTTCAGGTACAGGCTGCGCAGGGCACAGGTATTCCCGTCTGAAACATCATAAGTGCCGTTAGCGAAAAAGGCGTCCACCCGGTAAACGCCGGGCTTGTCTATATTGACATTGTAGCAAAGAGCGTCCGGAGACTCCGTAACGCGGGAAAACCAGACTTCATCCCCGCTCAGGCCGCAGGGGCGCGTCTCCATGCGGGAATCCGCGGAAGGATAATCATTGGGCTCATTAAGATAAGACTCCCTGCCATCCAGAGCGACCGCCATCACCTGGAAAGACACGTCCCCACGTCCGGGAGCGGGGATATAATGGCAGTACTCCGTCTGGGATACGGGGATGCCGTTCCGGTAAACACGGTAATAATCGGCGCCTTTCACAGCCTCCCATGCAATGCCATGGCGCATCGCCCTCCATGCAGGAGCCTCCAGGCTGCTGCCCATGCAGGTTAAATTCACCGTTCCTTCCCCGTCCTCTCCGCCGGCCAGCTCCAATTTCACAAGAACGCGGCCCTTCCTACCCGGCGAAAGGACGGGAGGAGCCTCCTGCCCGTTGACCAGGCACCGCGCTATCCGGTGCCCGCTGCCCTGCAGAATCACATCTATCGTCATGCCGCGGTATTCCAGCCCGGACAACTCATGAACGCCTTCAAAAGACTTGGGAACGCAAGGGCGGAATTCCAGAGAATCCGGAGACAGGCGGATACCGAACAATCCCTTGTAAAAACAGCCCAGCATTCCGGCAATACTCCAAAGCTGGCTGTCGGAACTGAGCAGCAGCCCCTCATCCAGCCCCGTTTCCAGAAGGACATTCTCCTTGTTCGTGCCGCACAGCAGGGCGGCACGAACCATGCAGGCGACCGCCAGCGCCAGGGCGGATTCATTCTCCACCGCCGCAGCGGCCTGCGCATAATAGCCCTCCAGGAACGGCCACATGGCGCGGTTGTGGTAGGCCGGCACGCTATCAGGCATCTGGGGATGGATGCAGGGAATGCCATAAACGCCATGAGGAAGGGAGGCAACCATCCCGGCGGCATGGGCCCTCCCGGCCTGCCCCAGAAGAACGCAAAGCAGATTGCCCAGGGAATCCACCTTCTCCGACAGCACGGGGTACCCGCGCCCATACAGGTACTGCCCGTACAGAACATGTTCCGGAATCCTGAAAAAACGCTCAATGACAGAAGCCAGGGAGGCGCTTTTTTCCTCCCACTCCCGCGCTTTCGCCTCCAGCCCCAGCTCCCGGAACATCCGGGACAGCACCTTGCGGGCCTCCGCGTGCAGGAGCATGGTGGAAAGGCTGCATGAATCTCCAATATCGGCAGAAGTCATCCACGCAGGATAGCTCTGCTCCCGCCAATCCAGCACGGACGATTCCCCCTTCATCAGGCCGCCCGTGGCTGTAAGCACCTGTTCATCCCTCACGCACGTCTTTTCCATCACCCGGCAGGAAAGGGACAGCCAGTCGGCATCCCCCGTCAGGCAGTAAACTTCCCACGCCGCCATCCCCCATACCACACGGTCGGAAGAAATGGGCCAGGAGCCGCCCGTTCCGGTATCCTGCTCCACCTCCCCGTTCCGGACCCGCGATTTCAGGCTATTCATACAGGCATGGACATTCCACAACCCCAGTCCCAAATGGGTGGCGTAGGAAATATCCCGGGTCCACACGGTTGGCCAGTTGGCCCCCGTCCGGAACGTCCCTTCTTCATTAAGCAGGGCCCCGGCCTCATGCAACGCCAGGCCGTAAGCCTGATTAAGCACTTCAAAATTTCCATGATAATGCGGAGCACTCCCGGCTTCCGGAAAAATGCGCCACTCGGAATAGCGGCCGTTCTTCATGGTTTTCACCGGACCGTCCGACTGTACTTCCGCCCAATGCGCGGCATCCTGGCGCAAAGAATTTCCGGTCAGCGTAAAAGCCTCTCCCCTGTATAATATGCGATCCTGATCCATAAACTAGCGGATGCTGCATCCATTATTTTTTTAACACGGAAGAAAACTTCTGTCCCGCAGAAAATGAGGTTGATGAACTCTTCAGGCCATAAAAAACCGGGCTTCCCGAAAACGGGAAACCCGGCGCAAAAGCAAATCAACATTAATGCTTCAACAAAGAGGAAACGGCGTCACGTTCTTCCTTCAGTTCATTGACGGTAGCGTCAATTTTTTCACGGGAGAACGCATCAACCGGAAGCCCCTGCACGATTTCCCAGCCGCCATCCTTGGTGGTGCGGACCGGGAAGGAACAGATAAGACCTTTTTCAATGCCGTAGGAACCGTCGGAACAAACGGCCACGGAATACCAGTCTCCTTCCGGAGTCTGGGTAGCCAGGCTGCGGACGGTATCCACGGCGGCGGAAGCGGCGGAAGCGGCGGAAGAAGCTCCGCGCGCCTTGATGATGGCGGCGCCGCGCTGCTGCACGGTGGTAATGAAATCGCCCTTGAGCCATTCCGTATCCTTGATAACTTCCGTTACAGGCTTGCCGCCAATCTTGGCGTTGGTGAAATCCGGGTACTGGGTGGAGGAGTGGTTGCCCCAGATGGTCATGTTAGTCACTTCCGTCACATGGACGCCGGCCTTTTCAGCAAGCTGGCTCTTGGCGCGGTTTTCATCCAGGCGGGTCATGGCGAAGAAGCGGTCGGAGGGAACGCCGCTTGCGTTGTGCATGGCAATAAGGGCATTCGTATTGCAGGGGTTGCCGACGACCAGCACGCGCACATCCTTGGCGGCGCTGCGGGCAATCGCCTGGCCCTGGCCGATGAACACCTTGCCGTTGATGTCCAGCAAATCCTTGCGTTCCATGCCGGCCTTGCGAGGCACGGAACCTACCAGCAGGCACCAGTTGGCCCCGGCGAACGCTTCATCAGGATCGCAGGTCGGAACAATTTCATTAACCAGCGGGAATGCGGCGTCACGCAATTCCATCACCACCCCTTCCAGGGCATTCATGGCCGGGGGGATTTCCAGCAGGCGCAGGTTGATCGGCTGGTCCGGCCCCAGCATGCTGCCGGAAGCAATACGGAACAGAAGGGAATAGGCAATTTGGCCGGCGGCTCCTGTAACGGTAACGGTGATAGGTGTTTTCATAACGTTCGAATTAAAATAAACAGATATTTTCCTGTCTGGTCGCGGTTATACCACAAGGAAAGGGGACGCTCAATCAGGAACTTTTTATTTTGACAGAAAAAATCCTCTGTCAATAATGCTTGAATATTGGTTCAGCCGCCTTTATCTTTCGGCGCAATCAAGTTTTTATCAATACTTCGCTAACACTATGAATTTAACAATCATCGGCAGCGGCTACGTGGGACTGACTACTGGCACCTGTTTTGCTGAAATGGGCCATCACGTCATTTGCGTAGACAATAACGCTGAAAAAATACGCACGCTCCAATCCGGGTCCATCCCCATTTACGAGCCCAAGCTGGAAGAACTCGTGAAAAAAAACGTGGCCGTCGGACGGCTGGAATTTTCCTCTTCCATTGCGGACTCCATCGCGGAAAGCGAAGTCATCTTCATCGCTGTGCCCACCCCGCCCAATACGGACGGCTCCGTGGATCTGACCTACATTGAAAAAGTGGCCAGGGAAATCGCCCAGGCGCTCCAGCCTGAAATGGGATACAAAGTCATCGTGGACAAATCCACCGTACCCGTCAAAACCGGGGAAAAAGTCAGCCAGACCATCAAGCACTATGCGGGGCCGCATGTTCAGTTCGATATCGTCTCCAATCCGGAATTCCTGCGGGAAGGATGCGCCGTGGACGACCTGCTGCATCCCGACCGCATTGTCATAGGCGCCAACTCGGAACAAGCCATGAACGTCATCAAGCGCGTTTACCAGCCCATCCACGCCCCCATTCTGGAAACGGACGTCAACTCTGCGGAACTCATCAAGCACGCGGCCAACTCCTTCCTGGCCCTTAAAATATCCTACATTAACGCTGTCGCCAAGGTCTGTGAAAAAACGGGCGCGGACGTGGAACTGGTGGCGGAAGGCATCGGCATGGACAAACGCATCTCACGCCACTTCCTTAACGCGGGGCTGGGCTACGGCGGCTCCTGCTTTCCGAAAGACGTCAAGGCCTTCATCAACATCAGCCGCACGCTGGGCATTCCCTTCACCCTGCTGGAGGAAGTGGAACACATCAACGACACCCAGCACATCCACTTCCTGGACAGAATTCGGGACCGCCTGTGGGTTCTGAAGGATAAAAAGATAGCCGTGTGGGGCCTTGCCTTCAAACAGAACACGGATGATATCCGGGAATCCATCGCCCTGAAACTATGTGAAAAACTCTGCGCGGAAGGAGCCATTGTCACCGCTACGGATCCCAAAGCCATGCACACGGCGGCCCCCATTCTGAAACCCAGGGGGGTCAAACTGGTGGAAGACATGTACGAATGCGCCCGGGACGCGGAAGTGCTGGTGATCGCCACGGAATGGAGCGAATACGCGAATGCGGACCTGCAGAAACTCGCCGGCGTCATGCGCAACCGCATCATCTTTGATGGAAGAAACATCCTCTCCCCGGCAAACCTCCGGGCCGTAGGATTTGAATACCACTCCGTGGGCAGGCCCTCTGTTGAAGAAGCCTGACCGCTCCCGGACACCATTCCGGCCTCAGACCGCCCCATATGTAAAAGGCCTCCGGCGCACTCAACGCGCCGGAGGCCTCGTCATGTATTCGCTAATCCTGTTGGCCGATCAAAACTCAAACAGCAACCCCGCACGCAAATAAAAACCGGGGTCATAATGGTACTTTTCCAAATCATGGCTCCCGTTGCTAGTCTTGATAGTACCGGAATTCCCGAAGGAAAAACCGATATCCGCCACCAGCCTGGGGCGAACGCTGCCCCAACGTCCCAGCCCCGCATCGGCTCCTATGCCGGCGACGCCGGAAATCCATGCAAACTGGCGAACGCGGCGGTCATGGTGAATCGTCCATGTGCCGGACACCACGGAAACGAACGGCCCCCACTTGAATCCCTCGCTCACCCTGTTGATATAGGAAAGACGGGTCCCCTCCAGTTGTAGCGTCCAATTCCGGGAAGCATCCCATTTAAACTGAATAAGAGGCAGCAAAGGATAATCCCCAAGCTGCGGATAACAGCCGATGCCGACGCCATAGCTGAACCGGTCGTTCAAGGGGCCTGCCAGAAGAACATGGCCTCCTAAGAAAATATTATGGCTCGTCCAGGTATCGAAATCCGTGGAAATCTGGGGCGTCACACCGAAAACCAGGCGCGTCTTTCCCGTGACGGCATAGGAGGCATTCACATTCAGCCAAATCGTGTACAGCCGGTCCACATCCATCTTATCCGCCCCTTTTCCGTTAAACCAGCTCAGACGCAACGCCGCGGTAGAAGAAAAATTCCAGGAACCGCTGGACATTCTGCACAAATTCAAATCCGTCATCCAATTCTGGACATTCACGCTTCCGAGCCCATTCCTGGAATCCATGGGGCCAAGCAATTCAAAATAGGACTGTGTAGGGAAAACGGGCCTGGAGGCGGACGCCTCCGCCGGCGCCGAAGCGTTGTCGTAACCGCCGGAATAAGCCTCTGCATAAAAACCGGGATCATATCCGTCTGAAGAATCGGAATCCGGATAAGGCTGGGGATTCGCCTGGGCGGCAAAAACGATGCCGGACGCAAAAAAGAGGCTCGATAAAAATCGAAGGAGCATGACCGGAAAGTATACGTACGCGCACATGCGGTCAATCAAAAGATATACAAATGACTAATTAATCGCCTCCATTCCCGAACAGAACCGCAACCATAATCATCACCAGGACAGGAAGCAGGCGCCATCGGGCAGCCTTGCTGTTCCGGAAACACGCTGCCGCACAGCCAAGAGATGAGGCAAAACAAACCGCCGCCGCCAAAAGCGTCATCCGCGCCAACAGAAAAAAATCATCCGGCATTCATCATACTCGCGGGGTCCATGAAAAGAAAAAATCTTGCCCCTCTCCATCACCTTGCCCTATATGATAGTAAGGCGGGAAATGGCAGACACAAAACTGCTTGTTTCCAGCTTCTCCCCTGTTGAATCAGGAAAAACATTCATCCAAAAGAAAGATACCTGCCATGAAAATGATTCTTTTATGGGCCGCATGTCTAGTGATCGTAACCGGCTGTAATTCTCCTCAAAATCATCATTCTCCAATTGAAAACGGAGGAACAAAAACAGCGGAACAAGCGGAAAATTTTAATCCTTACGGCACTTATGAAGGAATTCTTCCTGCCGCCGATTGTGAAGGGATCAAAACAACGCTGACATTAAACAACAACAAGACTTATGTATTGAGAAGCGAATACATAGGAGAAAAAAACGCCATTTTCAAATCAAAAGGCTCTTATGCTTTCATCAACGGCAGCCTGATTGAATTGACCCAGTCCTCTTCCAATGAAAAATCTTACTATAAAATACTTGACGGCAGTAAAGTAATGCTGTCAGACAAGGAAGGGACAATCAATCAGGGCATCCTGGCCGAACATTATATATTAAAAAAGAAATAAAACTTCTTCTATCATCCATCACTTTTTCCACTCCGCCGCACCTCTCCCCTGCGGCGTTTTTTATACCGTCTCTCAGCCCGACATACTGATCAATCTTATTCATATCCCCGCCGTCAGGGAAAGAATCCGGCACGCTGCTCCCAACCATCAAGTCTTCCGCCAGTACGCAGCAGGTTTGAAAAGAATGATTCATTGTCTTTCTCTCCGCAGTGATTCGGATACAGAAGATTTCCGGCGCTTTAAATAATCACAGGTGCGGATGCCTTCGTACAGGAATAATCCATTTTACAGATAACCATACGGACAACCAACAGGAAGTTACACTAAAGACAAAAACCCGCAAACCATTCGATTTACAGGCTTTAAAATGGTCGGGAAGACAGGATTCGAACCTGCGACATCCTGCTCCCAAAGCAGGCGCTCCACCAGGCTGAGCTACTTCCCGTATAAAAAGGGGGTTTTAAGAAATGGGAGAAAAAATGGTGGCTCGGGACGGGATCGAACCGCCGACACGGGGATTTTCAATCCCCTGCTCTACCGACTGAGCTACCGAGCCACTTGCTTGCACGCAGAACGCGCTTGCGGGGCAGAATCTATCATCCTCTTCCCAATATTGCAACCACAAAATATTATTTTTTCAACTTCCCTGTATTTTGCCCTCCCCATAGCGGGAATCCGCCCGGTCAATCAGGAGGAAGCCTGCGCCAGAATACCGCTCAACAGCAATGCAAAAATCAGCGCCGCCCAGGACAGCGTGTACAGGAGAAGGGGAGGCATATTCCTCTTCATCCTGTCCAGCACAAACATGAATGCCCCCGCCATCGCCAGCCCATAATAAATCCACGCGTCTCCGGTGTATTCCCTGGCGGCGGCGGCCAGGCAGAATACGACGTAAATGACTGTCACCCCCATCCATACCAGGGATACCATGTCACGGTCGGCGGAATCCTGCCCATCTTCTTCCTCTTCTTCACTCCACCGTTTGCGGCTGAACATGCAGAGCATGACCAGCGCCACCAGATACCAGGTGGGTTCGGACAGCTGGCCTCCCCAGCCGCCCCCTACCGTCCCGTAAAAGTAGGCCGGTATTCCGGCTCCCGTGGCAAAGGAAACGGCGGCGAAAAACGCCCCCATGACGAATCCGGAAGACAAGATCCCTTTCTGATGAGGGTTGGAAGAAAAATAGAGAAAGAGCAGACTGCAAACGCCAGGCAGAAAGGCAAATTGGAAAATGACCACGCCCAACTGGAAAAACATAATCCAAAGCCCCGTCACGGCCGCCACCATAATGAGCAGGGAGATCACGAAACAGTGCTTTTTGGCAAAGAGCAGGCATTCATCCGTGTGCACGGCGGAACCGCTCCGGAATATTTTCAGCACCCGGTCCAGCATGTTGACGCACCAGACAGCCACAAACAGGAACTGATACAGCCAGGGGGAGGAAACCGCCACCAGATGGGACTGGCTGACGGCAAAAGCCCAGGCAATGGCGGCAGAAGGGATTTCCAATCCCATCAGGGAAAACCACGCCCACCAGGGGGGCCTCTTCAACACCTGCTCCATTTTCCGTCCCATCATCTCCACAACCGTTCCTTCCGCAAGCTCCCGAACCGTCATGTGCAAACTTCCTTATTTTTACGCGGGGATGCTTGACATGCAATAAAACATATTTATACTTGCGTTCCCCTTGCGTCGGAAACGCAATACACCACCATGAAGAAAGATATTCATCCCCAGTATAATCCGGTCGTTTTCGTTGACATCACCACCGGCCGCCGCTTCATCACCCGTTCCACCGTTCGTTCCCCCAAGACGGAAGTTATTGACGGGGTTGAACATTTCGTGGTTTCCTGCGGTATCACCTCTGATTCCCACCCGTTCTTCACCGGCAAGAACCAGTTTGTGGACACGGAAGGCCGCATCGACAAATTCCAGAAGCGTTTCGGCACCGTCCGCCGCAGCGGAGGCAAGCCCAAGCTCAACAAGTAAGAACTGCCTTCAGCAATTTTTCAACCCCGTTTCCTTTCCGGAAAACGGGGTTTTTATTTGCAGGCTTTTCTTTTTCTCTTTTTCCAGCTTCACTTGCAGCAGCATGATATTGACACCGGACCATTTTGACAGCCAGTCCGCGGAACTTCTCCGCTCCGGCCGCCCCGTCCTTGCCGGAATCAGCGGGGGAAGGGACTCCATGGCTCTGCTTTCCCTGCTGTCCGGCATGCCGGGCTGCAACCTGGTTGCATGCCATGTAAACCACCAGCTGCGTCCGGAAGCGGAGGAAGAGGAAACGTTTGTGCTCCGTTACGCGGCCTCCCTGGGTATTCCCTGTGTCCGGGAACGCGTCCATGTCCGCGATATGGCCCATACCCGTGGAATTTCCATTGAAGAAGCGGCCAGGGAAGCCAGGCAGGCCTCGTTTCTGAAATGGGCCGCCGGCCATCCGGGGGCGTTCGTGGCCCTGGCCCACCACCGGAACGACCAGCAGGAAACGGCTCTTCTTCACCTCTGCCGCGGCGCCTCCGGCATTCACGGCATGTCCCCCGTCTCCACCTGGGCCAACGGATTGACCGTCGTACGCCCCATGCTGGATTTTTCCCGGGAGGATATCACCGCCTATCTGGAGCATCTCCATATTCCATGGAAGGAGGACTCCAGCAACCAGTCTGCCGAATATACCAGGAATGTTCTGCGCCATGAAATCATTCCCAAATTGAATGCGCTGTTCCAGAGGGACACCAGCCTTCCCTTTTCACGCGCCTGCCGTCTGGAAAATCAAATCCGCACGGCGCTTTCCCAGGCGCTGGACTCCATGAACCTGACAGATCCCCAGGGGCGCCTGTTCCTGCCGAAGATCAACCTGCTTCCTGCGGAGCTGAAACAATGCGCCGTGCATGATTACCTGCGCCGGCAGCATATTCCGAACCTGACGGAAGACGCCGTACTCCGGGTAATCAATATCTTGAATACAGACGGCCCTTCCCGGACTTCCCTGCCCGGCGGGAAACTGGCCGTGCGCAGGGAAAAGCGCCTGCTGGTCATGGACGCGCCTCCCCCGGTCAATAAAGCGGAGCAACCCCCTGCGGATACAGCAGGTGGAATTTAATGGCTTCATTCCCTACCACCAGCGCAGTGCCGAACATCCTGTCTTCATCCGTCAGCCGCGGCAGCTGCGCAATCGGAAAGAGCAGACCGCCCAGAATAAGGCCGTAGTTGTATACGGACGGCATCATGCACAACAGTTTTTTGGAGATATCCGCAGCATCCAGAGTCGGGAAGACCCACACCTCACTCGGCTGAAGCATGGAATTGCGGTGCACGCGCACGCTGTAGGAATCCGACGACAGAGCGGCGTCAATCTGGATTTCTCCCTCTACGGAGATTTCATTGCTCAGGCAATCCTTCTGCACCATGCTCTTCGCCAGCGCCGCCGCGGCCCTGGTACGGTCCGCGGCCAGTTCCGGAACGGAACCTGAAGTGGACGCACTCAACATGGCGACGCGAACGCTTTTACCCAGCATGTGGCGGGCCATCTTGGCCGTCTCCACGGCAAAATAGGCCATATTTTCCACCGTGGGTTCAGGATTAACCCCGGTATCCGCCAGAAAATAGACGCCGCGGCCGCCGAATTTTTTGGAAAATTCGGGCACAAGCACGATGGAAATGGCAAACAGGGGCTTGGTGGGAACGGGATCCTGCCGGTACTTGTTCACCGCGCGGAAAACGGAAGCCACCCTTTTCATGTTCCCGGCCACAATGGCGTCCGCCTGGCCGTAAAGCACCATCATGGCGGCAAAATGAACCGGTTCGGAAACAATTTCACGGGTGTTTATGGGCAACCCGTTGCCGAACATCTGTTCCGCCCGTTCATAGCGGTCGCAGAACATCTGAATATCCGAGCTTTTTTGCGGTTCAATGACACGGACGAATTTCAGGGAAATTCCGTTCATTTCCGCCATTCTCGTGATGACTTCCTTCCTTCCCAGCAGGATGGGCGCTCCAGCCTGCTCCTCCACAAAGCGCTGGGACACGCGCAGCACGCGGACATCCTCCCCTTCCGGAAAAACAATGCGCTTGGGGTGGCGCTTCAGGTTATCCAGGAGCGGCCCTGTAAAATCATTCAGCGGGGAAAAGCCTTGCCAGTCACTCATACGTCACGTGTCCTATTTAACGCGACTCTAAAAAATCCTGTCCATAAAATCAACTCATAAAGTCAACGACGGCAAATAATGAACAAAGACATCCCTCCGGGTTGAACCGTCCGCCGCGCCATGCTAGCATGGGCATTCCCCTTCATGTACTGCGATTACCATACCCATACCCCCCTGTGCCTGCACGCCTCCGGCACTCCGCAGGAATATGTGCAGGCAGCCGTCCGTGCCGGGCTCCGGGAATACGGCATTTCAGACCATGCCCCGATGCCCGGGGAACCTTTTGACGACTGGCGCATGAAGCAGGCGGACATGCCGGCCTACCTGGACTGGATCACGGAAGCCCGCGAATGCGCCGCGCCGCACGGACTGACAGTCCGTTCCGCTCTGGAATGCGACTGGTTTCCCGGCATTGAACCATGGATAGAGCGCCTGCAGGGCCTGCACGCATGGGATTACCTGATCGGTTCCGTCCATTACCTGGGGGAAAAGGAGGAATTCGACAATCCCTACAGGATGGATTTCTGGCGCCGGACGGATGTGGAGGACGCGTGGGAACAATATTGGGAGCGCTTCCGGAATATGGCCGCCTCCGGAATGTTCCACATCATGGGACACGCGGACCTGATCAAAAAATTCGGCTTCCGCCCCTCCGGCGACCTGCGCCGTTATTATGAACCGGCGCTGGAAACCATGCGGGAATCCGGAGCATGTCTGGAACTTAATACGGCCGGTTGGCACAACAAGTGCGGCGAACAATATCCGGACGGGCAATTCCTGAAAATGGCGGCGGAAGCGGGGATTCCCCTGACCATCAGCTCGGACGCCCACAGGCCGGAGGATGTAGGGCAGGATTTCAAGCGGGCCGGGGAACTGGCCCGGCAGGCAGGGTTCAGGAATCTGGCCTCCTTCCGGGAAGGCCGCATGGAACTGTTCCCCCTGCCCGGAATCTGATGTTTCCCCTCAACGGCAAAGGAATGCCCCGGCAGCCTTTTTCCTGTAAACGGCACAGGCCCATGGGGAGAAAAGGCAATGCTCTGGAGCCTCTTTAACCTCTGTACAAACTCGGCTTTATGGGCAAAGGCCTCGGATGAGGCGGAGGCACGGGACGCGGAGGAAGCGGCTGGGGCCGGATAATAACGGGCGGCGGCGGATAATTCCACGTCCTGATAATCGGCGGGACAATGATGCGTTCCGTTCTCGGCTGGCTGGCCACTTCCCTCACTTCCCCCTGCAACTGGGAAACCTGCCTGTTCAAATCCGCAATCTTCTTCTGGGTGCCGTCTTTCAGGGCCAAGTATTTCTTTTCCAAATCCTGCCAATACTGTTCCGCGGTTTCCCTTCTTTTACGGATGGCGTTTATCTGCTCCTGATAGGAGGCCGCCCTTGCGCGGAAAACGCGGGCGTCTTCCGGCAAACCCACACGATCCGCTTCCAGGGCATTCCACTGCAGAGCCATAACCTCCGCCTCCACCCTGGTAAGTTCCCCCATCAGCAAAAACATGCGGGAAATATCCGCCCCTTCCAGATAGCGGGGATGCCGCTCCGCCTCAGACAGGGATTCCCGGATTTTCCTGGCTTCTTCATCGGCCGCCTTCCTGGCTTCTTCCGCTTTCTTTCTGCGCGCCGCTTCCTCCATCCTTCGCTGCTCCAGTCTGGCCCTCACCTCATCCGGCGTCATCTTGTAATCCCTTTGCTGGGCATCCGTCAGATCCTTATAGGAAACCTTGGCTACCCCGTCCGTATACTGGATATTGACAAAATCATCTCCGGAAGACACCACCACGGCGTCTTCCAGCACCCTGCCGGACCGCAGAGACATATTTTCCGCCAGGGCGGCAGGCGCCAGGAGACATAAAATCAAAAAACGGGTCCCGGTTTTCATATGATTAACCTCTTCTACGTTGGTAAGAGGCGCGAGGAAAGGAATTTATTCAAAAAAATAGGACCAGAGGTTAATACTGGCGCAGCCGCCGGTTTTTGCTATTATACGGCGTAATCATTTACACGCGTTATGAGCCGCTATTCTTCATCCTGGACACCTTTACCCTCCCTTCCCGATCCGGAAGGCTTCGCCGGCATGTACGCAGGAACCTGCGGAGAAATAATGATTTGTGCAGGAGGAACCAACTTCCCGGAAAAGCCCATGCTTGAAGGGGGCCCCAAAACATGGACGGACCGCGTCTTTACGCTCTCTCCGAAGGAAAACGCATGGAAAGAGGCCGGAACACTGCCCGTGCCCTATGCCTACGGAGCCTCCGCCAGCGTCAGGGAAGGCCTGCTGTGCATCGGCGGCTGCGACAGGGAAGGACACCGGAAAGACGTTTACCTGCTGAACGCCGCGGACGGCACTGTCACCACGCGCCCTTTTCCCTCCCTCCCCATCGCCCTGGCATATACGGCGGCTGCCGTGCTGGACGGGAAAGTCTATCTTACTGGGGGATGTGAACGTCCCGGTGAGCAGGACTGCACCAACCGGGTCTTCATGCTGGACACACGCCGGCCGGAACAGGGATGGCTGGAACAGGACCCGCTGCCGGGCCGCGGCCGCTTCCTGCATCAAATGGCCGCAACAGATGGAACCCTGTACGTGCTCGGCGGCATCGGCCTGAGGGAGCAGGACGGCAAACAGGTCCGGGAATTGCTGAAGGAAGCATGGAGCTATACCCCGGAACACGGATGGACGCGCCTGCCGGACATGCCTTACGCCATTGCCGCAGCCCCTACTCCGGCCCCGGTTTCCAGGAACGGCGTCATTTACCTGCTTGGGGGGGATGACGGCTCCGGGAAAAAATACACTCCGCAAACTAATCCCGGCTTCAACAACCAATCTCTGTGCCTGGACACGGCAGACATGAC